>JABXID010000205.1 GCA_013373245.1 Gammaproteobacteria bacterium
TGGTTCTCGTCACAAAGAATTAAGCTTGTATCTACTTTTCTAGTTGTTGGGTTTGTAAGTTAATAATGAAACTACTTAAGTTGTTTTTACACTTCGCGTTTGCGCTTATTTGTTTTATGCCGTTATGTACGTTTGTCTTGGCTAAAAGTGAACCACAAGTTCGTCAACTTAAAGTCATTCAAGGCCAAGATAGTCAGCAGCGGATCAATGACTATTTTCATCAAATCTTAGCCGAAGCGCTCGCTCACAGTCCAAGCAACATTCAATATACACTTGAGCCTGTTGATTTTGAATTTTCCCAGAATCGCACGTTAAAGTTGCTGAACTTCAAAGATATATTAGATATTACTTACAGCATGACGTCTCATGAACGGGAAAGAGATTTTATTGCAATAAAAGTTCCATTGTTGGACGGTATGTTTGGTAAACGCATGTTATTAGTGACTGCAGAGAATAAAAGCAAATTCGAACAGATAGACTTACCTTCGTTAAAAAAGCTGGTGGCGTGTCAAGGATTACACTGGCCAGATTACTCTCGTTTAAAGCAAAATGGTTATTCAGTGTATGGTGTGACAGATTTCGAAGCTAATTTTAAAATGTTAGCAAAAGGTCGTTGTGATTACTTTCCACGAGGCATCGCGGAAATTGATATGGATTTTGATAAATACAACAATAAGTTTGGTGAACTCGCCATTGTTCCAAATATCATACTGGTGTACCACGCTCCCATTTACTTTTTTGTAGGAAAACACCAACAAGCTCTGGCAGATGATGTAGAAAAAGGCCTGCTGATTTTGCAAAAAAGTGGAAGGCTCAAACAAGCGTTAATTGATACAGATGCGTTCAACTATGTGCCAAGCTACGAGAAAACAGCAAATATTAAAGTATTCTCATTGGATTAAGGCTGGTGTTTTACTCACTGGTTGCGTTGATATTCGGGAAGAATGTGTATTAATTCAGCAAATCACTCAGCGACAGCTACAATTAAATTAATAACCATAAACTAAGGGTAAACGTGCGTTACTTTGTCTTTTTTGTGTGTTTATGCGCACAACCATGTTATGCGACCACTATCAGTATTTGCTATGAAGAATGGTCCCCGTATGCGTATATGGAAAATGGGCAGTCGATAGGAGTTGTGGTCGATAAGTTAAAGGCTGGGATGATTGCAAATAATGCTAGCGTGAGCTTTAGTGACTACCCTCACGGTCGATGTGTCGAGTCGGTTCGCATGGGAAAAGTAGATTTTGCGCTGTTTGTCGACCAGCAGGATAGGTTAGCTATGCTTGATGAGCCGCTGGCCGATTGGGATTTAGCGGTCGTCAGCCATACAAAAATAGATGCAGAACAAGATTTTCAGGCTGAGCAATTCAATAAAGTGATCATCGCTAGAGATTACGAATACCCACCTGAGTTGATGAGAAAGCTAAAGACATTTAATAAATCATTGATCAGAAAGTCTTACTTCTTTACCAAAGATGAAGAGATTACCGCTTTGTTTGAGTTGTTAAAACGTGGTCGAGCAGATGCATTAGTGGTTGATCAGGTATGGGCTAATTACATGAAAAATAAATTAAACCTTGATATCCACGTCAGTGATTGGACGTTATATTCGGAGCCTCAATACGTCGGTTACAATGAGTCACTAGATAGCAAAAAATTGTCATTAATGAATCAAATTTTGCTAGCAAATTAATAGCAAAAAAAAGGGGAAGTTGCCTTCCCCAAAGAGGTTATGTAAAAACTAACCAAACAAATAGGCGAGGTGATACCAACTTTTCTGGACGTTGCTATCACGACTCAAGGTGTAAAATCGATTCTTTCCTCTTTATAAAGCGTATTTCAATTGTGCTTGTATATAGGTTGAATTGGCATCGACTTCCGCCATTTCAAAGTTACCCACCTCAAAACCAGCTGTTAAATTTTTGTTGACCGAACGGAAAAGGTTAACCCCCCAGTGAGTGCGGTCACGATCAGATTCCTCTGTCGTTGTGTTGCCATAAAACACATTTGAACGATATGTGTCATTCCAGAAGTGGCGGTATGCTACTAATATGGAAGTGGATGACTCTACTTCTTCGCCGGTCAAATCTGTTGATGCTGCGGCTCCAACGTAACGTCCGGTATTGCCACCGTGCAGTTGAAAACGAAAATCATCACGGTCACCTACTTTAATTTTACCGGTGACACCAACACCAATGGCGGTTTCAGACTCACCACCAGTAGTATTTAATTGTTTAAACACTCCGGATACTGAAACTGTTCCCCAGTCTCCGCTGTGAGTGTACTTACCTATAACATCTGGTAATGCGTCTTGTGTATTATCGCCACCATATGATTCTGGATTCTCAAGTGCAAATTGGAAATTGCCGTTGGTGTAGCGGACTTGAGTTTGACGCACAAAACCTGAGGCAACTAATGGGCCTGCAAAGTCAACCGCTTCGGCCAGCGCACCGGTATTAATAAAAGTCGACCAAGTTTGACCAACCGTCCAATTGCCATGTTTGATAATTGCATGACGTAGTCTTGGATTGATGGAGTTGGTAAGTATTTCATTACCACCGCCGGTATAGAAATCAATCTCAACAAATGCGCTGGTGTCGCCATTAACGTATTTGGTATTAAAACGACTTGAAGCTACTGAGAATTTAGTCGAAGCGGTGTCAGTTTGCGAGGCTGAACCAATCCAAAAGTCGCCAAAGGTTGGCGCTAAGTCACCGTTAACGTGTTTAACGTCGGCAGCTATGAATCCGCCAAAAGTGATGGACGCATCGTCTGATGTATTAACTGTATAGCCGGCAAGTGCGGTATTAGGTAAGATTGCTGCCAATAATCCTGAGGTCAGCAATAATTTAGTTTTTGTTGTGGTACATGTCATTTTGTATCTCTCCCCACAGGCATTGGGGTTTTAGATACAACTAACCCACTAGTCTGTCATTTTTGTTTTTTTAGGCCGAGTTAACCCCCAGCCACTTATAGAAACTGTTTTCTCATATTGTTTTTGGAAAAGTGCCCTAAGCGGGCACTTATTTATTAACATTCGCTAACTATTCTTCCAGTGTTGATAAATCACCTTCATCTTGGCCTAAAGCTCTTGCTTTAAGAACTCGACGCATGATTTTTCCTGAGCGTGTTTTCGGCAATGAATCAACAAACTCAACCGCTTCAGGTGTCGCGATTTTGCCCATCTCAATACCCACATGCTCTCTTAACTCAGTTGCTAGAGCTTTATCCGCTACGACGCCTTGTTTCAGAATAACGTAAGTGTGGATTGCGTTGCCTTTCAGTTCGTGTGGCAAGCCAACTGCTGCAGCTTCACTTACGGCAGGGTGACTTACTAAAGCACTTTCGATTTCAGCGGTTCCTAGTCTGTAACCACTTACTTTTAGCACTTCATCCATACGGCCAATGACCCAGATGTAACCATCTTCATCCTTTTTGGCACTGTCGCCCGCTAGATAACGCCATTTATCACCATTTTTAGACCAGTAAAGATCTTGATAACGCTGGTCATCTTTAAAGATGGTTCTTGCCATACCAGGCCAAGGGTTATTGATGATCAACTTACCTTCTTCGTTTTCGCCAACTTCTTCACCTTCATCGTCGACTATAGTGATTTCATTGCCAAAGAATGGTTTGGTCGCAGACCCCGGTTTTAGCGGCGTGATCGGTAAAGGACAGATCATGAAACCACCGGTTTCTGTTTGCCACCAAGTATCTATGATTGGGCAACGTTCTTGACCGATTACTTTGTGATACCAGCGCCATGCTTCTGGGTTGATAGGTTCACCCACACTGCCTAATAAGCGTAAGCTTGATAAGTCATGTTTTTGCGGCCAACGTTCACCAAAGCGCATAAGTCCACGAATCGCTGTCGGAGATGTGTATAGGATATTGATGCCGTAATTTTCAACAATTTGCCACCAGCGGTTAGGATAAGGATAGTTTGGCGCACCTTCGTACAACATAATTGTCGCACCATTGATAAGTGGTCCGTATACGATGTAACTGTGACCTGTGATCCAACCCGGATCCGCCGCACACCACCAGCGATCTTCTGGTTTTATGTCAAACGCCATTCGGTGTGTAGTCGAGGTGTAAACCGCATAACCACCATGCGTATGTAACATACCTTTGGGTTTACCGGTTGTACCTGAAGTGTAAAGAATAAATAGTGGGTCTTCTGAGCTCGTTTGTTCTGTTTCACATTTAGGACTCGCAATTGGCAAGGCCTTTAAGTCGTGTAACCAAAAGTCACGTGCTGGTTCCATTTCAACATCAAGTTCATTGTTTTTTACACAGATACAAACTTCAACACTTGGTGTACGACTCATTGCATCGTTGGCAATTGACTTTAAGTCCACTTGTTTACCGCGACGCCAGCCGCCATCGGCAGTAATTAAGACACGTGATTGTGCGTCATCAATACGCGAAGCGAGTGCTTCGGTACTGAAACCACCGTAAACAACGGAATGCACCGCACCTAACTTAGCACAAGCTAACATGGCAAAGACTAATTCTGGGATTTGAGGCATGTAAATGGTAACAATGTCGCCTTTTTTAACGCCCATGCTTTTTAACACGTTGGCGAATTGGCAAACTTCACGGTTTAGACCGTTATATGAGTAATTACGAACTTGACCGTTTTCACCTTCCCAAATGATGGCCATTTTGTTGCGGTTGGCATTTTTCAAATGGCGGTCAATTGCGTTGTCTACGATATTGATTGAAGCGCCGTCAAACCATTTATAAAAAGGGGCGTTAGATTCGTCTAATACAGAATCCCACTTTTTATACCAAGACAGCGTTTCAGCTTGTTCTGCCCAAAACCCTTCGCGGTCTGTGACAGAATAATTGTATAAGGCCTCGTAATCACTGACGTTTGCTTGGTCGATGACTTCCTGGGGTGGATAAACTAGTTCTGATTTGTTTGAATCACTCATAACACTTTCCTTGGTAAGTTTTAACTTACTCGTTTTTATATTGATCAATTTTTACCGATAACACACAGCGTATGTCGATATTTGCAATTTTGAAATTAGACCTAAGTCTAATGACGTCTTAAATTTTATTTAAACTTTGGTCGATTGTTACGATACGTCGCTTTGTGAAATTTAGCGACCCACAAATAGGGATAATTTATTCTTGTAGAATATAGTGTTGGCAGTTCGAGCGTTGTGTGAATCAGTCGGTTAATGTAACCGCTGAGAAAGCGAAACTCTTGTGCTGAAATTAGACTGGAAGCTTTGCTGTGTGAAGTTTGAGCTTCTAAATTTTGATAGTCGAAAGACGTTCGTTTGTCTTACCCGCACTAAACATAACACCTAGAAACTCAATGACGTCAGAATACTATTCCATTGTAATTATGTTATCTATGTTTTTAGATTTTAGTCGGTTTCTTAAAGCCTTGGTGGCGAGAAATACTTCGCTGATGGATAAGATAAGTCCTACGATCAAACTCACCATTGCGAGTATAAATGTAATAGCAATGGCACTGGATAGGTTAGTGGCTATAATGTGACTAATAAATAACATGCTAATCACAAAACTTAATAACAGGGCACAGACCGAGCACAGAGTATATGCTTTATTAATAAGTGATATTCTGCGCCATAAGTAATTAAGTTCTTTAAATTGAAGGTGTTTCAGTGATTCATTTGCTGCTTTGGGAATACTGTTCTCTAAGATGCTGGCACTCTTAAACGAGATCTTTTAACTTCGTTTTCAAACCTTGCTTGTGGTGATGTAACTCTGCGAGTAACAATTCCGCGGTAGAAATTGCATCATATAAAGCATTGTGTGAGCTGTAGGTTGGTAATTGGTATTCCGCTAATAGATTAGCTAAGCGAAGCCTTGAAGGATCATATCCGGCATCGGACATATCAAAACGTTTCTTGATGATGGCCAACGTATCTATCATCAAAAAAGGTGGCTTTACTCCGTAAACTTGCCAACAGGCTTGTTCAAGAAAGCTGCGCTCAATATGAGCGTAATGTACTAATAGCACTTTGCCGGTCATGGCTGTTAGTAATTCATCGAGCGCTTTTTTTAAGGCACAGCCACGGTTTGTTTCTGAGTCTGTGATCTGATGGATCACGACATTCTCACTATTTAACGGTTGTTTAACATTAATTATGTTGTGTGAAGCTGACGCCAATTGAATACGGCCCTTGTGCATTTCAACACGACCCATACTCAGCAATTTGTCAGAAACTGCGTTAAGTCCTGTTGTTTCAAAGTCGATGGAGAGTAGATCCAGGTCTAGAATTTCCTGTTCGAACGATTTAAATGGTGTGTGTATGTATTGCGAAAGTGCTGAGTCTCTCAACTTATCCGTTAACTGAGATAGCAGCTTTTTACGCTTTCGTTCAAGTCGGTTGTAGGCGCTAAAATAATTTAACATTAATAGGTAACCTGCCTAGCATCTTGCAGTGTTTTGATCACCTTAAATACGTCTTTTAAATGTTCGCGCTCCAGTTTAGATAACGCTTTAGGATGCATGAAGTTTGTTGCTGATTTGCCCTGGCTTAACTGGTCTGCTTGATGTTTAAGGCGTAAGTTAGACAAAAATGTATAACTGTCGATAAGATTTCTGGCCGACGATTTTGTAATAGCGCTGCTGCCTGCCACAGCTTTCAGGCGCTCTTGTGTATTGACAGCACTTACCCCCTGTTGCAGTGCGTAAATTCTTGCTAAATCGACAATAAGCGCTAGGCCATTGTGTTTTAAATCGAGCGCCTTTTCGTTGTTGCCGTTTTCGACCAATACAAAATCTCTGAAAAAACCGAGCGGTGGTTTAAGCATTTGTGCATTTCTAGATAAGTGTGCAATAAACAGGCTGTTGTTTTGTGTACGTTGCAACATATCTGCCCGTACGTCATTTAACAAACCGTGGTCTCCGTAAACTGTTGCCAGATCGAAAAATACACTCGAGTTTAATAGGGCGTCAGGCGTTGGCGACTCCACCCATTGTTGAAAGTAGTTTTGCCAAAGCTTTTTAGTCTGTCGCCATTTTTGATTCGTCGCCATAATATTGCCGGGACAATAAATAAAACCGCATTCTGCAAGACCGTCACAGACAAAATGAGCAAGTTGCTTAAACCAACTTTGGTGTTCAGGTAACATGCTGTTGTCAATAATTAGAGCGTTGTCTTGGTCGGAGTGGCTAAGCTGTTCAAGGCGCGCCTGTGATCCCGCTGCTAACCATGCATATGGCACTGGTGCAGGCCCGTACTTTTGTTCAGCCATATTGATTAAACGGTGGGTGATAGCCACTGTAATAGCACTAATACTTTTGCCAACCTGATCGGCACTGGCGCCTAATTTAGCCATGCGAACTTGCAGTTTTGGGATCAGTTTGCTGAGTTGTTTTAACTGCTCAATGCTTTCGCTTTTGCGTATTAAACTGGCAATATTTACGGCGTTCTCGCTTTCATGATTCATTAAGTCTGTGATGGTTAACATACCGCTGAGTTGACCATTTTGGGTTACCGGAAGGTGGTGAATACTGTGACTGGTCATTTTTATAAGTGCATCGTAAGCACTCTCGTTTTGCTCTATGGTGATGAGTGCGGGAGTCATTATTTCGCTGACTGGGTGTTGAATGTCCAAATTTTCCACCACGCAACGAATACGGATGTCTTTGTCTGTGACGATCCCAGCGATGACAGGGGCACGTTCTTTGTTATATTGCGGCTCAATGACCACCAAGCATGAGTACCCGAGTTCAGTCATGGTAATTGCCGTTTGTTGGATACTTTGATTGGCTTCAATTGTGGCGGCAGGAGAGTGATAGAAATCAGTGACTTGTGAGGTGATTAACCCAGAGGATAGTAGGGCTTCCTCTTGTTGTTTTTGAAGTCGTTTGTTGAGTCGCTCTGCAGCAGTTTGGCCAAAAAACGCCCGAGCTTCTGGTGCCTCCTGGATAACATCATCGAGCTCAACTTTATTGATTCGGTAAAGTAAGGTGTCCTCTTCTGCCAATACAGATATGAATGCATTTTTATCAGGCATTAACCAGACTGAACACAAATCACCTTCGCTGTATTTGCTAAGTAGTTCGTTGTCTTTTCCGTAATAAGCTAATGCGCCTTTTTTTATTAGATAAAGTTTTCTCTCTTGGTCAGAAAGTTGTTCTTTAGCGTCTCTGAGTATTGTACCTTTGCGAGCGTATTCAATTTCAATCGATTTACTAAGCACCGCCAGTTTGTTCGATGGCAAGGTGTCAAAAGGCGGTATTTTTTGTAAAAAACCGCTGATCTCTTGTAATTCTATTTCCATAGTTTTTCGACCGCCTTATAACAAATTAATGATGAACGTGGCACTTTGCTTTATTTACTCTTTTTAGATTATGGCTAGTTATTCAGTCAATTATATTGATGTAAATCTAGACTAAAGTTGAATACCGAATTTTATATTGCGTTGCTAGGGTATATCTGGGGATAGGCTCAAAGTGCAATGAATTCAGCATCCAAAGCCGTCACTTGGAGCATTAAGCTCCGATAAAAATACAAAAATATATAAAAATAAATATCAACATGAATAGCTGTGAGCGTCAGCCATAGCTCATCACACTAGGAGAAGATCGTGGAGAATAATAGCTCTTACTGGCAGGAAAACCTCCGCCTAATATTCATCTGCCTAGCCATTTGGTTTGTCGTTTCATTTGGCTTTGGATTATTGCTTGTTGAACCCTTAAACGCGATTCGCCTTGGTGGTTACAAACTAGGGTTCTGGTTTGCGCAACAAGGTTCGATTTACACGTTTTTGGCATTGATTTTCTGGTATACCAAGAAAATGAATGAACTTGATAAAAAATACAATGTGGAGGAAGAGTAATGGAAGAATTAAAACTCTATACTTACATTGCGGTATTTGGCTCGTTCGCACTGTATTTTGCGATTGCCTGGTGGGCAAGAGCAGGATCAACAAGTGACTTTTACGTTGCGGGTGGCGGCGTAACACCAATTCAAAATGGTATGGCGATTGGCGCAGACTGGATGAGTGCGGCATCGTTTATTTCTATGGCGGGCCTGATAGCCTTCCTAGGTTATGGCGGTTCAGTATTTCTGATGGGCTGGACAGGCGGTTATGTGTTACTTGCAATGTTATTAGCCCCTTACATGCGTAAACATGGCAAATTCACGGTTCCGGAATTTATCGCTGATCGTTATTATTCAAAAACCGCACGTGTTGTTGCTGTGTTGTGTTTGATTTTAGCGTCATTGACTTACATTATCGGTCAAATGAAAGGGGTTGGCGTTGCTTTTTCTCGTTTCTTAGAAGTTGATTATGATAATGGTCTTTATATAGGAATGGGCGTTGTCTGGGTGTACGCAGTGCTTGGTGGTATGAAAGGCATTACTTACACGCAAATTGCGCAATATTGTGTATTGATCTTTGCTTATACTATTCCAGCTGTGTTTATTTCATTGCAACTGACTGGCAATCCAATTCCTCAGTTAGGTTTAGGTTCAACGTTGGCCGACGGCAGTGGCGTTTACCTATTGGATAAGCTAGATATGGTGGTGACGGATTTAGGCTTTAAAGAGTACACCACAGACAACATGGGCGGTACGCTTAACATGTTCGCTTACACTATGTCGTTAATGATAGGTACAGCGGGTTTACCTCATGTAATTATGCGCTTCTTTACCGTGCCATCGGTAAAAGCAGCACGTCAATCTGCAGGTTACGCGTTAATTTTCATCGCATTGCTTTACACAGTTGCTCCTGCAGTTGGGGCTATGGCACGTTTGAACTTAATGAACACCATTGAGCCAGTGGCTGGTCAAAATCTTGAATACGCTGAGCGTCCTCAATGGTTTAAAGACTGGGAAAAAACGGGGTTGTTGCAGTTTGAAGATAAAAACAACGACGGCAAAATCCAATACACAGCTGACACTGCTACCAATGAAATGGTGAAGGTAGATCGTGACATCATGGTGCTTGCGAACCCAGCGATTGCCAACTTACCGAATTGGGTAATAGCGCTGGTTGCCGCTGGTGGTATTGCCGCCGCGTTGTCGACTGCAGCTGGCTTGTTATTGGCAATATCCTCGTCGGTGTCCCATGACTTAATGAAAGGGGTGTTAACGCCTGATATTTCTGAGAAAAATGAATTGTTGGCTGGCCGAGTTGTGATGACCATCTCAATTATGGTTGCAGGATATCTCGGACTCAACCCTCCTGGTTTTGCTGCTGGTACCGTGGCGTTAGCATTTGGTTTAGCCGCGTCGTCAATCTTCCCTGCATTGATGATGGGTATATTCTCGAAGAAAATGTCTGGTAAAGCAGCCGTTTGGGGTATGTGTTCGGGGATCGGTGTGACTATGTTGTACGTATTCCAACACAAAGGCATTATGTTTATCCAAGGCACTTCTTTCTTAGGTGACATGGGTGAAAATTGGTTCCTTGGCATCTCACCAAATGCGTTTGGTGCTGTGGGTGCATTGGTGAACTTTGCGGTTGCTTTCATTGTACTGAAAACCTCAGAGGAAGCGCCTAAAGAAATTCAAGACATGGTTGATAACTTCCGCACGCCACATGGTAAAGTGGCCGCGGCGCACGACCATTAATTGTTTCATGAACTATGCAAAAGACTCCCTTGTGGAGTCTTTTTTTGTACAAGGATGTACTTATCCTCGAAGCACAGGGATAAGGGGACAGGGATGTAGTTTCTTGGCAAATCAGGTGAAGAATAGCCACAATTCAAAGTTAACGAAGGAAAAAATAATGAAATTTGTCATGAACCGACATACAAAAATGGCACTGCTGGTGGCTCCATTTTTAGCGATGATTGGCTGGGTTGCCTCAGATATTTGGGTTGAAAGTCAAACGCTCAAAAACCAACTCTACACTCTTGAAGCTGAAGCTGGATACTGTGATGTCATGGCGAAAAAATGTATTTTGCATGCCAATGATTTAAAAATAAGCGTATACCAACAGAATAATAAAACCGTGTTAAATTCAACCATGCCATTAGATAGCGCGACTTTTTTCATGGTGGACAATAGTGATAACGCGCGACCGTTTTTAATGGCGGTGGATAAAAGTCCATATTATTGGTCGCACCCGACCGACTTCGCTGATGTAAATCAAAAACCAGGTAGTAAACAAAAGTTTCGGATCATTGCGGCTATAAAAGGTTCGAGATATATTGGCGAGTTTGTCAGCACTACTTTGGGCTCTAAAATTTAGCGAGAGGCGTTTAGGTTAAATGTTTGCTAATTGGCAACTTACTTTTATAAGCATTGCATATATTGCGCTGTTATTTTATATCGCCTTTTTGGGGGATCGCCATTACAGAAAGTTAAACAAATCCTATCAACCCATAATTTACGCGTTGACCATGGGAGTGTATTGCACGTCTTGGAGTTTCTTGGGGACCACAGGACAAGCTTCTAATAATATATTATCCCACTTACCCATTTATTTGGGTCCTATTTTTCTGTTCCTTTTCGCTTGGCCGTTTATCCAACGCATTATCAAAGTCAGCTTAAAACTTAACATCACCTCAATCGCTGACTTATTAGCTTCAAGGTATGGTAAATCTCGTCATTTAGCGCGATTAGTTACCTTGGTTGCGTTAATCGGCACCATGCCATATTTGGCATTGCAGTTAAAAGCGATTGTTTATTCATTTTCACAATTACAATTTGCGCCAGACTTGAATCTTTGGCAATTGGGATTAGCGGTCAGTTTGATATTGGCTTGGTTTACAGTAGCCTTTGGTATTCGCTCAATAGATGTAACAGAACGTCACCCAGGCGTGATGCTCGCTATCGCTTTTGAGTCTGTTATTAAGCTTGTTGCTTTTTTGGCGGTAGGGCTATTTGTTTGTTTCTACTTATACGATTCTCCAATGCAAATTTGGCGACAGGCAGAGCAGCAAATCAACTTAAATGAGCATTTTTCGCTTGCCAACTTTACCTCAATGTTTGCGTTGTTAATTATCGTCATGTCGGCGTTTTTGGCTTTGCCACGTCAATTTCAAGTCATGGTGGTAGAACTCAGATTTCAAAAAGACACCTGGCTAAGTCGTCGAGTGTTTCCGATTTATTTGTCAGTGTTCGCATTATTTGCAATACCGCTTGGGTTAGCCGGTTATATGCTCCTTGGAGAGACAGTACCAGCAGACGCTTATGTTTTATTTTTACCATTGGTGGACGATCAAAAGTGGTTAACATTGTTAGCGTTTTTAGGCGCTATTTCCGCTGCAAGTTCTATGGTGATCATTTCAGCCATTGCTTTGAGCACAATGCTCAGCAATGAAATCGTCTTCCCAGTGTTATTCAAATCTGCGAGTCAAAAAGATACTGACTACGATAAATTCCGATTCCGTTTATTGAATGTCCGTAAAGTGCTGGTGTTTTTGGTTATTTTACTGGGCTACAGCGCGTTTTATTTTTCTTCGCCGGATACACTTTCGTCCATGGGGGTTATTGCTTTTGGTGCCATTTCTCAACTAACACCTGCGTTAATCGCCGCCTTTTTCTGGCGAAAATCTACTTTGAAAGGGGTGTATTTGGGCATATTGGTCGGGTTTTCGATGTGGTTTGTCTTAAACTTTTTACCACAATTAGGAGTTTATCCTCACCCGTTTGAGAATGCACCTGTCGAAGGTTATAACCTAGTCACTTTATTAAGTTTAGCGGCTAATGTATTTATTCTTTGGTTTGTTTCAAATCTAACTCGTCAAAGTGTGCAAGAGCGAGTTCAAGTTTCGTTGTTTGTTGAGCCTGACTATGCATATCGCTCAAATGATGAAGTGGCGTCACCAAAATACCGACAGTTGGATGAAAATGAGTTAAAGGCACTCGTATGCCGGTTTGTCGGCGATGACGTTGGTACCACTAAGTTTGCTTTGTTTAACAAGTTAAACAATCGAAAGCTAATCGACAAACCTATTTATAA
>JABXID010000142.1 GCA_013373245.1 Gammaproteobacteria bacterium
ATATTTTCTAAGTAGATGTATTGCCAGATATCCAGTTCAGTCCAGTTAGAAAGCGGGAATACACGAATCGACTCACCTTTTTCTACTTTGCCGTTGTAAATATTCCAAAGCTCTGGGCGTTGGTTTTTCGGATCCCAACGGTGGTTTTCATCACGGAATGAATATACACGTTCTTTCGCACGAGACTTTTCTTCATCTCGACGAGCGCCGCCAAATGCAGCATCATACCCGCCTGCATTAAGTGCTTGTTTCAACGCTTGAGTTTTCATGATGTCAGTGTGTTTTGAACTGCCGTGAGTAAACGGACCAACACCAGCATCAATACCCTCTTGGTTTTTATGCACGATTAAATCGAAATCGTATTCCTTGGCTAGGCGATCGCGAAATTCAATCATCTCTTTAAACTTCCATGTAGTGTCAACATGAAGTAAAGGGAAAGGAATTTTGCCGGGATAAAACGCTTTACGAGCAAGATGAAGAAGTACTGCGGAATCTTTACCTATAGAGTACAACATCACCGGATTGTCGAACTCGGCGGCCACTTCGCGGATGATATGAATCGACTCCGCTTCGAGCTTTTTAAGGTGGGTTAAATTCATGTCAAACCTCTGAGCTTGGTTGAATATAAAATGAAATAAAGTAATTGCTCAGATTCTGCCATAGGCAGATAACATATACCTATAACAGAATGGAATATGGAAGTGTGAAGTGGACTTTTTATATTAACAGCGACTTGAACTTTTCTGTAAAACTTTTCAGCAGTTTGGTGGCTTCAAGTAATTCTGACGATACTGTTTTTTTAACCCATATAAAACCTAAGTGCCTCAATAAACATATCCAAAACTTCGTTAACTTTTACTTACCAAAACAGACTGCTATTTTATCCTTGTATTCAAGTTCACCACCATACGGAGTTTCAAGTTTGTGTACTACATCATTAGCTAAAAAGTTTTGACTAAAAGGATAATCACCATCAAGTAATACTTGTATAGAGTTTTTCAACATGATTTCAAACTGAGTCTTGGTCGAAGCGTTTAAAGCAAATTTCACACTACCATTACTGGCATATTGTAAAACAGAGCCAGAATTTTCATATTTTTTAAACGCGTGTACCGTACCTATTGTATGGCCAAGTCTATATCCCCACGTATACGCCAAGATTTCATATTGATGAACTCCATTCAGTTTTTCTCGGTTTACTACAGGAAAGCCATTACGGTCAAAACCAAGCAAAGGAGGACCATCCATTTCATGATGGGCGCCCATATCAATAGGGTCACACAAATTGAATTCCGTTCCAAAAAGAATAGGTGATTCAGGAACTAACACTTTCATCGGGTTAGCTCCTTTCTCTACAATTCCTGACCATTCATTTTTATCATAACCACCGTACTCAAACAGCGCACCGATCCTCTCTTCTGCTGAAAATCCTATTTGATGTAACCGATAAGTTGGCTGATCATAATAATTCTCATCTACACTCATACTTTTATGTGATACTTGAACTGTTTGATTTTCTTCATAACGACTATTCCACCACATAATATTCCCACCGAGAATAATACTATCTTTGCCTTGTGCAATGTAACGTTCAAAAGCTTGTTGGGCAGCTATTGACCAGTACTCGTTATGCCCCAATATCATTAACACTTGAGCATCTTTGTATTTATCTATGTTTAACATCTCATGATCAGTAATGTATTGAATATTATCTTTATAACCTGAGGTTTGATGTAACCAAGTCAAAGTTGGAATGATCATATTAAAATTACTAACCTCCCAAACATATTGTGGCATTTGGGTTAACGGTCGCAAAAACGATAAACGAGGTTTAGGATCTGCCCCCGAACATGAATAGGCGCTATGACCTCCATGGCATGAATAAGCATTCATAGTATTGGTAGGAATTACTGCAATTATAGGCTCTTCATTGGTTGAAGACTTAACAACAAAAAATAGTTCTTCTTGACCATTTATTAGATAAACACCAGTTCGAAACTTATCATCGATGTTCAATTTGAATGATACATCGTAACCGAACCCTTGCTCCCAAGGCCTTTCCGTTGTTGTCTGCTGTGGATAGATCACGCCGTTTACAACTGTTATAACCTTTCCTTGGATATCTGTTACGCTTATGTCACCAGCATAAGGTTCTACTGCATTGATATGAAAGTTAACAGTATCGCCCATAGAAACCGAATAACCGTACCTAAATTCACCATCTATAGTTACACTGGGGTACCCATCTGATATGAAGGGGATAGAACTTAACGAACTATCGTTCGTCTCAGTCTCATCTTTACAAGATGTTAATGTGATTACAATGAATAAACCAACCGCATAAAAAACATGATTTACAACAAACTGCATTTAAAAGCTCAATAATTATTAATAACAAGGAAGGTATAGCTATAAAACTCCCTATATTTCATAACGTTACTCAAATAATACCACTCCATCTAGCTAATACCAATTGCATTCAAAAAAACAGCCAACTTAAAAGCTGGCTGTTATATTATTGAATTTGAGCAGTGTCTAAGCCTATCCCCCGGCTATCAGACAAATACAACTAAAACTCTATTCGTTTATAAACGCTGGAAAGGGCTTCAGTAATACTTTCTAAATCAGTATCACTTTCTATAACTCTTGGTGTGATCAAAACCACTAACTCAGTACGAGTATTGGACTTGGAGTTGGTTTCAAAGATATTACCAAGTAGAGGTATTTTGCTTAATAAAGGTACCGAAGTTGCCGCTTCAGATTTATTCTCTGAAATTAATCCGGCCAACATAATACTGCGGCCACTTTTCGCGGTTACTTTGGTTTGGAATTGTCGTTTTAAAACGGTTGGCGAATCAACAGACGATAACTGGTTTTCACCGGCCTCCGAAAGCTGTTGGTCTATTTCTAGACTCACTTGATTTCCCGAGGTCACTTGAACACCAATATTCAAAGTGATACCTGTATTTTTAGTGCCAACATCTTGCCGAACCTGACCACTCTCACCTTCAACGATGCCGGATAATACCGGAATTTCAGTACCAATATTAATAGACGCACTTTCGCCATCAGTTACCAATAACTTAGGATTAGACAAAATATTAACTAGGTTATCTGACTCCAACATATTAAACAGTATGTCTAAATTGGGTCGACTAAAGTTAAAGGTTAACCCCCCTCCAATTCCGCCAAGACCACCTTGTGTACCAAACTGAGCATTGGTATTCGTCATGTACCACTCTAGCCCATATGATAATTTACCCGTTAGGGTTACTTCCATTAAAGTTACTTCAATAATCACTTGCTTAGCTTGAACATCTAATTGTTCAATGATTGGCAATAACGTTTGATACTCTGCGGGTGCCATATAAAAAGTTAACGTATTTCGCTTTGTGTCTATTGCTACATTGCTAGAGGCAAAACCGCTTTGTTTTTTTGAATTAGATGTACTGCTGTCACTTGTATTTGTTTTCGGTGAACTTACTAAACCAATATTACTTTTAAGAGCTAAAATACTGGTTAAACTCTCACCCAAGTCTTCGACATCAGCGTACTTAGAGTGATAAACAAAATACTTGCTCTCGTCTGTATCACCAGCAACATCAAGTTGTTTGCGCCACATCTCTAGGCGTTCCAACACTGTTTCATTTGCTGCATGAACAATTATACTATTAATATGAGGTAACTTAGTGAAAGTCAGCGCTCCTGCTGTATTCGAACTTACACTTAATCCATCCTTTTTCAGCAGTTCACTTACTGTACTAATAAATTCGTCTGCAGTAATAAAAGTCAAATCAAACATATTTATAAAACGACTTTTTGCCGAAGGAACATCTAACGTTTTCGTTACACTCAATGCTCGCTTAACCTCTTGATAAGAACCTGTAAACACTAAACTGTTTGTGTCGTTATCATAAATAATCTGAATTTTCACTAACCGAGGCAAAACTCTCGAAATTCTTGAATGTTCAGCAAACTTAAGTGGTACCATTTGTACGACTTTATCTCCAGACTTAGGAATATCTTCTACTTGGTTACCGTAACCAAACGCAATAAGTTCACTCTTGTTGGACTGCGAGTGTTCTTTAATCATTACTACCTGATTATCGAAGCTAACGTCTAACTTCTTTTCAGCCATAAGTTGCTGGATTAAGTCAAATAAATCCTTTTGTGATATCAAGTCGTCGATATTCAGACTAATTTCTGATTTATCTTCTAATAACGACTCATTCATAATGTAATTTAAATTAAGTAACTTACCGAAGGTGTAATGAATAAAGTCAGGCATTGGCATTTTTTCAATTGCCACTTTTAGTTCCGGCTTGGTATTCAAGTTCGGACTATTTTTTGCATCATCTGTAAAACCTTCACTAACTTCGAATTGAATCCCTTCTAGTTGAATCATTTTCTGAGGTTGCTCGGGATTGTTTATTGAGTTATTGACAAATCCATTATCAACCACGGTATCATTTTCTTTGACCAACGGTGAACGATAACTTTCTTTTGTCACTGGATTTGCGCAACTAGCTATTAGTACAGTCGTTGTACAAACAACTAAAAATCTATAAATTTTAAACTTCATTACACACTTCTTAATTTACTTAAATTCTCTTAAACATTTCTAAAGTTATTTCACTATTTTCATAAGTAAGTATAACTTGACGGGTTGTTAACTTTGTAACTTTAGCACCCTCAACTACATCACCAAGTTTAACCAATTTACTGCTAATAACTTCATTCGGTACAACGTTTTGATTTTTTAACCATAAAACAGCGTGCCGTTCCCCAGACTGTTCCGAAACCGCGTATAGGACAACCTGATAATCGCCAAAAGACTTAATACTATCTAAGGTTACTTGGTCAAAAATAGTCTCGGTATCTTTTATAGATTCTTTGCTCTGCCCCCATAAACTAATAGTATGGTCGTTAATTTTACTGGGAGTATTTTTTGAAAGCTTTTTTATTTCCATTTTATTGAAGTTTACGCTTTTAGGCGACTCAATAGGTATTCCCACTCTCACTATAAAATCAGCGACTAAAGCCAATATAATTGTCGAAACAAATACTTTCATCAAACCACTGCCTCTTCTCTTACAGCCACCATCACTCCAAGTTCGAGTTCAATATCACCTCGAGTACTGCGCCTAATTACTCGATAAGAGTGATACAACCAAAGCGGCTCATGGCCTTCAATGAAAGATAACAACTCTAATAACTTACTTGCTTCAAGTCGAAGGGATAACTCATAAACAACTCCATCTATTCCCAGCTCTGAATTGATCTCCACCGAGCTTTTCCAAGACGCTCTTTTAATTTGAATATCATTACGTTGTGCAAATTTTTCAAATTCCTTCGATACTTCAATTTTTAAACTAGCTACATCGCCTTCATAAACATTAGAATCATATGCCTTTAAAGCGCTATCATACTCTTGTAAAAGCCCTTTCAGCGTCTCGGTACTGCTTTTCAAACTCTCAGACGTACGGAGGGTACTCGACAACTGAGCTAATTCCTCTGCTTTTTCGTGTTGTATTTTTATCCAAGGAACATGAACAAATCTCAATAACAAAAAAAGTAATAAAGCTAACAGCCAAAATACCATTCTAGATGGTTGATTCTCGTAAAGCTGTATCAATTTATATTTTATGCCCATAGTGGATAGCTCCATTTGAATTGCAGTCTAAACTTATCCTTGCCGTGAGCTTTGTTTACTACACCTACTAATTCTAAACCTATAAAGCCTTCAACTTGCATCAACTCTTGCACTAAGCTATTTGCGTTATTTGCTTCTAGGGTCATATCAACTTTACCTTTATCAAACCTAAAGCTATTGATAATAAGGGCATGTTTATTTTGGATTGCTTGTAATCTAGAGAACAACATACTGTGGCCAACATGCATATCAACAAGCTCTGTTTGCATAGCTAACAAACGACTTTTCTGCTCAACATGTTTTTTTAAATTAAAGTATTCAGAGACTAAAAGGCGACTATCTTCACGTTTGTCACTAACAAATAACTCTAATCCCGCTAAATAGGTAGACACCAACAACAAATAACCAATAGACAAGCCAGAGAACCAAGCTAAAGCTTTAGCAAAGAAATATCGATTAAACGGCTTAATTATACGACTAATAGCTTCCGTGTTTACTAATCCCGCATAAGCCCATGCAGGCGACAATATGACTCGCCTAAACACTTTTTTAGCAAATATTTTAGTATCAATAGCCTCATCAAGACTTGAAGGGCCGTCAACTATATCGTGCTCAAAAGTCGTTGGTAAAACTATCACTGCATTGCTATTGCGTATTAACGCGCTAACATCTGATTTAAAGCACCAATAGGTAACTTTAAATTCTGTCATCGTTTTTTCGATCCAAAAATTAACAAGCCCACCAGGATAAGGAGTTAAGTCCCTTCCCGCGGTTATGACTACCTTTTGAATGTCTCGACCAATGGCGAGTGGATAACTACGCTGAACACAGTAATAGTGCTCCCTAGGAACCTGCAAAAGTATTTGGTAACTTTCACTTTCATTCGGAATATATTCCATCCAGTGTTTAATGAGTTGTGTCACTGCACGACTACCTTACATAATCAACAATGTTAAGCGAATGCTGGCTATTGTACCATAAGCCTATTAAATATCTTGAACGATAACTTTGCTCTTCACTACTAACTTTTATATCAATAACCACATAGTCCTGAACTGTGTTTGAGGCGATATCCACTTTGAGTTCAGGTAATCTATTAGCCAACGCCGGCACGGTTTTATTTGGAGTAAATTGCACCGGGCGATACAAAAGTACCCATTCTTTTATAAACTTCAATATAGGAGCTGTCATACCTTCAATAAATGCAAGCTCGCCATAACTTTGAACGGCTTCATTACGCGGACGGTAGGCGTCAGAGTCTAAATTACTCCACTCTTTACCAAACGGTCGTTTTTCATTATCTCTATCTTGCCAATCTATTAAAGTATCCACTATTCGTGTAGAACGTCGGCGATCTTCATTACTATTAAAAGAAGTTAAAAGATCGTTGATTACGTCTCCTTCCAAGCCATCCAAACTGAGCAAACTGCTTGCATTAATAATTCTAAACTGAATCTCTTGACTATAATTGAGCCAATCCCCATTCAACGTTATCTCAATTATTTCATCATTTGCATCCCTGATTTCTGAACCAGAATTAAGCGCATAAACAATCCGGTGTAATAAGGAATGGCTTATTAGTTTAGCTTTTAACTTTTGCTCATAAGCTTGCGTAAGTTCAATCTCTTTTTGAGTTTGTTGCGAAATTAAAATCGCAATAGCGGAAAACAGCATCATAAAAAAAAGGCATAATAATAACGCTACTCCATGTTGCCTTTGGTACGACTGCACTGACATTGGATTACAAGCCAAGATCATCCTCCAATAGACTAAATCGCAGTCGAAAGTTAACGGGTAGAGCAACAACCAATTGATTATTTGGTTGGTTTACATCATCAGAAAAACGGCGATAGTTTAACCTAACAACCTCTGGGAAATAACCAAATTGTTTACCATGAAACTCAGAAAACCACTGCTTTGGAAGAGGAACAAATCGTTGTTCTTCTGGTCTAAAATCGACAGGTTCAGCAAAATAATCAAACTGGCATTGCTCTAGCTCCGTTAACCAAATTTTGCTTTTTTCTTTACCAGAAAACTCTGTTTGTTCAGTAATAAGCAATGCCATAGAGCCATTGGGACTTTCTTCACAGCTAATTGTCAGTAATACTGGCTCATCATAAAATACCCCATTAGCACTATAAATCTTTAAGCTACGACTCTGGCCAGAAAAAAACAGTTTATTTTTTGTTATTTGCCCAAAGCCACTTTCTATCATTTGCGCTTTTTTATAAGGTATCGCTTGCTCAATGGCATCTACTACCTGAAAAGCAATTTTTTGCAAAGATAAGTTTTCGCTAAACGTCCCTTGTTGACGCTTCCACAATAAAGCACTTTGTTGAAAAGCTAAACTGACTAAAATCATTAATAACGCAAAAACAACCATTGAAACTAATACTTCAATTAAAGTAAAACCACTGGACTGATACCTAGTTGAACTTCTGCCAATTAACATTTTTAACCTTTCACCAAGCGAATATATTGGTATTCTCTATAAGCGCTTTCAACGCTCGCTTGAATGGATATTTCAAACAGTCGTAAAGAAATCCCCGCACCATCTAATTGCAAAGTTTCAAAATTCATACGCCCTTTTGTTTCTGACTGCTCAATTGCCTGAGCTTGCCAAGCCACTAGAATCTCCCCAAACTGGAGTTCTCCACTCTCGCTTCCGGATTGCAACTGCATATTAATTAAAGGTTGTGCAGACATTACCGCTTGCTGGATCTCCAATGTCATGCTTAAACGCTTGTTTTGTTCTGCCCGTTGCCAAATACTGGAAGTTAATGATGTTACCGCTAAGCCCATAATAGTAATAGCGATAAGTAACTCTATGAGTGTCAACCCGCTTTGGTAAAAACGTTTTCTAATCATGGCGCCACAATCGTAAGCTCAAGCCACTGTTCAGACTGAGCATAGGCCAAGGTAAAATCGTCAAACTTGCCGTATTTAGTCACTGTTAAAGATTGCTGTGGGAAAGCTAAATATTCAAATGTTAATGGTGCAGACAATTCAGATATCACTTGATTACCTACAAAATTTATAACTTGGGGACTTTCGTGGAAATAACTCTTATAACTTTGTTCTTGGATATATAAACGCAAATGTTTCTTTTCTGCTTGGATATCAAATCGAGTTTTTAACGAAAATACATTTGGCGCGACAAAACTCATTGTAAGTCCCATAATTGACAACACCACTAATAATTCGATTAGTGAAAACCCAACAACACGGTGCTTCTTCTCTTTACTTAGTAACATTTGTGTTCTAGTTAGGTTAAAACAAGCATTACGAGATGGCTTGTCCACTTGCCTTATTACGTTATTAATTACACACATCTTTGACACCTATTTATAAAGCGCCATTACAGGGCTATAACGCCACATTTTGAGTCGACATAATACTCAAAATCATAACGACAACAACTGACCCAATAAAACCACCAAGAAATACAATCAAAAGAGGCTCCAATAGCGCAATAAACCTTTCTAATCTGGTGTTTAGTTCCAACTTTTCTCTATCAGCTAATTTAGCGAATACACTCTCTAAGTTGCCAGTTTGTTCAGCGATTTCAATAAGTCCGATACTCAGTGCATTTAAACTAGAGGTTCTCGCCAGCGCATTAGAAAAACTGGTTCCTTCCGCAATATCATCTGTGACTTTTTGTAGTTGCTTTCGAAAGCTCGGAGTGAGCACCACCTTCTGAGCTAACTTTAATGCTTCGTTGATTTGAATACCGGCAGCTAACATTACTTGCATTGTGGCATGAAAGCGTATCAGTTCGAACCTAGAAAGTAAGTTTTTCACCATAGGAAACCTCACCAAAAACTTGACTACATTGGCATCTTGTCCGTGAGTTTTCGCGTCAAAATACAGAGCAACTACAACCGCAAAAGTTCCTGCCAACAGCCAAATTTTATACGCCTGAAAGCCAGAAGATACACTCAACAAGACTTGTGTATACACTGGAATATCTTCACTGGACTTAAAAATAGAGGTCATGTTTGGCAATACAAAGTCAAGAATTATGTAAATTGCCAATAGCGACACTGCAAATACAACACTGGGATACGTTAGTGATTGCACGACCTTTCGTTTATTTTCTAGATTAAAATGATAATAGTCCGCTAAATCGGTTAAGGTAGAAGCCATATTACCGGTATGTTCAGACACAGTTACTAAACCAATGGCTATCTCATCAAAAGTTTTTGGAAATTTTGATAACGCTTCTGAAAAACTTTTTCCCTCTTCTAAATCGCGAACAATTAGCTGCACTGCCGATGTCAATTTAGGATAGTCAGATAAAGATTGGCCAAGCAGCGTTAAGGCTTTAGAAAGTATAATGCCACTATCTAAAAGTAGCGCAAGCTCCTTAAAAAAGAGTGCTTTCTCTTCTAACGGCAAACGAAGTTTTTCTGGCAATACGCCTAAGGTACTCGCATTCAACTCCAGCAATTCAATTAAAACACTCACCCGTTTAGTTGCTTCGTTGTGGGCTTCCTCATAATTTGCCGCCACGATAGTATTTTCAAGTTTATTACCGTGATCATCATAGCCGGTATATTTAAAATGATGAGCCATTAATTACCCACCACCCTAATTAACTCTGATATTGTTGTTTCTCCACGTAAAACCTTTAACGCAGCGTCTTGACGTAAGCTACGTAACCCTTGCTCTTTCATATATGCTTTGGCTTTGAACGCAAAGGTATTGTCTTTCGCTAACTGCTGTATATCTTGACTATTTGGTAAATATTCGGCAATAACAGCACGCCCCAAATAGCCAGTATGATTACAATGCTCACAGCCCGAGTTTGCTTGTTTGATGCTTGGTTTTATCTCGTAATGCTCAGCAGTGTCTTTAAGCATTTGATACAAATCACCGTTATTGGTTAACGTAAGTTCTAAGTCTTGCCACTTGGTCTCTATGGCACAATGGGAACAAACTAAACGGACTAAGCGCTGTGCAACAACAGAAATAATAGTTTCATTCAGTAAATACTCTTCAATGCCTAAGTCCGTTAAGCGAGCGTAGGCACTCGCCGCATCATTGGTATGCACCGTAGAAAAAACCAAATGTCCTGTCATCGATGCCTGCAATGCTATTTTAGCGGTTTCACTGTCACGGATCTCACCCACCATAATAACGTCTGGATCTTGACGCAAAATAGAACGCAAACCTGCTGCAAACGTAAAGCCTATATCTGAATGCACCTGCATTTGGTTAATTTGTTCAAACTGGTATTCGACCGGATCTTCCAAAGTGATCATTTTTAATTTTGGATCGTAAATTTGCTGCAAAAAAGAATATAACGTAGTTGTTTTACCAGAGCCTGTTGGGCCCGTCAGCAAAATAACCCCTGCAGTTTGGGTTAAGTCTTTTTGTAAATAACTTAACGTATCACTACTAAACCCCATCTCCGTTAAATCAAATTTTAAAGACTCTTTTAATAGTAAACGCAAAACTACCGACTCACCGCCAATGACAGGTAAGGTTGACACACGTAGGTCTAAGTTTTTAGACGCTGCACGCATTGAGATCTTACCATCTTGAGGTCTGCGCTTTTCCGCGATATCTAAATTAGATAAAATTTTGATGCGTGATATCACAGACACGGCAAGTTTTTCTGGAAGGTCTTGCCCATCAAGTAACAAACCATCTCGTCGCAACCGCACCTTCCAAGAGTTGCCATGCGGTTCAATATGGATATCAGACGCTTTTTCAAGTACTGCACGAGTGACTAAACTGTTAAAAAGGTTAATGACTGGCGCCTGACTGGCTAGCGCTCTAAGAGAATCAGAGTCTAGTTGTTTATTTTGTAATTCAGCTAAAAAAGACTGTTGATCGGTACTTTGTTGTGCCAATTGCTGATGCGCTTGCTCTACCCCTTGACTCGACAGCACTTTAATATCTGGGCTAATGCCCTCTAATGTTATGTATTGAAGCACATCTTTAGATTCTGGGTTTGCGGTTAATAATAAATTAATAGGCTCAGCAAGGTACACCGCATCGTGCTTTTTTAAAAACGATTGATTAATACCCTGGTTATCATCCCTATTAGTTTCAGGTGACGGTAAGTTACCCACTAATGTCATAGCGTCATAATCACTCACTAGTGGTAATTCTAACGACCTTGCCAATAACTGCAGCTGTTGTTCTTCGGTTATGTAACCTTGACTGAGCAATAATTGACTGAATCCAACCACGGTGCCTTCATCACTGGCG
This sequence comes from Gammaproteobacteria bacterium, assembly GCA_013373245.1. Taxonomy (GTDB): domain Bacteria; phylum Pseudomonadota; class Gammaproteobacteria; order Enterobacterales; family Alteromonadaceae; genus Psychrosphaera. The sequence goes on from JABXID010000142.1 coordinate 11,873, forward strand.
GATTGATATTGTTGAAGTAACTGTTTTACCTCGGCAAGCGTTGAGTCCTTGGCATTGGGTAATACCTCACTAATCGCTGAGCGCACCTTGTTAATATTAAACTTCATATTTAATGTATGATATCCGCGTCTAGGTTATCGCCGCCTGGCTTTTTGTCCGCGCCCAATGAACTTAGTTGATAGGTCGACGCTGACAGGCGTTTGTATTGATAAGGTACGTTCCAAGGATCTAACGGTAAATCATCGGCTAAATAAGGGCCTAGCCAGCCTTGTTGTTGTGAGTTTATTAACAGATTTAAGTTTTCTGGGTATTCGCCTATGTCTAAACGATAGGCGTCAAGAGAAGACGAAATAATTTTCATTTGCGACTGCGCGGTTTTAACTTTGGACTGTTCGACTTTACCAAACATTTCTTGCCCCACTAGAGACGCCAGCAAGCCCATAATGGTAATAACCACTAAAAGTTCAATTAATGAAAAGCCTTTATTGCCCGCCCTTTGATATTTTTTGTTCATATCGTTACTACCTATAGCCAATTTGCAGTCATTATAGGAGTTAACAATTTGACAAACAAGCAAAACAAAAAAACCAGCCCGAAGGCTGGTTTTA
>JABXID010000022.1 GCA_013373245.1 Gammaproteobacteria bacterium
GCAACAAACGACTAACCAACATTTGGTTTAAATCCGTGGCATACAAACTCATGATAGTGCCGACAAAAAACACCGCGTAACCTGTGAACATAGCTTTGCGTCGACCAACCGAGTCCGACCAAGGGCCAAACAGCAATTGACCAAACGACATACCTAGAAATACAAAACCAACAATCAGTTGCTGGTCGTTCTGATGTTCAACCGCCAGTTGCTCTCCCATAATGCCAAGGGCTGGCAATACAGCGTCGATTGACAGTGCCACCAGCGACATCATAAGCGCCATTAACGAGATAAATTCACCGAAAGGTAACTCGCGGTGCTGCAGTGAAGGTAATGTTTTAATGATGAATTCCTGAGGTAAAAACTAATACAAATGATGATAAGCACGAACAAAAGACACTGTGCTTATCACTTAGTATTGTACTATAACCCGCTAATCATCGTTATCCGCATAGCCGCTACCAATCGCGCGAAACGGCATATCTAACTCAAGTTCAGGCACTTGCAAACCAACCCAGGTAGGAAAGGTGTTGCTGTTTGGGCCCGGAAACAATTTGTATTCATCTTTCCAAGGGTAACGAGCAACCGCTTGTTGAATTTTAGGGATAAGTTCTTGCGCTTTATTGCCCGTTATCGACAAAATCTTTTCTGGCTTTGCACCATACCAATAACGATCAGGCGTTTTAGTTTTGTATTCACGAAGTGCTGGATAGCCGCGGTCAACGCCCCAGCCTACAACTTCGTATACCGTATATTCTTCAGCGCCGTGCTCTTTTATTGCCAACCAAGTATGCACAGCAAACCAACCGCGCCAGCTAAAAGCATCTGCGCCGTAAAACTCTATCACCGCGTCTTTCATCACTTCTGGTATTGGAGCGATGGCGGCCGACTCTCGACTGGCGGTACGCCAATCTCTGTTGGTGCAAGCTGTCAGTAACAACAGCAAACTCACACTTAGAATCCAATGACTTGTTCTGTTCATTATCGAACCCAATCAACTACTTTTTGTAACATTTAACCACAACTAATTGCTTTTCGCTTGGTTTTGTAATGCGGTTATCGACTTAGCAGCTAACACAAAGTTCTTACGGCTTTTTTCGGTTTTCATTAGCGTTTTCAGCTGTTGTTGCGCCAACAGTGACTGATGTTTTTGATTCGCGATGGCTTTAATCGCGTTACCACGGGTTCTTTCGCTTTTGCTGCTGGCCGCAATATTAGCCACTTTATTTATGTCATGTTCCGATAACTCAAAACGTGACGCTGCACCTATTATTGCTTGTTGTGTTTTTGGATCCGATTCTGAGTGCAACATACCACTGAGTAACTCATGCGCATCATCATTACCCACTTGCCCTAACGAAGCCGCAACGTTGGCACGGACGTAAGGGCTGTTCGATGAAGAATAGGTTTTTAAAGTACTCACCACACTTTCACGGGTGGAGTTGCCCAAACTTGCGACTAATGCCGCTTGGTCTCGTTCACTGCTTGATGCCGACAAAGAGTTAGTGATTTCCGTTAATAACTCCTCAGACTCTTCGTTTGGTGTGCGACGCTGAATAACCGCACCTAATGTCATCATCGCCGCACTTTTTAAATCTGCCTCACCGGGGAAGTCATCACTCAACAATGAATCAACAAGGGCATTTTTTAACTCTGCCGTCAACGCACTTTCGCCTGTGGTGATTGCTCGAATAGCGCGAAAACGATCGGTGCCATCCAACTCAGGATCGACCATCAAGTCAACTAGGAGTTGATTGCCGTTTGGCGTATCCATTTGACCTAAGGCATTAAAAACACGCATTTTTTCTTGATCGTTAAACATGCCCGACTTAATCAATATCGCCATTTGACCAATCACAGGTTCAAATTGTTTTAACCATTCTCCCAATTCAGAACCACGCAATTGCAACAAATCGAGCGCGGCTAAATCTTGTTTCATTTTTAACGCCAAAGCTTTTAATTCAGCAGGCGTTAATGCAACCTCTTCCGACTCTCTCAAGTGCCATAAGTTAAAGTCATCTGGCAACTGCCACAACAAACTGTCCACCAACTTAGGCATCTTGATGACACTGTAAGCTTGATTGGTTTCCATGTTGTATCCAGCACCTAACGAGGTAATTTTTAATGACTCTCGGCCTCGAGTTGATTGCAACCAACAGCTATTGGCGGTGATTATTTGTCTTGAGTCAACCACATCGATCTTATCGATAATGGTTTTTACGTTTTGCCCAGATTTAACGTTGCTGGTATCTAGATATGATTGTTTGCTTTTTTCAAATACGAACAAGTGCTCGTCGCTGTTTTTGTTTTGTTCAAGGTAATTGGCGACTGAACTTTCTGTACCGGTTAACTCGGTAGAATAGTTAACAAGATATTGACCTATGGTGTCGCTTTCTTTTCTTTGTGGAACTGCAACGACTTGTTGCTCACCTGTCGGGAACTGCAGATAAAACGCCGCACCTTTCAATTTATCTTGGTCGGTCGGTGTGACCTTTACTGGAAAACGAAAATCTATTAGCTCGCCTTCACTGGTTCTTAGTACGGCAAACGGCAGTGAATAAATAAGCTCTTCAGGCACGGCTTGTTGATTTGCCAGTTGTTGTACATCCGTTAACTGCAATCCCCACCACTTAGCGGTTGCACCATCGGCTAATTTGACTTTAGTTGGTAGGTTTTTAAGCGTATTGCTTAGTGGCTTCATCGATAAAAAACTACTCAGTTTATGACGAGTCACTGAAGCCTGTTTAAATAAAAACTCGGTTTGAGTGGTGACTTTAACTTGATAACTGGAATGACATACTGCTGATGAATTTGCAGATTGCGCAGCGACTGTATCAAAGGCAGAGGCACTGAACATAAGGCCAAAAAATAAACTGTGTTTAAACATGAAATAAACCGGATAATTTAACTAACGGAGGCATTTTAAATGTTAATCAACAGACTAACTGAACGGTTAAAAGTTCGATAAATGCAATTGTTTGAGTTCGTTTTAGTAAAAAATAAAATGCGCAGAATAATCTTAAACATTCTGCGCATATCATGGTCAAGCGAACACTAAATTAAATAAGTGAACGCGAGCCCTCTTTCGAGAAGATGGTCCAAGACTTCTTGTATACACTTGGCGTTTGGTAGAACCATAAGTAATACGTCTTAGTTTTCTTACCAGCTGGGTATGGAATACCCCATTTCTTCTTCCACTTTATCGACGTCACTTTTGCATATAACCCCGCTTTACCACTGATAACATCAATATCATCGGTTAATGCAAATGCGTAGTTTATTCTTGGGTTTACGTCTGAATTTAATAAATCAAGTTCAGCAGATGACTCTAGCGACAACACGTTTTCAACGATATTAAGGTCAATAGTGACACCCGCTTCTACTAGCGCTAGGTCAATACCGCCGTTAGCAAAACCGCCAAAACCAACATTGAATAAATCACCTTCAGCGTACAACTCACTTAACGCATAACCAATGGTAAGTTCAAAACCTACGTTACCATCAACACCTGCTCTAACGGTTAAAGGAACTGGACCAATAGAGAATCTAGCGCGAACTAGTGTTCTTTCCTCTTCCCACGATTTTTCGAACGTTTTTTCAAATTGCGCAACCCAACGAGAGTTCTCGTAAACAGTAGCATTGAAGATCACCATTTCTGCGTCATAACCTGTATTGACACCTGCTACATATGCTTGACCGTCAAAGTTTGCGCTGAAAATTACATTGTGGGCATTGAAGATCCACATATCAAGTGAACCGCCCGCTTCCAACGATGCGGCTTTGTCTAACAAATCAACTTTCATTTCGCCGCCTAAATCTAGGCCGACTTTAAACTTGCTTGCATCACCGTAAGACTTGTCATAAGAACCATCAATTTGTAACTTGTTGCCGCTAAAGCTGATGCCTTTTGCTGACTTGTAACCAGCTTTTGATGCTGCAACAACTTCTTCGTCATAATCAATCTCTTCTTGCTCGAAGAAATATAACGGTACAGTTAACTCGATTGTATTATTGGCATCGTCATGCTCTGGGCCATACGCCGTTGTATCTGTTAGCGTTAAACGTACAGAGATTTCATTCACTGCCGCGTCGGCATCATAAGCTTGATACAAAGTGTCTAGCTGTGCATCGGTTAGCGCTATGTCATAACCAAAGAAGTGCTCATCACCATTGTATTCAAATTCGATGCTTTGCGAGTCTACATAGTCACCCGTCGAGCCATCGTCATTCGCTACACTTGCATCCCACAATTGTACCTGTGTATATACGCCGTCAATCATAACCTCTGCGGTTAAGTCCGCCGTTACACCATTATCACAACCTTCGGCTTCATCTTCTGACGCTTCACAACCGGCATGATCGTTTGGTTCATGATAAATAGCATCGATGTGACCAACGATATCGGAATGATGTTCACCAGTGTCTGCGTGAACTTCTGGGCTATCTAAAACCACAAGGCCGCCGTCAAGGTAAGCTTGAACAAATTCAAATTCGTGTTGTGGTGATTGTTCAATGTCAATTAAAACCGCTGGAATATCGCCTTCCACGTGCTGTTCGTTATTGATGTTTGGATAGTTGTCATCTTCGTGAACTTCCACCACTTCATTTTCAGGGTCGACAACCGGAACGATCCAGTAGTTACCGGTATGATCAACCGAAGGAATTTCAGCGCTAAACGAGTGAATATGACTGCCATTGCTGACCGCTAAATGCGTTTCAGTTGCCAGCAACTGAGTTTCGTCAATGTCGATTTCTGATTCGTCTTCACCTTGACCGCTTAGCGTGTGGACAAGATAAAAATCAATCACAACATCCGGCGAAGACAGCTCATTAACATCAAGTTGATAGTCAACGGCAATGGTATCGCCCATTTCGTAAAAGTTAAGAGTATTGGCGTCGAGATTAGTAACAGACAGGTTTGCACCTACACTACGATCAACAACTTCAACCTCATCTTTGCTGTCACAACCGGACAACGTAAGCGCTGCAACCAACGAAGCAGCAAGCGTTAATTTAGAGTTAAACATAAAGTTCCATTTACCTTGGTGGAGAAATTGCGATGCCACTATAGTGAACTATTCGCGTTTAAACCATTGTAATACATGTTTTTTTCTCATGGTCGGCTCATTAAACATATTCACATTAAACTCACATTGTTGTAGCCGTGTGTTTAGATATCGACCGTTTTGAGCACCATTTAATAAACTGCGACAATTTGTCGCATTGTTCCATTTCAAACGCAAAATCATAATGGTACCAATTCTAATAACAACCAAGATCAATCTATGACTTTTCACACGCCACTACTAAAGACTTTATTGCTGCCATTGACCACTCTCGCCTTATTAACGGGCTGTGAAAGCGACACTGAGAACCAAGACTCTATGACTCCATTTACTCTCAATTTCAGTGCTGTAAGTGGCTCTGAACAAGTAAGCTGTGATTCAACATTTATGGGGTTTGGTCACGAAGGCCATTATTCAGTTTCCGTCAGTGATTTACGCTTTTATGTCAGTAACTTAGCATTTTACGATCAGTATGGTGAAATGATAGAAGTTAATTTGGATGACAGTGACTTCCAACTAAATCACGAAAAAGGGTCTGTTGCCCTAGTCGATTTAACCAGTAACAGCTCAGGTTCATGCGCCAATGATGCCATTCAATACGCAGAAGGCACGGCGCGAACCAACTCTATGATCACGGGCATGATGATGGATACGGGTATCAGCAAAGTCACCTTTGATATTGGCGTGCCTCAAAGCTTAATGAAAGAAATTATTGGTACCTCAAGCGCAGAAGATGCTCCTTCACCACTGAATGAAATGTATTGGTCTTGGGCATCAGGCTATCGTCACTTGGTGATGAACTTCGCGATTGAAAATATGAGCGGCCACAAAGGCGAAGGTTACCTTCACATTGGCAGTCGAGGCTGCGGTAGCGATGGTCTGTTAGCTCTTGAAAACAAAGACAGCTGCGATTTTATCAATACACCTAAAGTGGAGTTGAACAACTTCGATCCAACTGTAAATACCATTGCGCTTGATATCAATGCGCTATTGGCAGATTTACCATTCACCGCAAGTATGTCAGGTGGTCATGGATCACACAGTGAAAACGAACATAGCGAAAATACTGACATGATGACGCCAATGCCTTCCGTCACCTGTCACTCAGCTGCACCTTCAATGCAGCCAGACTGTGGCAGTATTTTTGCCAATTTGGGATTAAATACTGACGATGGTTCAGCAACCGCTGCCAGTAACAGTGTTGTAGTGTCTCAGTAATAAAAAAACGCTGAAATATATAGCAGCAATGTTCCTAAAAGCTCTTTGTCTTTTCACCAAAGAGCTTTACTGTTTTAACTAAAATAACAAAAGACAATCTTGAACAAGCTTATTCAAACAACTTACTTTTTCTTATCATTGCTCTTATTGACGGGTTGTGACTTCGAGTCACAAACCACCATTGAGATATCGACAGAACAACAATCGGTGAGAGAGTTGCTCGAACTGCCGGCTCACATGCCAACACCTGCCATTCCTGAGTTCAACCCATTGACTGCAGAGAAAATAACGTTAGGTCGTTTTTTGTTTTACGACACTCGTTTGTCTGCAAACCAGCAACAATCTTGCGCATCTTGTCACGAACAAGGCCGTGCCTTTGCCGATGCAGTTGCACAACCGCTCGGTTCTACTGGTCATCAGTTAGTGCGCAATAGCCAAGGTCTAGCAAATATCGCTTATCACTCAACCCTCACGTGGAGTAATGACACCTTTTTTGAATTAGAAGACCAACTTAACGTACCGATTCGTGCCGACAACCCAATAGAACTTGGCGTTACCGACGCATTTTTAGAAGAAGTATTACTGCGCTTTTCAAGCGATGACGATTATCAACAATTGTTTACTGCTGCCTTTCCAAACAGCGAAAACGACGATGTCAGTATGAACAAAATCATTTTTGCCTTGGCGAGTTTTGTGCGTTCAATGATCAGCGCTTCGAGCCCTTATGATCAGTACCTTGCTGGCGACAAGAGCGCATTGACCGCTCAGCAAATTCGAGGTTTTCAATTGTTTAACGGCGAAAAATTCGAGTGTTTTCATTGCCATTCAGGCATTAACTTTTCCTCATCTTATAAAGACGCTAATACCGCAACAGACGCGATCCAATTCCCATTTTTCAACAACGGACTTTATAACGTCGGTGGCGATGGTAGTTATCCAAGTGATGATCAAGGCTTGTACGATTTAACACTGAATCCAGCCGACAAAGGCTTTTTCAGGCCACAAGGGTTACGCAACGTTGCCATTACGCCGCCTTATATGCACGATGGCAGCATAGCTACTTTACGTGAGGTCATCGAACATTACGCCCGCGGCGGCTCTAACACAGTGTCTGGCGTTAATGCAGGAGACGGCGCGCTAAGCCCTCTTAAATCTGGGTTAGTGCAAGGGTTTGATACCACTGATGAAGAAATTGAAGCGGTTATCGCATTTTTAGAATCACTGACTGATCAACAATTTATTACTGACCCTAAATTCTCAAACCCATTTGAACCGCAAACTGCTCAATAAAAAGAACAATCGCCCTATGAACTTATTTCGTCATTTACCACTAAAACTTGTTTGCTCACTAACGCCAATACTAATTTCTGCTTTCGCGTTAAAAGCCCATGAACCGAGCTATATTAATCATCCTTCAGAGCTGAAAGTCAAAGCATCTCTGAACTTAAGAAATAGTAGCGTTGCTGATGAAGAGTCCGCGTGGTTAATGCCAGGCATCAACTTGGGTAACGAAGCCTTGCCGCCATCAAAAGGCGCCAATATCGACGATATTCAAATTTTAGGACGATTAAACCTAGACGATAACTATTATTTGGGCAGCAAGCTTGGCTTTCATCAACATGGCAATGCTGGCGAGCTATCATTGGAAAACTTTTGGTTAGGTAAATACTTGCGATTCGACAGTGGCATTTTGAGAATAAACGCAGGGAAAATGTCGAGCAATGTGACCGACCTTGCTAACTACCATCCTTCACAAGACCTATATTCCTCAACACCGTTATTAGCCCAGACCTTTTTTGGTGGACACCACAGAGATGTTGGTCTCAATGTCAGTTGGTTTGCATCGCCTATTATATTTGGTGAATCACCTGAACAAAGTATTGGTTTTGCCAAGATTGAAATTGGATTAGAAGCATGGAATGGCAGCAAGTGGCCATACGATTCAGGCAATGGAAATCATGAAGGCAACTGGTCATTATTCACCAAATACCACGGTGAACTCTATTCGCTGAAAACCGATTTCGGCGTTTGGTATTCAACGGGCACGGCCAAAAATCGCGGCGACAACCGTTATGAATCCGATCATCACAATACCGATACAATCGCAGCACCCAATGCATTGTTCTCAGGTGAAATCAGATTATTTGGCGGATTTGCAGAGCTGTCACGCACCATCAAAGAAACGGACAATCATGTACTGTCTTGGCACAGCCATTTGGAATGGATTCAAATGCAACAAGATGGTGATTTAGTGAATACCAATCAATCGGCCCAAATGACACAAACGCTAGATGGATATAGTTTGCAATTAGGGTTGAATTTACAGCAAGGGCAACATCACGGCGCGGAACTTCATAAACTGTTTGTAAAACATGAAATGTTAGTGGTTGATAACAACTTCACCGACGCCACCAGTACTTTTTTGGCTGAGCACAATTTAGTTAATGAGGGTTTTGAACCTAGCAGAACCTCGCTAGTTTACCTGTGGCAGTGGCGCCCCAATTTCACAGTAAGAGTCGAAACCTTTATCGATAACACCCAGTTACAACCCAATGCAGATGCTACTACAAACCTTGCCTCGACAGGTAACGACTCTAAAACAAGAACGGAGCAGATCTGGTCTCTGGGTTTGCTTTGGCAACATAACCTGCTATAACTCGACTCGTTTACGGGAGCACACAGAGAGCACATGTCCAAGTTAAAAAGCAATCAACAAATACGAACGTTAATATATGCACGTTTTGTATTTATCGCTTTGCAAACCATAGCCATAGCATTTGCTCAACACCTGTTGGAACAAAACTTACCCTTTGTCACCTTGTACCTTATTGTGGCGGCAGAGGCGGCGGTAAACATCGGATATTTCTTGCTCTATAAACCAGACAAGCAAGTCACCGATAAAGACTACGTTCTACAATTGGTTGTCGATGTGGTTACTTTAACCCTGCTACTTTTTGCCAGTGGTGGAGCATCTAACCCGTTTGTTTCCTTGTTGCTGATCCCAATTGCCATTGCGTCTGTCACATTACCAAAACACCTACTACTTTTAGTCACCCTAGTGTCAATAAGTGCTTACTCACTCTTACTTTTAACGCTCGATTCACATGCCTTACACCACATGAATATGCAACAACATTTTACCGGAATGTGGGTTAACTTTATGTTATCAGCAGCCGTAATAGTTGTGGTTATTGCTTCCTTGATTAAGGCTATGAATCGCCAAGAAAAAATCATCAGCGCGCAACGAGAAGAGCAATTAAGGCAAGAGCAATTGTTAGCTTTAGGTGCCGCTGCAGCTCAGTTTGCTCATCGTTTAGCGACCCCAATGGCGACTGCAAATTTATTAGCCGAGGAGCTGCGAGAGTTAAATAAACTAACGACCGAGCCAAACAACACAACAGAGTCAAATAATGAATACGACAAGGTCTCAGATCAGCTAGAGCAACAACTAGGCAATTGCCGACGTCACTTGGACGATTTTCGATTGATGGCGGAACAAGTCAAAAATAACATCAAGCAATACGTTCCTGTACTGCGCATCATGAACGAACTGCAACAAGAACTACAACTGAGCTTTCCACAAGCTCAAGTGACTTGGCAAATCAGCAAACAACTCTCTCAGAATCAGCACATATTGGCGGAGCCTATTTTAATTCCGGCTCTGTTAAATTTAATTCAAAATGCCATTCACGCCAGCAATAAAAATAATAGTCAACAGGTTAAAGTAACGGCGTTAATCAAGTCAGCACAACTGACGTTATTGATCAAAGATGATGGAATCGGCTTTGCCAACGACACCTTATTGCAACTAGGCAGCGAATTGGTCGATAGCGAAAGTGGTTTGGGTATGGGCGTATTTTTATCCCATGTCACCTTAGAAAAGATGGGTGGCAGATTAAAACTATCAAACCACGCCAAAGGTGGTGCCGTGGCTGAAATTACCCTACCCGTGAGTGATCAACAATGACCAACGTTCAACAGTTACTCATTATTGAAGACGATGTCACATTTGCAGCCACATTAACTCGAAGACTGGAACGTCAAGGCTTCACCGTTCAATCAGCACATACTACCGAGGATGGCTTAACTGCCGCGATGGAGCAAAATCCACAGTATGTTTTGCTCGATATGAAAATTGGTTCCGACAATGGTATTCAGATATTGCCCCAACTACGAGCCAGCTTACCAAACGCAAAAATCATTTTGCTTACCGGTTATGCCAGTATTGCCACGGCAGTCGATGCTATTAAAGCTGGCGCCGACGATTATTTAACAAAACCCGTCGATAGCACCAGTTTAATCAATGCTTTAATAGCTGATACAGCAATAAACAAACAGAGCTCTACACAACAAACCATTCAAACTCGTATGTCACCTGCTCGATTAGAATGGGAACACATTCAACAGGCACTTAAAGCCAACAATGGCAACATATCAGCAACAGCTCGCGAGCTGGGCATGCACCGCAGGACGTTGCAACGTAAATTGGCAAAAAAACCACATATGAATTAACTGAGCAGTAAATTAACCGAGTAATAAGTTAACCGCTAGTAAAATAAATATCACACCAGTAATCCTATCAATCCATATTTGAACTCGAGGGTTTGCACGGAAATACCCTGCTATTTTGTCGCCAAATTGCACATAGGCAAAGTCGATCGGAAAAGCAAACACTGGATACAAAAGACCAAAGATCAATAGTTGGTAGGTGACACTTAGTGACAAACTGACGTCGGTAAACTGCGGAATAAAGGCGATAAAAAACATTGCTACTTTTGGGTTGAGCAGCTCAGTCATCATGGCTTGCACGGTGACATTTTTTTGCTTTTTGGTGCTCACGTGTGGTTTTTCGCTGGAATCTAGAGGAGCAGGCTGAAAACTGTCTTTAATACTGACAAAGCCCAAGTACACTAAATAAATGGCACCAAGCCACAACACTAAATTATACGCCGTTGGGTTGGTTTTTAACAAAGCGGATAAACCAAGCACCATTAATAAAGTATGCAAAACACCCGCGATTGCAAAACCCAGCGCACTTTGAATGCCAGCGCTTTTTCCTTTAGCAAACGTTTGCGCCATTAAAAAGGCATTGGAAGGACCCGGCGTCACGGCAAGTAACAAGGACACGGTTAAAAAAGAAATAAACAACTCTGGATTTAGCATACTGAGTCCAACGAAAATGATGCCAACTGATTGGCAAAGATGGCATTTTAACGTAACCGTAGGCACAATAGCCACTTGCTTATTTTTATCAGACGGGACGCTTGTTTAATGCTCGAATCTCTTGCTTCACACGCCGCTATTTTATTGATGTTATTGCTGGTCACCATTGCCGTGAGCACAGTGTTGTTAGTTGTATTATTCAAAACTAAAAACACCAATCGCGAGCTATCAATAGAAAACAGTCAACTATTGTTGCAACAGCAAAACCTGTCGGCTCAACATGAAACAGTGCAATCACAACTGACCGAAGCACAACAAACGACTTTGAACTTCCAAACTCAAGTGCAATTAGCACAACAAGAGTTGGCTCGAACACAAGCTGACAAACACGGTTTAGAAACTCGATTGCAAGAACGTGATCAACGACTTGAACAAATTACGCTAGAACTAAAACAACAGCAACAAACGTATCAGCAAGATACCCAGCGTTTGCAATCCATTCAAAATGAATTGAGCAACGAACTTACCGAATTAAAAACTTCGTTAACTGAAAAGCAGCAGCACTTTGAACAACAGAAAAAAGACATCGAAACTCAAAAGCAACAGTTAAAAACCGAGTTCAGTAATCTTGCTAATCAAATTCTGGAAGAAAAAGGCAAATCGTTTAGCCAGTCGAACAAGTCGGAATTAGATGCGATTTTAAAACCGTTCAAAGAACAAGTAGAAGGCTTCCAAAAACGCGTAAACGAAGTGCACTCTGAGTCAGTTCGAGGCCAAGCAGGCTTAGCCGCCGAACTGAAAAAAGTATTAGAAGTAGGCGTTAAAATGAGTGACGACGCCACTAACCTCGCCACCGCGTTAAAAGGTGAAAAGAAAACCGCTGGTAACTGGGGTGAAGTGCAACTCGAACGTACTTTGCAGCTGGCTGGTTTGATGAAGGGCGATCATTACGAAACCCAAGAGAAATTTGTTGATGGCGACGGAAATCGTCGCTTGCCAGATTTTGTGATCAAGCTGCCAGATGACAAACACATCATCATCGACAGCAAAGTCTCACTGGTTGCATACGACAAAGCCATCGCTGCCAATAACGAGTTAGAAACCAATGCAGCGCTTGACGAACACGTTGGGGCTGTGAAAAACCACATCGACGATTTATCGAAAAAAGATTATTCGAATCTTGTCGGCATGCGAAGTCCAAGTTTTGTCTTGATGTTTATGCCAATTGAACCTGCCTATATCGAAGCGCTAAAACACAAAAAAGACCTATTTAATTACGGTTACGATCGCAACGTGATTTTGGTGTCGCACACCACGTTAATGCCTATTCTAAAAACAGTCGCTAATTTATGGCGCATTGAACAAGGCAACGTGGAAGCAAAAGAGATCAGCGAACGCGCTGGCGAGATATTTAATCAAGTCTGTTTAGTAGCTGAACGTTTACAAAAACTTGGCAACACATTAAACACCGCCAGTAAACAATACAACGAAACCGTTAAAGGCATCGCTGGCAAACAAGGTTTACACGGCAAAGTCGAACGTTTTGAACGTTTGTCCAACAAAGTTAGTAAGTCGATGCCAAAACTGGAAGCCAATCACGCGGATATTGACTACGATCGCCTCGACCTAATCGTTGAGTCAGTGAGCGAAACAGAGACACCTGCGAAATTAGAACAATCAGCAGAAGAGCCAACACAATAAAGGAACAAACAATGAAAACGTATATATGGATAACATTTATTATGCTGGCGACTAGCGCTAGTTTTTCAAAAGCGAATGCAGCTTCAAATGCAAAAACGAGTGAGTTCCAGCCAGCTCCATTGGTTTCTATTCCCAGCCACGATGCATTTTTTGATGCCATTCGAGCTCATTGCGGCAAAGCTTATGCGGGTAAGGTAACTGTTGATAACGCACCTAGCAATGCATTTTCCAACAAAAAGTTAGTGATGTTTGTGCGGCGCTGTAACAGCGTTGAATTACAAATTCCGTTTTATGTCGGTGATGACGCCTCTCGCACATGGATCATCAAAAAAACGGGTTCTGGTTTGTCGCTTAAACACGATCATCGTCACGAAGACGGCTCATTTGATGAATTAACTATGTACGGTGGCCACACAATTGATGCAGGTTTTTCGCAAGTGCAATCTTTTCCTGCTGACCAATATTCAAAAGAGCTGTTTGTTAAAGCAGGTATCCCTCAGTCTGTAACAAATACTTGGCAAATGTTTATTTATCCACAAAAATTTAGTTACCGTTTAATACGCGAAGGCCGAGAATTTCGAGTAGACTTCGATCTTTCAAAGCCGATACAAAATCCAGCTGCGCCTTGGGGATACTTTGACAAGTAGTCTTTGATTTGTTTAAGTCGCGCTTCGTCAATTTTTATATAAAAACAGTTGTTTAACCTAAATTTGAGAGTCAATGATACACACAGAGTCATTTAAGCAAAAACGTAAGTTCATCGTTAAACTCGGCAAGATGCTGCATAAATACGGTACGCCAGTTTATCGTTTAGAGGCACATCTAATGGAAGTCGCCAATGAACTTGATTTACGTTCTTCCTACATAATTTCTCCGACCTCAATGACCTTTATTCTATGGACTGAGGGGCATGAAGACGAATACACTCATGCCGCTCGAGTGCAACCGGGTGACTTAGACTTAGGCTCATTATCACGTACCGATGACGTAGTTAAATCGGTATTGGCCAACGAACTTACCGTTGAAGAAGCCAGTTTACGCCTGGATGAAATCGACACCATGGCAAACCCATACGGCAAAATATCCACTGGTTTATCTTTTGTCATGGCCTCTAGCGCTTTTGTTATGTTGATGCGAGCGAACTGGATAGATGTTGTTGCCTCCGGCGCAATAGGCTTAGTGGTTTACATTTTTGTGCTTTGGTCACAGCGCTCAAAGGGCGTTTTGAACATGCTCGAACCTCTTGTCGCTTTGGTAGCGGCTTTTATCGCCTGTGGTATCTCCGCTAAAATCAGTCCCAGTTTGAACATTCATACCGTTATACTTTCGTCCATTATTGTGTTCATTCCAGGCTTGGCATTAACCATTGGACTTGCGGAACTATCTGCGCGGCATTTAGTCTCCGGTACCGCAAAAGTGATGGATGCCTTAATGCTGCTGTTTAAGCTTTACTTTGGTGCTTATCTTGGCATCGCTCTTGGTACCGCAGTGTTTGGTGAAGCGGAGTTAGTCCATTATCAACCTCTGCCTAAGTGGACCGTATGGCTGGCGATTACGGTGTTATGTGCATCACTAAACATTGCCTTTAGAATGCGAACCCGTCACATTGTGTGGGCAATGATCTGTGGCTACCTCGCCTACGCAGCAAGTAGCTTAGGTGCCGCGTACTTTGATTATGGTATAGGTGCATTTATTGGGGCCTTTGTAGTGGGTATCTACGGCAATGTGTTTACTCGAGTGGCACTTGCTCCCGCGGTTATTGTGACTATGCACGGCTTACTAGTTCTGGTTCCAGGCAGTAAAACCTTTATCAGCCTCAATACCTACGTAACGGGCCGAGGCTTTGAACTCGGCGAAATAGCCGGCCAGCAATCTGTGGTGATCTTAATGTCAATCGTCGCGGGATTGGTCTTTGCGAACTCCGCTTTACCGCCGAAAAAGAGCTTATAAAACCACTGTATTACCCCAATTGTGTGTTGGAGTGTGCTCACACTCCAACGCAGTGCTCAATACCAACCTAACAAATCAAATAAAACCCTAGTATCTGAAACGGGAAATATTTCAATTTACATTGATCTTTGTCAAATTAGTTTTATAATTTTCAAAAATTTCTGAAAATAAAGAAAGTTATGAAACTAGATAATCAAACTGAAATGTTCGTCATGCACTTTGGCGAAATGGGCAGTCGCTGGGGATTCAGCCGAACCATAGGACAAATGTTAGCGCTGATCGTGATCACACCTGAAAGTTTAAACGCTGATGACATTTCGGAAACCCTCAAAATAAGTCGCGGCAACGTAAGCATGGCGCTAAAAGAATTACAATCGTGGCGCTTGGTAAAGCTGGTGCACAAAGCGGGGGATCGCAAAGATTATTTTGTGGCGGCTGGTAGCATTTGGGATTTGGCCAAAACCGTTTTTGAAGAACGCAGTAAACGTGAAGTAGACCCCACATTATCTATGTTACGCGGTGCTTTGTTAGAAACGCCGGAAGACGAAGCAGCACAATACAGCCAGCAAAAAATGCAAGAAATTCACGACCTATTGGAGTTACTTACCCAATGGGCGCATACCCTCAATGACATGACACCAGAAAAGCTGCAAACGTTGATGAAGTTAGGCAGCGGTGTGGTCAAATTACTCGATATGAAAAATAAAATTACCGGAAAATAAAATACCAATCTACATATACGAGTAACTGGGTTGTAAAGCAGTTTATCCAATTACGAGGAGAGCAATATGCTCGATATATTAGCCCTGTTATCATCAACAGCATCAATACCTGAGTCAGTAAGCTCAGGCGGATTAGATACCTTGATGTTGTCGCGCATTCAATTTGCCGCCAACATTAGTTTTCACATTCTGTTTCCTACCATCACCATTGCCCTTGGCTGGTTATTGTTTTATTTCAAACTACGGTTCGATCAAACGCAAAATCCGGTCTGGATGCGAGTTTACCGTTTTTGGGTCAAGATATTTGCCCTTACCTTTGCGGTTGGCGTTGTCTCTGGCATCACTATGTCATTTCAGTTTGGTACCAATTGGCCCGGGTTTATGGAAAAAGTCGGCAACATTGCAGGTCCACTGCTTGGGTATGAAGTCTTGACTGCATTTTTCCTCGAAGCAACTTTCTTAGGCATTATGTTGTTTGGCATCAATAAAGTTTCACCGCGCGTGCATACCTTTTCGACCTTTATTGTCGCGCTCGGAACCACCTTCTCTGCTTTTTGGATTTTGGCACTCAACTCTTGGATGCAAATCCCAGCAGGCTTTGAATTACGAGATGGTGTTGCCTACCCAACCGATTGGTTAGCCATTATTTTTAACCCGTCTTTCCCTTATCGCTTAGGTCACATGTTACTTGCCTCGGGCATAACTGCCTGTTTCTTTATCGCCGGGTTATCAGCCTATCGTTTATTAAGAGGTGACAACAAACAAGCGCCAAAACTCGCGCTAAAAACTACCGTAATTTTAGCCGCGCTTTTAACACCATTACAGGCTTTTGTCGGTGACTTACACGGTTTAAATACGCTTGAGCATCAGCCACAAAA
>JABXID010000041.1 GCA_013373245.1 Gammaproteobacteria bacterium
AAAACATTAGACAACTGGTATCAGACTAGAACCGTAAAAATAAATATTGACCAGAAGTCACTATCTCTTAACCTCTTCTCACTGCCTGGCGTGTTTAGTGCTTCAGGCGTCGATGATGGTACTAAGTTATTACTCGAAACCATTGAACCTCTATCGGGCAAAGGACTGGATTTTGGCTGCGGATGCGGAGTGATCAGCGCCAGTGTTGCCAAAGCATTTGACTGCGAGCTGACAGCAATAGACGTTGATGCACTAGCGGTTGCGAGTTCAAACAAAACCTTTAAAAACAATGGTATTAACGCTCACGCCATTGCTTCAAACGGGTTATCGGAAGTCATAAATTCGGCACAAAAATTTGATTTTATCGTCACGAACCCCCCCTTTCACACAGGCATAAGCACTGACTACAGCATCACAGAAAGTCTTATAAAACAATCCCTTAAAATTTTAAACAAGTCATACCAGTATTGGATGGTAGCAAACGGATTTTTACCCTATGCTGAACTCTTTACTAGATATGTAAAACCGGTTGTTATTAAAAATAGAAATAATCGCTTTAACATTTATAAGACACAGTCTAGTATTTAAATTGAGCTTTTACTCAAACTGCAGGAAGTTGTCGCATTGGAGTATCTTTATCTATCTATATTTAAGGAAAATTTATGCCTGGAGTAGTTTCAATGATTTTAGCCGGCGGTGAAGGAACCCGTCTTTTTCCATTAACCAAAAGTCGAAGTAAACCCGCCGTCCCCTTCGCAGGCCAATATAGACTCATCGACTTCGTTCTCAACAATTTTGTAAACTCCGACTTCCTTAAAATTTATATCCTCACCCAGTTCAAATCACAATCTCTTAATTTACATCTACGCCAAGCTTGGCACATGTCTGGTATCACCGATCGATTTATCGACCCAATCCCTGCCCAAATGCGCATGGGTAAACGCTGGTACGAAGGGACTGCAGATGCCATATATCAAAATATGCGTTTTGTTCAGTTAAATGAGCCAGAGCATGTTTGTGTATTTGGTAGCGATCATATTTATAAAATGGACGTGCGTCAGATGGTGAACTTACATGTTAAGGAACAAGCGAAATGCACGGTTGCCGCTATAAAAGTTCCGATTGAAGAAGCCTCTGCGTTTGGGGTTATCGAGATTGATGAAAACTGGCGTATGGTTGGCTTTGTTGAAAAACCTGAACACCCAACTCCTGTGCCTGGCGAGCCAGAGTATGCACTGGTTAGTATGGGGAACTATGTATTTGAAGCCAACACCTTATACGAAGAACTTGAAGCCGACGCAAGTAAAACGACCAGCAGTCATGATTTTGGCAAGGACATTATTCCTAAATTATGTGAGCAAGGTGATGTGTTTGTTTACGACTTTTCTCGTAACAATATCGCCAACGATACCGGCAACCAAATGTACTGGCGTGATGTAGGTACTATAGATGCTTACTGGACTGCCAATATGGAACTTCTGATCAAAGAACCAGAATTAGATATGTATAACACTCGCTGGCCGATGCGTACGTATCATCCACCATTACCAGCGGCGCAAATTCGCGCCTCGAGAGATGGTCGAGAAAGTGTGGTGAAAAGCAGCAGTATCTCGTCAGGCTGTGAAATTTTTGGCGCGACTATAGACCACTCAGTTTTAGGTTACGGCGTTAAAGTGCGAGTTAATTCAGAAATAAAAGAATCCGTGCTCATGGGCGGCAATAAAATTGGAAAAGGCGTGGTCCTGCACAAATGTGTATTGGATAAAAACGTTGAAGTAGCAGACGATATCCAAATTGGTGTTGACCCTGAAAAAGATAAAGCTCGAGGGTTTACTATTTCAGCAGGAGGCATCACCGTCGTACCACAAAGCACAAAAGTAACGGAATAAATAAATGAATGTAGTATTTGCAGTATCCGAACTCGAAGGTTTAATAAAAACTGGCGGGCTGGCTGACGTAGCCAGGGCATTACCGCTCGCGTTACAAGATTTAGGGCAAGATGCAAGAGTTGCACTGCCTTACTATCAAGTGGTCGCTGAGCAATTGCCTTCTGCTGCTGCAAATCATAGCTTTAATTTTTCGCTACATAGTCACACCGAATATAAAATCACGGTTCACGAGTTTAACGTCAACGACATCACAGTTTATTGTTTTGATGTTCACGGCATGTTTAATCGCGCTGGCGTATACGGAGATACCTATCATCCATACGAGGATAACGGGGAGCGCTTCTCTGTATTTTCATTAGCGATATTGAACTTTTTTCAATACTTTGCTGAGCAAATTAACTTTAAACCTGAAATATTCCACTGTAACGATTGGCACACGTCTGTCTTGCCAGCCCTAATTAAAATAGACTCTTACTGGCGAGACAGCCATGTAAAAACAATTCTGTCGATTCACAACGGTGCGTACCAAGGTATATACGCTAAACAGCAATTACCAACGTTAGTGCAGCGCTTCCCATCGGATATGTTTCACAATGATTCTGATCACGTCAATTTTATTGAGTTAGGTATCAACTACTCAGATAAAATCATTGCAGTTAGCCCTAATTACGCACAAGAGTTGTTAACGCCATTAGGCTCCCATCACTTGTTTGATGTATTTAATGCCAACCGAGACAAAGTAACTGGTATCTTAAACGGCTGTGATTACGAAGATTGGTCATCTAGTAATGACCCATATTTGATAAAGAATTACACGGTCGATAGTATTGCCGATAAAGTTGAGAACAAACTTTGGTTACAAAAAGAGTGTGGGTTCACTCCGTCTAAAGACACTCCACTTATCAGTATGGTGTGCCGTTTAACCGACCAAAAAGGATTAAACTTCCTACTGCCAATAATCAAACAGTTAATGTTGCACAAAGTTCATATCGCTATTGCAGGAACAGGCGATCCTGTTTATGTAGATCAACTTTGTAAACTCGCAAAACAATATACGGACAAGTTGCACTTCGAACATGGTTATTCAGATAAAATAGCACACACCTATATCGCTGGAGCTGACTTCTTCCTTGTACCCTCTTTATTTGAACCATGTGGTTTAACTCAAATGTATTCTCTTGCCTACGGCACATTACCTATTGTCAGAGAAGTTGGCGGCTTAAAAGATACTGTCAGTGATTTATACGATATAAACGCGACTGGCGTAGTGTTTGTTGAACCTAATCCTGAAGCGCTGCTGGCGGCTATTCGAAAAGGGTTACTCACTTTCCATGAGTATCCAGAGCAATTTGTAGATATCCAGGTACGAGCCATGAACAGTAAATTTTTGTGGCTTGAAAGTGCACAAAAATACCTTGAACAATATGAACAACTATTCGCTTAAACCTTTAATATTAACCGCACCGTTAATAAGTTTTATTATTTCACCTTCGGCAAAAGCACTCGACATCGATTGCTTGCAAGCTCCTTCACGCACCAAAACTTGTCCAAACTTAGTCTACCGCTCGGTAAAAACGGATGACCTTAGAAACAAACTGTTTTGTTTCTGTAAAACAGATTTTCAGCGTTTATTAGACGATAATGCCAATGATGCACAAAAAGCCTTTAACCGCATGGAGTGGCGCCAAATCCTTTCTGAGAGTGGATACACAGACAAGCAACTTAAGCGTATGGTTTCAAAGTAGTCATTAATTAGTTAGTTCTAATAAAATCATTCTGAACGATATCGCTACATTTGTGATTTAAGACAGTTTTGTTACATACAAATAGTGCAAATTTCTCTCATTTAGTTATTGCATCTGGCTAAATGTAAGGGTAATTTAGGGCAGTTATGGAAATGCAAAGCAGCATTAGAAACGAAGTGTAACAGGGTTGTAGTGGCAGATAATAAATCCTCAGTCTCATTAAAAAGTTCAATCACCATTGCTTTGGTGGTTGTATCAATGATCTCACTCGTTTTTTCTGTGTTTTCGACCACCTATTATACTGAAAAGAAAAACGACGAAGAAGCCGTTCGTTTTATCAAGTCAATCTCCGAAGTTATCGCTTTCAATTCAGAAATACCTCTAGCTTTTGATCAGCAAGCAGGCATTGATGAGTTTTTATTTACTCTACAAAATATTAAATCTATCAGTAACATTCATATTTACCGCAAAAATGATCTTACTGATAAAGTAGAATTTTTTACTAGTTACAATCAAAAAAGCTTTCCACTTGTTGCACCACAAATAGATCGTATTGAAGCGCTATCGTTACCAACATTTACGGATAACTATTTAGAGTTCACGCAAAAAATTAAAGACAGTATCAGTAACGAAAATATTGGTTACGTGTATGTACGTATGTACAAAAAAAGCTTTGAGGAAAACATAAAAGAACTACTCCAATATAATGTCCTTATGGCACTTATTATTGGCCTAGTTGCATATAGCATATCCCAGTATATACGCAGCAGAGTTCTCACGCCTATCAATCGTTTTGTTCACGAAATCCAAGAACTTACGTTTAATAAACACTTTAACTCTAAAGTCACTAGCCCTGGGTTATCGGAGTTACAGCCGCTATCAGATTCTGTAAATGCGATGCTGTTAAAAATCACTAAGCAAATAAAACAATTCGAAGATGCCGAGTCAGAAATCAAAGAGTTGAACTCAAATTTGGAAGGCAAGGTCGTAAGCCGCACCCAAGCACTTAGAGATTCAAACCAAGAGTTGCTCGATGCACTAGAGCAAGTTCATCAGTACCAGTCACAAGTTATCCAGTCGGAGAAAATGGCATCGCTGGGACAAATGGTTGCCGGGGTAGCGCATGAAGTTAATACCCCAATTGGTCTGGGTGTTACCGCCTCGACAATGTTAAGCGACAAAATAGATGAAATTCAGGACGCCCTTGATAATCAATCGTTAAGTGCGAAAAAGCTAAAATCTTTCTTGGTCGACGGTAAGGAAAACACACAAATAATTTTCCGTAACCTGAACAGAGCGGCCGATCTTATTAGCTCATTTAAACAAGTGGCGGTTGATCAAAGTGCCGACAGTGAACGCTCAGTTCAACTAAAGAGTTTTGTCGACGAAGTATTATTGTCTTTAATGCCAACCATCAAGAAGTCACACCATACCATCAATGTGCATTGTGACGCTGAGTTAGAAATTAAGACCAAGCCAGGGCCAATAAACCAAGTCATTATCAACATGATCATGAACTCATATATCCATGCTTTTGATGGCATAGAAGCCGGTATAATTGATATTGAGATTTCGTTCAGAAATGGTTTATGCCACATGTGTTTTCAAGATAACGGCAAAGGTATAGAAGAAAAAATTAAACAAAAGATATTCGATCCTTTTGTGACGACAAGACGCGGTGAAGGCGGCTCCGGTTTAGGCTTACACTTGGTATATAACTTAGTAACCCAAGCACTTGGCGGCAGTATTTCAGTAGAAAGTGAATTGGGTAAAGGGGCACGCTTTAACCTTAGCTTCCCTGCTACTTATGTTAAAGGGGGGCGAGATGATTAAGCCTTTCTTTAAGTCAAGAAATAGTAACTTGATAATATTGTTGCTTTTGGCTGCTGCAGTCATATTTGTGCCTGTATTTAAATTATCTGCCGCAACACCAACGCAAGAACAAGTTGTCAAGGCAGCGCTCATCTATAAAATGGCAAATTACGTCATTTGGAAAGAGAAACCACAGCAACTGACCTATTGTTTTATTGGCGAGAGTTCACACCCCATCGGCGATATCTTAAAGAAAAAACAAAAACTTGGTAAATTGCCACCGAATATTGATGTGGTTAATAAAGACAGCTTAAACGAGGATACTGGAAAAAATTGCAGCGTTATTTATATCACCAACGAGTTTCGGGTGAGTTCTGAAACATTAGACTCAATGTCTAAGTCAGTGTTTACTATTACCAACTCAAAAGCTGCACTGAATAAAGGCTTTATTGCGAGCATTGAGATCCACAAAAATAAGCCCTTATTAAGTATTAGCAAAAAGAATCTTAAACGCTCTGATATTTCGGTAAATTCACGTTTTTTATCTTGGGTGAAGTTACATTAATCCCAATTGATATTGCTAGCGCTTTAGAAGTTGATAGCGATTTCGAAACGTAGTGAACAAAGTCATCAAATCGTTCGCCATATCAGTTTCACCAGCCTGATTAAAAATAGCGGCCGCTACCTCTACCGTACTCAAATGATGCTCATGCTGCGATTCTCTTAGCTTATATTCCCCTTTACTAATACCAGAAACTTCCAGAACCGGAAAATTGTCAAGGTATGGAGACTTAATAAACATCTTCTTAGCTTGACGCCAAGTGCCATCTAAAAAGATCAGTAATGGTCGCTTACCGCCTCTATCAGGTTTTGCAGGGATTTCGCTGATCTTTCTATCATCGGACACACTATCGTGCGGGAACACAATAATTGGATACCAAGTAGGATCCGCCAACAACTTTTCGAGCGATTCCTCTAGTTCTGTGCGATACCATCGAAACGCGAAATTATCTAGCACTGCATCACAAATTAACTGGCCTGTGTTTGAAGGTTTATAATATTCTGCGTGATACATTAACATACACACAGCAATATCACTTTGATGCGGCTTTATTAAACCACACACACAATCATCAACACCGAGCAAGCACTCAGGACAGCGTACTAATAAACTGCCTCTAGCTTTAAATTCACGCTTCGACGTTTTTAGCTGCTCTTTTCTTAATTGGCGAACCGAATTAGTTACTAAACTCATCAGCCTCTTCGTTCCTACGAACAGCTTCTTCAGCAGCTTGCTTAAATTGCGATTCTAAAGTTGAGGTATACGACTCAGCCGTAACAGGTGTTACAAATAAAAACGAATCTGAAAATACCTTAGCTGCATAATTAGGCGCCAAAATAACCTTATCATTTTGGTTGCTTAAATAAGTGAGTACATAAAACACTGCGACCAAAGATACTGAAATAACAGAAATTTTCTTTTGGCTCATGTTACTCATCAAATACAAAGCGCCCCAGAAAAACACCACAAAAATGACAAGTTCAATAATATCAGACAATAACACCAGGCTCTTTGGAAAGCCGACATTGAAGTACAGAACACTGCTAACCGCAGACAGCCAGTGCAACAAGATAATTAAACAAAAACAAAAAGACGCAGCAGCAAAGAACTTAAACTCTCGTTTAAACAACCAAGTTAGCAAGGCTATAAGAGCTGGCAAAAGAGCTAATCCCAATACCAACATCAAAGATTTAGCAATAAGTTTAGACCAAATGATTTCGTCAATCGTGCCAATGTATGACTGATAGGTAAAACTCAAAAAGAAAACAATGGCAAAAGACACCGCCACGAACCAACGGTTAACACTATGACTAATATCTTCAAAAATGTTTAAATTTCGAGTTGGGGCAACTGGATGGTCTGGCGTTAATATCCGAATGACCACCTTACCAAATACAAAAGTATCTCCAGATTGTATTACTTTAGTTTGCTCAACCGGTCCATTATTTAATGTTTTTATACCGTTAATATCACTTAAATTTTTTAACACCAACTCGCCGTTTTGCAGCGTCACTTCCGCATGATTTGGACACACATGTTCATCTTGCAAAATGATGTCATTATCATAGCCTCTCCCTATAGTGGCGATATCACTCTCGACCTTATGGCTCGATAACACTTTATTATTACGAGTCACCAGTTGAACAATTATTGCCATGACACCGACTCCACAAATTTGTTAAAGAAATTATTCGCCGTTTGTTCTGTCACGCCTTGCAGCGTATAACGACTGACTAAAGCTTGATTTTCTTTCCCCAACAATAAAGAGCGATAAGTTACGTCAAATAACCCTTCATACTTTCTGTAAGCTCGAACACATGTAACACTTTTAAATTCATCATTAGTTGAGTTTTCGACAAAATCCTCGGCACAGTGATAATTTGTCACGTCTTCTTGCTTGGCATTATTGCGTCCGTAGTTCTGATTCAAGGTGTTGGCGTATAAATTACTAAGTTGTAATTCGGTAAGGCTGTCACTTTTGATCCAACTAAACCCAACCAGTACATGTCCAGTTGTTAAGTTATTGGACAAGTACACTCGTTCATCTAACGAACAATTACTTGAAGCACTAATAAACTTGGTTTTTTCTTTGTCTTTATTGGAATTACCCCAACACGGCATAAAGTCGGCTAGTTCCTTTAACACGTTGGCGTCCCCGAGTTTTTGACTCTGCCAATCGTTTTGTATTAATTGCTCGAACAAAGCGTTTTGATTGTCAATTAATTGCTCTCTTATTGAAGCTATCAAATCATCTTCAGAAGCGGCTTGACCTTCACCTGCGTGTTCTACTAAACGTTGTAACTTTATCACTGGCACCAAAAAGCCAATTTGATTGCCGGCTGTGGCGACATTAATACCAACCACGTCACCTTGTTTATCTACCGTTGGGCCGCCTGACATACCGGAGTTTATTGAACCAGTAAAATGAATGCGCTCGTTAAAACTGTTTTGTTTAATACCGTTGTATGTGCCTGGCACAACTATCATACCCAAGTCATGCGGATTACCTAACGCAAACAAATCAGCCCCTTTAACAGGTGGTTTCTTCGCTAAATTAAAATAAGTCGGAGAGATATTTTCAGTTTGTAATAATGCTAAATCATTAATAACGTCAACAGCTATTACGGTCACCGGAAACTTTTGCTCCTGTTCATCAATATACTCTAGACGGAACTTATCTGGCGTTTGCACAAAGCCGGAAATAACGTGGTAGTTAGTGACAATGCGGCCCGATTCGCTAATGAAAAAGCCGGTACCTATAGATGATTTCTGTCCTGAACCAATATTAATTGATTTTATTTGCACCAGCGCAGAACTGTAGGTTTTAAACAATTCATCGGCTTGTTTGGCTTGGGTTGAACTCACCATACTGAGACAACCAAAACACAGGAGCGCCAACATATACATTGGTTGACGCCACAATTGAGCAATACGTTCCATATATTTCCTAACTATTTTAAAGATAATGACTTATATCCGTTCAATTAAGTATTAAACCTATAAACGTAAATGCCGCAAAAGTGCGGCATTTTAAAGTCAGTACATTGAACAATGTCTATTAGCTTAACTTTTCAGTTAAAAACTCAGACACAGACGCAAGAGCTTGTGGTACGTTCTCTGGTTGCGAACCACCGGCTTGCGCCATATCAGGTCGACCACCACCTTTTCCGCCTACTTGCGAGGCTACATGATTAACCAGGTCACCTGCTTTCACTTTGCCCACTAAATCTTTAGTAACACCCGCGATTAAACTGACTTTACCATCATTTACGGCAGCCAACATGATAACTACTGAGCCTAGTTTGTTCTTAAGTTCGTCGACCATACCACGAAGTGACTTAGGATCTGCCGCTTCAAGGTTTGCTATTAAGCACTTAACGCCTGCAATCTCTTGCGTTTGCTCCGCAAGATTACCGCCCTGTTCGCTGGCCATTTTTTCTTTTAATTGACGTAACTCTTTTTCCAACGTTTTAGTGCGAGTTAACGACTGTTCTACTTTTTCAACCAAAGTATTTGGTTCTGCTTTTAACAATGAAGCTGCAGACAAAACGTTGTCTTCTGAGGAGTGAATATGTTGTAGTGCCGCCATGCCTGTAACCGCTTCAACACGACGCACGCCAGCAGCAATACCGGCCTCAGAAATAATCTTACACAGACCGATATCACCAGTGCGGCTAACGTGTGTACCACCACATAATTCAATTGAGAAATCGCCCATAGTTACAACACGGACTTCATCGTCGTACTTTTCACCAAATAACGCCATTGCGCCTTTTTCTTTAGCCGCATCAATTTGCATTAGCTCGGTTGTTAAGTCGTGGTTTTGCTGAATTTGTTCGTTTACCAAACGTTCAGCTTGTTGCAATTGCGCTGTAGTCACGCCTTCATAGTGAGAAAAGTCAAAACGGAACTTATCTGCTTCAACTAATGAACCTTTCTGATTCACGTGTTCACCCAACACTTCACGCAATGCAGCGTGTAATAAGTGAGTTGCAGAGTGATTTTGTTTGATAGCATTACGACGAGCTTGATCGATCTGAGCGTCAACTCTTGAGTTCACAGTGATTGAACCAATCACTTTACCGTAGTGACCAATCGCATTACCAATTTTTTGCGTGTCGTTTACGACAAACGAGCCTCCACTTAAGTCTAAAGAACCTTTGTCACCTGATTGACCACCAGACTCCGCATAAAATGGCGTATTGTCTAAAATAACTATGCCTTCATCGCCATCGGATAATTCAGCAACAGACTCGCCATTTTTAAATAGCTCAACTACAGTCGCCGAATATTCGGTATTCTCGTAACCTTGGAAGCCAGAACTGTGTTTAGATTTAATTTGTGCGTTGTAGTCAGCACCAAACGCTGATGCTGCTTGTGACTTTTTACGCTGCTCCGCCATTTCTTTTTCGAAACCGGCTTCATCTATCGTTAACTCTTTTTCACGCGCAATATCCGCTGTTAAATCGGCTGGGAAACCGTAGGTGTCGTATAGTTTGAACACCAACGCACCCGGAATTTCAGTGCCAGATAACTCAGCCAAACTGCCTTCCAACAGAGCCAGTCCACGCTCTAAAGTTTTTGCGAACTGCTCTTCTTCGATGCGTAACATTTTTTCCACGACTGCTTGTTTCTGAGCGAGTTCTGGATACGCTTCACCCATTTCTTTTACAAGGGCAGGAACCAATTTATTAAAGAATAAATCGGTGCCACCTAATTTGTAACCGTGACGAATCGCGCGGCGAATAATTCGACGTAATACATAACCACGGCCTTCGTTTGATGGCATAACACCATCAACAATCATAAATGAACAAGAGCGAATATGGTCGGCAATAACACGTAAAGATTTATTTTCTAAATCAGTCACGTTCAAAAGATCAGCCGTGGCTTTGATCAGGTTTTGGAAAATATCGATTTCGTAATTTGAATGCACGCCTTGCATAATCGCTGCAATACGCTCAATGCCCATACCTGTGTCTACCGACGGTTTTGGTAAAGGGTTCATTGTACCATCGGCACTGCGATTGAACTGCATAAATACGATATTCCAAATTTCGATGAAACGGTCACCGTCTTCTTCTGGTGAACCTGGAGGTCCGCCCCAAATATGTTCGCCGTG
>JABXID010000207.1 GCA_013373245.1 Gammaproteobacteria bacterium
AATTGGAATTTAAAAGTGATAGAAGCAGATAGGTTAGTTGGGGCTCAAGAATTACGCGAAGATGAAGTGATCGATCGCGCAATACGCCCTAAATTGCTTGAGGATTATCAAGGTCAACCGCACGTAAAAGATCAAATGGAGATCTTTATTCAAGCTGCACGAAATAGAAGTGAGGCGCTCGACCATTTATTAATTTTTGGACCTCCAGGGCTTGGCAAAACAACACTGGCTAATATAGTTGCTAATGAAATGGGAGTGAGCATCAAAACAACTTCCGGACCGGTTTTAGAGAAAGCTGGTGATTTAGCTGCACTACTAACAAATCTCGAAGAAAATGATGTTTTGTTTATCGACGAAATTCATAGGTTAAGCCCAGTGGTTGAAGAAGTGCTTTATCCAGCAATGGAAGATTATCAGCTAGACATCATGATAGGTGAAGGTCCAGCGGCCCGTTCAATTAAACTCGATTTACCACCATTTACGCTGATAGGCGCAACCACACGAGCTGGAGCTTTAACTTCTCCACTTCGCGATAGGTTTGGCATAGTTCAACGTTTAGAGTTTTATAAAATCCCTGATTTAGCACATATTATTAGCCGCAGTGCTGGCGTTTTAAATATGGATATGAACGACGAGGCAGCAGTTGAGGTGGCGAAGCGGTCAAGAGGCACTCCTCGAATCGCAAATCGACTATTACGTCGAGTTCGCGATTTTGCGGATGTAAAGAGTGACGGAAAAGTGTCAACTGACATCGCACAGCAAGCGCTCGACATGGTCAATGTAGACGCCGAAGGTTTTGACTACATGGATACCAAACTGTTATCGACTATCATTGAAAAATTCGATGGCGGCCCTGTAGGTCTGGATAATATAGCCGCCGCGATTGGTGAAGAGCGGGATACGATTGAAGATGTGATTGAACCGTACCTTATTCAACAAGGTTTTTTGCAACGAACACCAAGAGGTCGAATTGCATCGCCCAGAGCATATACTCATTTAGGTTTCGATTTACCTGATAAGTAGCAATCGTTTCTAACTGCTGTACAAGCACTATCAGGGTTATGATTTTTTGATAATCCTGTAATGATTTTTAGTAGATTTCAAAGCGACTTTGTTGCTTCGGTGTTGTTTAAATTGATTAGTTTGGATTCTAGGTCTCTGAGTAAACTGTATTTTTGTGACACCTTCATTGCACTCCCATTAGCTAGAGAGTTGATTAATACATACTTGTTTTAGAAAATTGAAATTATGAACACGAAGCGAAAGTGTCTCCATAGTTTCGATGCTGCGCTAAGTGGGTAGGTTGGATTCAGATAACTTGGTTTTTCGAGTACGGTGTACCCGCATGGCACCTTCATTCGCCATTCATTAGCTAGAGAGTTGAGTAATACATACTTCTTTTAGAAAATGGAAATTATGAACACGAAGCTAAAATGTCCCTATAGCTTCGATGTTGCGCTAAATAGGTAGGTTGGATTCAGTTAACTGGGTTTTCGAGTACGCTGTACCTGCATGACACCTTCATTCGCCATCCATGGCGATCAGGTGTTACCTCATTCTTGAGGCAAAAAAAAGCCCATCGCTAGGATGGGCAAAAACATATAAAGGAATAAATCCAGGGAACATGAATAGGAGAAGTAAAAATACTTCACACCGATTAAACATATTGGGTGCCTAATCGATGCGCGCATTTTAAAGACTAGAGTAAATACTTCAAACTAAAAAAATTACATTTTCGCATTAGAATTAGTAATGATTTGATTTTCGATTGTTTTTGTTATTGTTTTTATCCTATTGTTTATAAAGGAAATTAAATTTATTCAACTATAACTTAGCTAATGTTAAAGTTGTATTTCTTGTTGTGTTAAGCAAAATTCTTGGTTATCTATTCAATATTTGAAACAATGCCTGAATATTTATTCAAATAGGTTAAGATAGCCTTTATGTCCTTCAATTTTCCAATTCGTGTGTACTACGAAGACACTGATGCCGGTGGCATCGTATATCACGCAAATTATTTAAAGTTTTGCGAAAGAGCGAGAACCGAGTATTTACGTGATCTAGGTATTGAACAAGACGCGTATCTTGAGCACAATATAGCGTTTGTAGTGAAATCAATGGATATTGATTTCAAAATAGCAGCCAAATTTAATGAACAATTACTGGTAAAAACGAAAATCGTCCATATAAAAAGAGCCAGTGTTGAGTTTGAGCAAACCATAATAAATAAAAATGAACAACTTGTGTTCTCTGCAAAAGTACAAGTTGCGTGCGTTAATACAAAGGTGATGAAGCCGTCGGCCATACCTGATCTTATCTTAGGGGTTTTAAAATAGTGCAAGCTGAAATTAGTTTTTGGGGTTTATTTTTAGAAGCCAGTTTTGTTGTTAAGCTGGTGATGATCACATTACTTGGACTATCCATCGTATCTTGGGCATTGATATTTCAACGTCGCAACGTATTAACCAAGGCTGAGCAAGGACTAAAAAAGTTCGAAGAACGCTTTTGGTCTGGTGTTGATTTAGCTCGTTTGTACAGTGAAATTTCTGCGCGACAAACATC
Organism: Gammaproteobacteria bacterium; assembly: GCA_013373245.1. GTDB lineage: Bacteria > Pseudomonadota > Gammaproteobacteria > Enterobacterales > Alteromonadaceae > Psychrosphaera. Next base: position 2,563 of record JABXID010000207.1, read on the forward strand.
AGAGGGTTTAGAGTCTTTGTTCCGAGACGGATTTAAAGAATTTGCGAAGTTAAAGAAAAACTCTTCTGGCGCACCTAAAGTTTTAATTGAAGGCACTAACCGCGCCATGCGAGTTAGGTTATCTCGCGAAGTAGAAGGCTTGGAAAGTCATTTAAGTTTCTTAGCAACCATTGGTTCAATCAGTCCTTATATAGGGTTGTTTGGTACGGTTTGGGGCATAATGAATGCCTTCCTAGCATTAGGTGAAGTACAACAAGCGACATTGAATATGGTTGCTCCTGGTATTGCTGAGGCCTTGATTGCTACAGCAATGGGCCTTTTTGCTGCCATTCCTTCGGTACTTGCGTATAACAGCTTTGCTCGACGTGTTGAGCGATTGGAAACCAATTACTATAACTTCACAGAAGAGTTTGCCAACTTATTACAACGCCAAGTTACGTCTAACGTGAGCACAGCGGTTTAAATCTATATGCAAATGCAACGTCGTAAGAGAAAACCGGTAGCGGAAATTAATGTGGTGCCTTACATTGATGTAATGTTGGTGCTGCTTATTATATTTATGGTGACAGCACCTTTGGTAACACAAGGTGTGAAAGTCGACTTGCCACAAGCCGACTCACAACCACTTGATGAAGACTCTAAACAACCCATTATTGCTTCAATAGATGCGGAAGGTCTGTACTTCATATCTACAGAGGGTGATTCCAAAACGCCAATGACAGCAACTGATTTAGCGGTTGTAGTTGCAGCACAATTACAAGTCGACCCACAAATACCAGTTATCGTAAAAGCAGACCGTAAAATTGCGTATGAACATGTTGTTGACCTCATGGTATTGTTGCAACGGGCAGGTGCGCCTTCGGTCGGTTTAATGACGGAGCCTAAAAACTAATGTTGGCGTCTGGATATTTAACACATGTATTAAAGTCGTTTGGTGTTCACATTGTTTTTGGTGTGATTTTGGTGTTCAGTTTTCACTTTGAAGCGCCTAAGCCAGACAAACCGACAGAACTTGAGGTGAAAGCGATTGATGCTGTGGTAATTGACCAAGCAACGCTACAACAGCAAGTAAAAGAAATTCAAAAGCAAAAAGCCGACGCCAAAGCAGCAGAAGAAAAGCGAGTTCGAGAACTTGAAAACAGAGCCAAAGAAGCAGAACGCAGGCTAAAACGCTTAGACCAAGAGAAGTCAAAAAGCGAACGAGCAGCAGAAGAAGCAAAAAGAAAAGCTCAAGCTGAAAAAGTAAAAGCTGAAAAAGCTCGTGCTGAGCGTTTAAAACGAGAGCAAGAAGCTAAATCTGCGGAAAAAGCAGCTGCTGAAGCGAAGGCGAAAAAAGAAGCTGAGCAAAAGGCATTAAGAGAAGCTGCGGAAAAACGTAAGAGAGAAGAAGAAGAACGTAAACGCCTTGAAGAAGAGCGCAGGAAAAAAGAAGAAGCCGCGAGAATAGAAAAAGAGCGTCAAGAACGCATAGCGCAAGAAAAGGCGTTGCAAGAAAAGTTACTTCAAGAGCAACTTGCGCTTGAACAAGCCGCGCGACAAAAGGCGCGGAATAAAGTGGTATTGACGGAAGTCCAGAAGTACAAGGCGTTGATTTCCGCAAAAATACAACAAAATTTAATCGTTGATGAAACCATGAAGGGTAAATCTTGTCGATTGAACATAAAACTTGCTTTTAGCGGTCTAGTGACGCGAGTAAAAGTTTTATCAGGTGAAAGTAAAATATGCCAAGCCGCAGAGCGCGCGGTATTAAAAGCGGAAACGTTACCTGTGTCAAAAGAACAAGATGTATATCAGCAGTTACGTGATATTAATTTAACGGTGGAGCCAGAATTTTAAGATGACTCAAAGAATTATTTTTGTTTGTTTAATGGTGGTATTGAGTTGGACAAAACCCGTAAACGCGGCCCTTGAAATCGTCATTACCGAAGGTGTTGACACAGCTCGCCCAATTGCAGTGGTACCATTTAAATATGAAGGCATTGCAGAGTTTCCTGTCGATATTAGCAAGATAGTAGCGGCGGATCTTATGCGCAGCGGTAAGTTCAGCCCAATTGATGTAGGAAGTATGCCTCAATTACCAATGACCGACAGTGAAGTTGACTATTCATCTTGGACGGCAGCAGGCGTTGAGGCTATTTTGGTTGGTTCGATTACTGACCAAGCGCTTGACCGTTTTGTTGTTAGCTTCGAGTTAATTGATGTATTACGCGGGCAAATTACTGGTGGTAAGGTTCAAGTTCTGAAAGATGGTCGTTTGGTTGAAACTAAAGATCATATTATCGACAGCAGAAAAGTGGTTATCGCTCCGAGTCAATTCCGTCGATATGCCCACCGTATTAGCGATATCGCATATGAAAAGCTAACGGGCGAACGCGGTGCGTTTCTTACCAAAATTGCATATGTGACAATCAAACATGGCGATGTTTATCCATATAAGCTTATAGTTGCTGACTATGATGGTGAAAACGAGCAAGTACTTTTGCGTTCTAAAGAACCTTTGATGTCGCCGTCTTGGTCTCCTGATGGCAATAAACTGGCCTACGTAACTTTTGAAAATAGCCGTTCACAGGTATACATTCAGGATATTTACAGTGGAAAACGTGAACTTTTGACCTCATATGAAGGGATTAATGGTGCGCCACAGTGGAGCCCTGATGGTCAGAAGTTGGCTATTGTGCTATCGAAAGACGGTAATCCGGAATTGTACCTACTGGAGTTAGCTAACAAAACTTTAACGCGACTGACCAGACATAGAACGATTGATACGGAGCCTAGCTGGTCTCCCGATGGAAAATTTATTGTTTTCAGCTCAGAACGGGGTGGAAATGCACAGCTATATAAAGTAGATTTAGAAACTAAGCGTGTGAAAAGGCTAACTTTTGATGGCGATATGAACTTAGGTGGCTCGATTACTCCGGATGGAAAACATCTAGTTATGGTGAATCGAACACAAGGTAAGTATCACATTGCGAAAAAAGAGTTTGAGTCAGGTAATTTTCAAATCCTGACCAAAACAAGGTTAGATGAGAGTCCGAGTATAGCGCCAAATGGCTCTATGATTATTTACAGTACAATGCATGGCAGTGGTCAGGTGTTGGCTTTGGTTTCGATCGACGGACGTTTTAAAGCAAGATTACCGGCAACGCATGGACAGGTTAAGTCGCCTGCGTGGTCGCCATTTTTAAATTAAATATAAAAAGTAAAAAGGTATATACAATGCAAGTTAGTGCAATTACAAAAGCGTTACTTATTGCGATCCCGGCATTAGTTTTAACTGCATGTGGCGCAACTTCTGACGATCAGGACGGAACTTCTCAAACAACAAATGCAGCGAATAGTTCTGAAACTGGTGCCGCAAACGGTGCTGACGGTGCAGGCAGTGGTGTACAAACTGGTGTTGCAGCGGTTGAAAAGACAGCAGAAGAGCTTAAAGAAGAGAAGTTCGAAGAGTTACGTCAAGATCAAACGATTTACTTTGATTATGATAAATCAAAAGTTGACGCTAAATACCTAGAATTATTGCAAGCCCACGCTGACTTCTTAGTTAAGAACCCAAGCACGACGGTAATGATTGAAGGTCACTGTGACGAGCGTGGTACTCCTGAGTACAACATTGCCTTAGGTGAGCGCCGTGCTAAAGCAGTTGCTCAATACCTGCAAAGCTTAGGTGTAATGGGTAGCCAGATCACGACAGTTTCTTACGGTGAAGAAAAACCAATCGACTTGTCTCGTACAACAGAAGGTTTCTCTAAAAACCGTCGAGCTGTTTTAGTTTACTAATAGGTAAGTTGCTCCCAAATGAAATTAACATTAGTTTCTTTAATGCTAGTTAGCGGTGCTGCCTTTGCAGCAGCACCAATTAATAACATCTCTGATAATGAATCGGGGTTAGCGGAGCAACTCAATCAGCTTCAACGATTAATTCAGGCGAGAGGTGCTGCACAAGTCAATTTGCAGCAGCAATTGTCTGAATTGCAAGAAGAGTTGAGTGAGTTACGTGGCGAAACGGAAACTCATGCCCACAAGATTGATCAAATAGTTGATCGACAGCGTGAACTCTATATCGAAATAGAACGCCGCTTAGAGAATATTCAGCAACCTCTTGCCGCTTCACCACAACCAGAGCAAGTTGCCGACTCTCAAGTTGACGCCTCTTATTCAGCATCACTGAATGAAAACGACGCTTATGATCAAGCCGTTAATTTGATTTTAAAAGAGCGCCGTTATGATGACGCCATTCCAGAATTCAAACGATTTATCTCTCAATTCCCTAATTCAGTGTTTATTGCCAACGCGCATTATTGGTTAGGACAATTATTGTTTAATAAATCTGAATACAGTGAAGCGCGGGGTCATTTTGACAAAGTGATCAACGATTTCCCTGAATCTAATAAACGAAGCGATGCCTTGTTGAAACAAGGTACAGTGTTACAAAAACTTGGTAATGAAGCCGCAGCTAAGAAATTATTTGAAACTGTTATTGCCGATTATCCAGATACCAATTCTGCAAAATTGGCTTCTTCTCGTTTATCTTCGCTCAATTAGAACTTTTTCCTCTAAGAAAAGTTATATTTTTGGCGCTTTTGTGTAAAAAATCATCTAAAGCGCCGATAATTAAAATTTTTAATAAAATAACTTGCGCCAGAATTTTAAATAAGTATTATATGCGCCCGCAGCGACGGAACGTAATGTTCTTTTGTTGTGCATTAAGTATTGTTGGGTCATTAGCTCAGTTGGTAGAGCAGTTGACTTTTAATCAATTGGTCGCAGGTTCGAATCCTG
>JABXID010000034.1 GCA_013373245.1 Gammaproteobacteria bacterium
AAAGCATGCACATTTGGTAGAAAAGCTCACGACGGAACTCAAGCGTATGCACCAAGAAAAAATACCTGAAACCATAAGAGAAGATGTTAAAAATTCATTGTTAAAAGCCCAAATTAACAATTAAATAAGAATTCATTCATCTAAAAAGGGGATATTCAGTTAGCCTTTATGCTAAAGGTTCAAGCAATAACCAATTCGTTCAATTGTTCAAATTCGTTAAGCACAACTATTTCATCACGTTTAAAGAAATTAAAGTCCGTTGCCTTCTGTGTTTTAAATAACCTAAGCCCTTAATCATCTGTTTAAACATTCTCATTACTGCGAGTTATCCATAGTGGAACTACTAGCGTGAAGCATAACCTTAAAAAAGATCTATCTTTATTATCCTTCGGCTGGCCAACCATCGCCGTGGACACCCACATTGACCGTGTATCCAACCGCACTAAGTTTGCCCCAGGTAAAAACGTTAAAGAAGTCGAAGAAAAACTGCTAAAAGTCGTACCAAAAGAATTTAAAGTTGACCACTACACGTACACCACTGGTTAATTTTGCATGGCCGTTATGTATGCACCGCCCGTAAATCTAAATGTGGCGCGCGTATTATTGAAGACTTATGTGAGTTTAAGGATAAAACAGAGTAACTAATAAAAGGCGGAGAACTCTAACCCCTTCTTAGATAGGACGTTAAATAAATTACTTTATAGTAAATTATTCATAAGGACTTAACCTAACTGCCCTCTTCTATTTTTGCTTTTGTTTTTTGAGCACAAAGCTTCTCAGAGCCATGAGTCTTTAGAACACAGGTGAAAAAGCCAAAGCATAGGGGTTTATTTTTTGTCAGAGTGTTTTTCCTTGTCTAATACTGCATAAGCAAAATCCTCAACATCAACACTTTGATAAACTTGTCTGACATTATCGAGGCGGTTAATAGGCCGTTCGCCAAAATATTCATTTATCCAATGTGCTTGAGCGTAGTTGTATGAGTCCGAACCGTAATTGGTGTATGGATATTCACCGTTATCCCCCTAAAGATGAACTAAAACAAGCTCAAAGTTTTTTTTAGAAGACCCTTTTGGCAACCTATTCGAGCTTTACTCTCATTCATATGAGGACACTTATGCATCAGACTACGATTAAGATGGTGGGGTAGAAAGTATTTCTACCCTTTACGTGTTTCTTGAGAAGATAAATTTCTGTTAATGGTAATGTGATTTGATTAGAACTACTTTCATTACCTTTTAGCTAACCAAATGATTACCTTGTTCTATGCTCTAAAGTTTGTACATTTTTAGCAACGCGTCATACTCACCTGATTGTTTGACACCTTTTAACCCAAGATTAAAGCGTTTTACTATCTCTGGCGAGACCGATTTTTTACTGAACATGACATAAACATCGCTGGAAGTGATCGATAAATTGTGCGGAACGATTAATGTTGAAAGCCCTTTTCTTCGGATCATAGATGCACCCACAATACTATCCTCGATAAAGGCATCGATATTATCATCAAGTAACCGGGCAATATTCATTTCACCAATAATGGCACTAACAAATTGACCATTTTCATTAGAATCTTGTAACTGGCTAACTTCGTCGCCGTAATAATAGTCGTCCATAACACCGAGCTTTTTACCGTTGGCGATAAAATCACTAAACGTTTTTAATTGGTGCGCTTGTTTGTCGTCTTTTTTAACGTACAAGGTAAATTGTTCTGTTCTGTAAGGTTCACTAAACAAGGCAAATTGTTCACGTCGCTCAGTCTTTGATGCGCCAAGCAACACGTCAATCTCTCCATTTTTCATTAGAGCCAGTAAATCTATCCATGCGCCTTGTTTAAAATCCACTTTACAAGACATACGTTTGGTAACCATAAGCATTAAGTCAATATCCAACCCCCTAACCTCGTTACCTACGTCTAAGTACTGATAGGGTTCCCAACTGTCGTATCCTAAAGTTAATTTACAATGATTGTTTTCAGCAAACGCTTGAAACGAAAAGAGGCAGAGTAGAAAGCTAAATAGAAGTAAAACAACTTGATTGGCAGGTTTCATAACATAGCCTTGTTTTTTTTAACTTAACTAAAGTTTATGCCATGAAACTGGTTTTGCTAGTTTTACGGAATAAAAACTATAAGCAACTGATTTTAAAAGAGTCAATTTCCAATTGTTAAAAAGCTCGATTTTCAAATGAAATTTATACACTACTGTTTACAAAAATCGGCTCTAAAGTTAATTGAAATCATTTGGTGCCATGTGTAACTCGATAGCTGCAATGCACTGAGGCCATTTATTCAAACCATTCTAGGTATGCGCGGCCTTTAAATTAATTTCGATTTAGACTACTAAATAAAATAGGAGGGAAGAATGTTCCCCCAAGCTATTTTTATTCGTCTGAAGACAAGCTCCTCGCCTTATTTACCTTTTACCCGATTTTCTTCATCAGATTCAATATGGTTAATAAACTGCGCTATAGTGACCAAGCGTTCACCAACGATAAGCTGAATAGTGCGTTTAACCCAGTTTATATTGATGTTTTTGTAGTGCAGCTTCAATGAAAACCAAGCAGTGAGAGCGAGCAATAACATTGAGGTTGTGGAATAAAACCAAATCATGTGTTGTTCTAAATGGACGAATAAGTCGACTCCGAGCAGAACATCAAAACCAATGAATACATACGCTAAATAAAAAGGGGTAGACATCAGCAACAATTTAGTTAGCAGCAATTTATGACCACAAACCTGATACATAGTTTTTTGCAGTTGCCCAATTGGCTGAGAAAAATCTATTCGTGATATCAAAACGACTTGGCCAATATTGCCAGCCATGCCGATAATCGCAAACACAATTAAAATTAAAGCGGAAATCTTTGGCGCAGATGTCGCAAAATCTTGCGCTAGGTACTGACCTAACAAAATAACACACCCAAAGAAAACAAGACTCTCCAGCATTCGCGCCCACTTTATATTGCTAAGCTGTTGCATTTGTTTGTTTATTTTCATTTCAGTTAACAGAGTTTGATTTATTTTAATAGCGGACGCGCTGTCATCAGATTCCTGCAACCAAGTTTTTTTCATCTCGTCTAAGTTCATGTTAAGGCTCCTGTGTTGCAAATTGACTTCTTAATTTTTCTTTTATTCGCCCTATTCTGGTGGCGACATTGGTTTTACTGATCCCTAAACTTTGGGCGATGCTTTCGTACGACTCATTTTCTAAATACAGCAACATAATCGCCTTATTTAACTGGTCAAGCTGTGAGATAAACCGATACAACAGATTAATTTCTTCACTCCGCTCACCTTCTTTCGGCTTGTCTACGATAAGCAATAAACACTCGTCATCAAGCACGGCGTTATCTTGATGTTTACGGTCTTTTCGATAGTAAGAAATTGCGACGTTCAGTGCGATGCGGTACATCCATGTGGAAAACTTAAACTCTGTGTTGTACTTATCAAATGCTAGCCACATAGTTGTTAATATTTCCTGCGCTAAGTCCTGTCTTTCATCCAAACTTTGGCAGTAGGAATTTACCACTTTGTAAATAATTCCCTTGTGTTCTTCCATGCTCTGAGTAAATAACGCTCTTTTATTTTTGTTCATTCACTCCCTCTTGCGCTTTCATCTTTAATTCCTCTATAACACTTATATTTTAGGTGGTTACCATGCCTTGTATTAAAAAAGTTAAGACAATTTAGTATTTGCCTAATTATTCGCACGGGGTTTGAAATAGTCACAAAATAAGTAAAAATATTTTACTTAGATTGAGTTGAAAACCGAATAAACTGCTCTATTTTTGTTGCAAATTTGAATTAGGAAAATCAATGAAAGTAAGGATTGCAAGTGTTACGCAGGCTCATCCGTTAATTGCTTTTACCTTCCTCACTTTTCTACTGACATTAACTATCGCACCGCTTTTTAATTACTTAACATGGTCTTTTTTCCAAACATTAGTCAAATATTTCAAAACTTGTTTTATACCTATAGCCCGGCAATAGCTGCTTTGCTTTTAAGTAGTTTTACAGATGGTTCAACAGCGGTGAAAGAATTAGTAATCGCTTTAGTTCCACGCAAAGCATTTGTACTTCTGTACCTCATAATCCCTCTGTTTTTACTGAATTTAGCAAGTTACTGTCTTCTGTAGACAAAGATGATTGTGCGCTCAGTCAATTAAATGAAAATGATAATTTTTTTCTTGTTCGTTCCAACGCATTTGGGAAAATTGAGCAAATTGCCATTGATTAAACTCGCCAACCACCTGAAAACTCTCTCTTACGTCCGTCATTAGATCCTTTTCTATAACCAATGTTTTTTGATTGGCATAACTTACTGCGGACACTAACAATCATATCGTGCGAACCAGTGTTGAATAAAATGTTTTCATCTAGTCTATGCTCTCTATTTTTGGAAGGTATCTAAACAACTTTCTAATATTGAGAATCGGCCACTCCTGTTTTGTGCTCTCTTGAATTCGTTTGCATTAATTACTAGAAAGTTATGAGTTAAATCCAAGGAAGTGCAAGATAGGAATGCGTAATATCTGTTGCTAGCTTTATCGGTTGCATGTCAAACTAACCACCTTAAATTCGTTGAATTAAAATCGCGTATAAACCAAACAAATCCCCTACCAAGCTAGTAAATGGAGAAGCTATGAAAGCTCTTAAAAATATTACGCTGGGCGCAATCTTTTGCACCTTATCAATTAGCGCAGCGGCCAAGGACAGTCTAATCACCGATGAGCAAAAACAAACCGCTCAACAGTTGATGCAGACGGCACTAAAAAGCGATCTCGGTTATGAGATTGTAGAATCATTAACAACAGAAATTGGGCCACGTTTAGGCGGTTCTGAAGCTGAAAAACGAGCGCGTGACTGGGGGGTTGAGTTAGGTAAAGAACTTGGTTTTGACCGTGCTGTAATTGAAGAATTTACAATGCCTTTTTGGGATCGAGGTCACCTTCACATATCTTTAACTTCTCCATACAATCAAGAACTTTATGGTTCTGCATTAGGTGGTGCAGCTCCGAGTGAACAAGAAATAAATGCGCCGATTGTTTATTTTCGTGACATCCACGCGTTGAAAGCCATAAAAGACGGTTCGCTAAAAGGCAAAGTAGCCTTTGTTGACGGCGAACCTATGGTAAAAAGCCAAACAGGCGAAGGTTACAGCCCGTCAAACCAAAAACGTCGTATCGGCTGGCAACATGCACAGCGAGGTGGCGCTGAAGCATTAGTAGTTCGTTCCGTGGGTTCCGACTCTCACCGTTTTCCACACACCGGTATGATGAGTAAAGATGGCGACAAATGGGCCAATATTCCAGTTATTGCTATTTCAAACCCTGATGCAGACCACTTACGCCGTTTACATAACCTTAAAAAACCACTAGCTATTTCCTTGCATTCCGGTTCAGATTGGCAAGGTGAAGTCACAAGTGGCAACGTGGTATTAGATTTAATTGGTAGCGAAAAACCAGAAGAAATTGTTCTAATTGGCGGTCACTTGGACAGCTGGGATTTAGGTACTGGCGCAGTAGATGACGGCGCTGGCGTTGCGATCACAACGGCTGCGGCCAAACTAATCGCCAATTTACCGAAACGTCCTAAACGTACTATACGAGTTGTTATGTTTGGCGCTGAAGAAGTTGGATTATTAGGTGCATTTGCATACGCTAAACAACATGAAAACAACCTTCACAATCACGTGCTCGCC
>JABXID010000191.1 GCA_013373245.1 Gammaproteobacteria bacterium
GAAGCATTATCATTAGCGCCGTGATAGATACGATTGCCACTTTGGCCTAAATGATCATAATGAGCACTTACAACTATGTAATGCTCTGCAAATAGAGTCCCTTCCACTTTTCCTAACAAGTTTACACCAGGCTGAGAGCGACCTCCTTTTTGGTAATTAAACACCTGCTGATATCCCTTACCCAAGGGTTTTAGGCCTGACTGTTTGAATTGCTTAATAATGTATTGTTGAGCGGCTTTGTGACCAGGAGTATTGGGCTTTCGACCAGCCATCACATCACTAGATAACTGAGTAACGTCAATCAGTAACTGTTTCTCAAGGTTCTTTGACCAGGCAGGTAACAAATTGGCAAAAGCAAGAGCAACTAAACTAATAAATACTATCTTCATGAGTGTGACCCGTCCTAGTATGGGTTGACACTTTTGAGATTAAAACGCTCGATGAACTTCATCGGGCGTTTTGTATTTTAAAGCCGTATGTGGCCTTCGTTGATTATAGATATCAATTGACTGCTTCACCATTTCCTTAGCTTCTTCTAAGTTCTTAGGCTTTATCAGTAAATATTCATTTTTTAAAATCCCATTCATTCGCTCAGCTAAAGCATTTTGATAGCAGTCGTACCCATCGGTCATTGAGCAGATTATTCCATGTTTATCATGCATCTGCTGGTACTCATTGGAGCAGTATTGAATCCCTCTATCAGAATGATGAATAAGGGGAGAAATGACTTTTCTACTTTTCAATGCTTGTTTAAACGCCTGTTTTACTGAGCTCGTTTTTAAATTATCACTTAGGCTATAGCCCACTATTTTTCTTGAGTAAGCATCCGTTACTAGACTTAAATAGGACTCGCACTCATTCGTTGGCAGGTAAGTGATATCCGCTACCCACAATTACTCTGGACGCGTTAATTCAATCCCATCTTTTATGAGGTTAGGGTGTTTATAAAACCGGTGCAGGCTATGTGTTGTTCGGTGATAAGCTCGTTTGGTTGGAACTAATAAACGGTTTACTCTCAGCAAGGAAAACAAGTGGTCTCGGCCTATGCGCAGCTTTGACTGTTGCATTATGTACTGTAGCTTTCTCGTACCAATGCGAGGGTGAGTCATGCGCTCTAGCCTTACAAACGACAAGACGAGCTCTTCAAGTTGGTCTTTCGCAGCATTGACTTTACGGCGTTTGTAATAGGCTTGTCGAGTAATGCCAAGGTATCTACACGCTTTACTAACCGTTAATTTGGCTATGTTTTCCTGTTCAATAACTTGTCGCGTTGCTTTTTTGTGATACGTACCCCAAAGTCTTTATCAAGCACATCGACAATTGTTTCAAAAAACTTGGCTTTTAACTTGGTATCTTCTAACTCTTTCTCAAGGGCTTTAATTTTTTGCTCTGGCGTTAGATCTCTAGGCTCTGACATACCGGTAGCCTCACTCATATGATTAGGTGTTCCCTTACTCCAATTTAGTCGACCATGCTTACGAAGCCAAACTAAAACGGTTGAAGCCCCTTGGATACCATAGTGGTCTTGCGCTTGTTTGTATGTACATTCGCCTTTTTCTACTTTATCAACGATCGATAATTTAAAGGCGAGTGAATAATCTTTTTGAGTTCTCTTTGATATAGGTTTCACAACATTCTCCAAATTTAAGTTGGAAAAGTGTCAACCTTATTTAGGACGGGTCAGTGATCACAAAAAAAGCCAGCATTGCTGGCTTTTTGTTTAATGGTGTATATTCACAATATTAGAAAGTCAGCATTGACTGGAAGCCAAATCCAATTTCATCACCATCTGGGCTGGCCTGAAATGCTAAATCCGCTTGGATTGGACCTAAGTACAAACCAGCGCCTAACGTAACCAAACCAGCACTTGCTTCATCATTCTTACTAACAACATCACTTGATGCCATATTGTGACGATATCCAGCTCTTAACTCAACAAAGTTAAACGCGTTGAGAATTGCCCCAACATTCGCATATTGTGTGCCTTGGAAGAACTGTTCACCATCTGAAGTAACGGGGCCTGAAGACTCAGTTAAATCAATATCCGCCGCTATACGATACCAGCCACCGTTATAACTTGTACCAACTCGGACTTGAGGTTCCACTTCAAATGTTAGCTCATCAACACCTTCTGGCAAACGTAAGCCATTACTCTTGATGGTAGTGCCGCTGATGTTTTTCACTGTCGCACCAATACGCCACTTATCCATTGGATCTAAACCGACAATAACGCCTACATCTGCGGTAGCAAAATCTTCTTGAGCACGATAGTCATCGCCATTTACATCACCAGTATCAATAGAGGATACGTTGGCAACATAATCATATAACTCAATATGTACCGATTTTAATGTCACACCTGCACTAACCGTTTTACCACTTTTAAGTTGCCATTTTGAACCTATTGTTGCACCAACTTCAAACCAGCCAATTCCTGCAAAACGGCCATTTGATTGCAAGTCGTTTTCGTCAAATTCAATACTTTGCGTGTCTGGATTAAAGATATCAGCGAACTCAGTTTCTATACCCGCTTGAGTTTCTTTAGCTGTTTCAGCAAGTGCTAATGCTTCATTTTTTTGTATTTCCAATGAATCGGCTAAGGCTTGAGCTTCTTGAAAATCTTCCTGTGTCGCAGTACCATTGTTAAAAGCATCTTCTAACGCCTCCGCCCTTAAAGCTGCATCGTTCGCTTCGGCTTCTAATTCATTGGCACTATCGTATAATGGTCTTACATCATCTTTTAATACCTGAGCAAGTTTAGTGTAACGTCTTAATAATGCTAAATCTTCTTCATCAACATTAGCTGAGCCGCCACCGGCAAAATGGGTATTTAAATGTAAGCCGACCGCAAACTTTTTGAATGAAAGACCCGCAGCTGTGCCAAAACCAAAACCGCCGTTCCCCCCTAAACCATCAATATCACCTACCGCATCAACCATACGGTTTGATAAGTCGATGGCATCTTGTAGATCTTGAATATCACCTTCTAATAGGTCGATATTGTCACGTTGGTCGAACTCATCATTCACTTCTTCAAACTCAGTGAATAAATCGTCCATTTCATCAACCGTTTTATTAGTCGCCGCATTACCTCTAAAATTCGGTAAAACCAAGAAAAAGTCTTTTTTCGATTTATCACCAGACGCTGAACCTATCAACGCAGGGTTATAATTTGACGCTGCAGACCAGTGAGCATAGGTGGTACCAGCGCTGCCGTATCCTGCCGAGCGGCCTGTTTGAAAGAAGTAATCAAACGCTGAAGCACTCGTACTTGTTATACCTAAAGCTAAAACCATGGTTAACGCCGACTTTTTCATAGTTTCTCCAAAAAGTTGTTTTGTCCTGTATATCGGTATAATTGTAGTCAATGAATATCAGAAATATCATATTTATTTGGTAAAAAAACAAATTTAACCAGAGGTCAGATTTGTTAAGTCCATGATATGAATATGTTGTTCTCCCAAACAATAGGGAAAAATACTAACTTCATTATTTTTTTGTTACTATTCCGCCCCGTTTAAGCCACTCTTAATTTTCATAGTCTAGTTCTCATGCGATTAAACCCTGAACAACAAGCCGCAGTCACATACGTCGATGGTCCATGTCTGGTTTTGGCCGGCGCTGGCTCGGGCAAAACTCGCGTTATCATCAATAAAATTGCTCATTTAATTGAGAACAAAGGCATGTCAGCCAAACATATCGCTGCCGTTACATTCACTAATAAAGCCGCGAGGGAGATGAAAGAGCGTGTCACGCAATCGATTGATAAAGAAAGAGTCAAAGGGTTGCAAATTTCTACCTTTCACACCCTTGGTTTAAATGTCATAAAAAAAGAAATTAAGACCTTAGGTTTCAAAAAGAACTTTTCTTTGTTTGACGACCAAGATTGTTTTTCTTTATTAAAAGAACTAACCGAAAAAGAGCTGCAAGAAGATAAAGAAAGTATTAACCAGCTTATTTCCCGAATATCTAACTGGAAGAACGACCTTGTTTTGCCCAAACAAGCCGTTGCCCAAGCGACAGATTCAGAAACCGCGCTGTATGCAGAGCTCTACTTACGCTATCAATCCCAGCTTAGAGCTTATAATGCTTTGGATTTTGATGACTTAATTCTTATTCCAACGCTCTTGTTTAAAACAAATCAAGAAGTCAGAGAGCGCTGGCAAAACCGCATTCAATATCTTTTAGTGGATGAATACCAAGACACCAATACCAGCCAATATGAATTGGTAAAGTTGTTGGTTGGTGAACGTGCTAAATTTACCGTGGTAGGCGATGATGACCAGTCGATTTATTCTTGGCGTGGCGCCAAACCACAAAACTTAGTGTTGTTAAGTAAAGATTTTCCAAATTTGAATTTAATCAAATTGGAACAAAACTATCGCTCTGTCGGATGTGTTTTGCATGCCGCCAATGTATTAATTGATAAAAACCCACACGTATTCGATAAAAAACTAAAGACCAATATGGAGTACGGTCCGCCTATTAAGGTCATTCAAACTAAAAATGAAGACAATGAGGCGGAACGCGTCATCGCTGAAATCATTGCGCACCGGTTCACACGCAAAACGCATTATGGTGAATACGCGATTTTATATCGCGGCAATCATCAAAGCCGAATCTTTGAAAAATTGCTCACAACCAACCGTATTCCATACAAAATAAGCGGCGGAACTTCATTTTTATCTCGTGCCGAAATTAAAGACATCATGGCTTACTTTCGATTGGTGGTAAATCAGGATGACGATAATGCGTTTTTGCGGATCATTAATACACCGCGCCGACAAATTGGTCCGGCAACGCTGGAAAAACTCGGCCATTTAGCTAATGCGAAGCATATCAGTTTGTTCGAAGCTGCTTTTGATCATGACTTTTTGAATATGATCACAGGACCTGCAAAATCTGCCATTCAATATTTCACCCGTTGGATTGTAGAAATCAACGATCAACTCGAACGCAGTGAACCACTTGAAGCTGTAAAAGATTTGGTTAAAGGCATTCATTATGAAGATTGGCTGTTTGAAACCAGCTCAAGCCCAAAATCTGCCGAAATGCGAATGAAAAACGTGAGCGAATTATATTCTTGGGTGACGCAAATGATCCAAGGCGATAATGAACATGAGCCAATGACGCTGGCTGAGGTCGTCAACAAATTAATGTTACGCGACATGATGGAGCGCAATGAAGAAGACGAAGCGAACAACCAAGTGCAACTCATGACAATGCACGCGTCAAAAGGTTTAGAGTTCCCATATGTGTTTATGGTGGGTATGGAAGAGGGACTACTGCCTCACCAATCCAGTATTGATGAAGACAATATCGAAGAAGAACGTCGTTTAGCGTATGTAGGAATTACTCGTGCGCAACAAGAACTGACTTTAACTTATGCCAAAGAACGAAGACAATACGGTGAAACCATATTTACCGAACCATCTCGTTTTTTAGATGAGTTAGATCAAAAGGATTTACGTTGGGAAAAATTAGGTCAAGCGGTGCCGGAAGAGCAAAGAAAAGAAAAGAATAAAGCCAACATAGCGAATTTACGCGCGATGCTTAATCGCTGATGTTTCCTCGTTTACGTTAAATTCTGTTTTTTTTTGTTGTTCTGTTATGTACTGACCACACGCAAGGTCTACCGGTAGCCTTTGCAAACGTTCAAAGTGTTGCTGAGCGTCAATGCCACATATAACAGGTTTAACTTTCAGTTTACTGGCTAACTCAATCATGCTGTTTAACAAAATGGCATTAGCAGGATTTGCTGCGATAGAACGGATCATTTTTTTATCAAATAAGACAAAGTCAAACACCGCTTTGGTTAACAAGCCCGCCGCAGATAAATGATGTCCAAAGTCGCGTATCCCGATATTAAATCCAGCCCGTTTTAGCAACTTTAAGTTACGGAATACCGCATCACTTAATTGCCCTAACTCGTGTTCCGAAAACAATAAACAAACTTGCGAATCCAACAAACTTGATTCAAATACATCAATCAATTGTTTGACATATTTGGCATGCGATAAATGATCGGCACTGACCGCCATTAACAGTATCTCGTTACTGTCTTGGACTTTAACCTGTAATAAACGTAAATACTCCCGCTCAAATGCCGCTTTATCTTTGCCATCTAATAAGTGACTTGCTTCATCGTTAAACTCAATATCACCAAGAATTGTATGGTCCCATCGGCGCTGCAACAAATGACAAGCAACCTGCTCCGATGACATGGCAAAAATTGGGCTTGCCGTTAAATGTAAATGGCCGTCAGCAATGGCATACTTGGTAACATTTTGAACGCTCATTTGTTCATCAGAGTCTTGGCGTAATGCGTCAGTAAATACCACAAATTGACTGCGCCCTAACGATTTAGCTTGATACATGGCTAAATCAGCATCTCGCATGATCTCGTCAACAGTCGTATAACTCGGCTCAAACATCGCTATACCGATACTTGCGCCAGATACTAAGTTTAGTTCGTCACCAAAAGGCTGTTTCACATCTTCAATAATACGATTCGCAATCTCTTCCGCAGTTTCAGAGCTAGGCAATAAGTCCAATAAAATAACAAACTCATCACCACCTAAACGGGCAACAGTATCGTTATCTCGCACGCAACGTTTTAAACGTTCGCTAACTTCAACTAAAAAATCGTCGCCAACTTGGTGACCATGCACATCATTTATCAGTTTAAAATTATCTAAATCAATAAACAGCAGTGCAAAGTTATGTTCTGGATGGCGTTTAGTTCGAGCTAACACAACCTCAACTTTTGACTGAAACAGCGAGCGGTTAGGCAGCGAAGTTAATGAATCATGATTAGCTTGATGGAACAATTTCTGCTCTGCTTTTTTACGTTCTTCCACTTGCAGTCGCAAAAATAAATTTGTTTGTCTAAGTTCTTGCGTGCGATCAAAGATCTTCTTTTCAAGTTCGTCGTAACTTTTTTGCAGTTTTTCTGCAGCCAACTTACGTTCAATAGCTCGAGCAATGTGGTGAGATACGAAAGTAAGCAGCTGTAAATCAAGTTCATCATATTGCACTTCGTCTTGATACGACTGAATGGTAATAACACCGCGAACTTGATCATCCACAATAAGTGGCGCTCCCAACCAACAACTGGCTACCATGGCTTTATTTACAGTTTGTTTACCAATTTCGCCCGACGCCATAAGTTCAGCGGCTTTATCTTTATTGATTAAGTGACTTCGTTTAGTTCTCAGGGTGTATTCGGTTAGGCCATCGGCTAATTTTCGCGGCCGGCAACTATGAGTATATTTATCAACAAAGTATGGAAATATTAACCAATCATCATTAACCAGCGCTATATAACAATTGGTGGCGTCCATCAACTGAGAAAGGGCTTGATGTAACTGTTTGTAGAAATCTTGCATGTCAGCTGTTGAGCTGCTTATTTCCGAGATTTGGAATAGGACCTTTTGTAACTTTTCAGCTTGTTTTCGCTGCGTAATTTCACTGTTTAAATTACGATTAATCTGCTCTAGATTGGCTGTTTGGCGTTTGACTTCAAGCTCTAAAAACTCTCGTCTTTTTACACGAGCTATCGCCGTAGATAAATGCAGTCCCAAACTTTCGAATAAAACTTGCGTGCGCTCAGTTAAATGTATTCTTGCGTCATATGACTGAATTGCCATGACACCAATACAATAATCACCGCGCATCAAAGGCACACCAAACCATAACTCTGGCTCTGTACCTAAAACCTCAAACTCGCCTTGTGCTGCTAATTGTTGATATTTTTTGCGGTCACATAAAATTGGTTTACCCGTTTTATAAACGTAGCCTGTTATACCTCGTTCTAAAGTCGCGCTTTTAGGTAAACTAGAGTCGTCTTTTTCGTCAGAGAAATATTCAATTGCAAGTCCATGACTTTGCTCTAGCGCTACATAAAAGTTATCAACATTTACAAACGAGGCTACGACTTTATTTAATTCTGGATAAAATTTGGAAAGATCGTTGACTTGGCTTGCCAGCTCAGACAGCTGCAATAGCCCACTCTGGATAGAGCGTACTTTTTTTAAGCCATTTAAAAGGAACTCCAGTCGCTGTACTTTGCGACTTTCAACATCCTGTTTGTCTACGTTCTGCACAATAAGTAGGAATTATTTTTTATTATAATTAATGATCCTAGCATACTCTCACAGTGGTACGACATGCAATAAAAAAGGCGAAATAAATTCGCCTATTTTTCAATCAATCGTCACAGTAGCTTTTATCAAGCTTTATTCCAACATGAAGTCGATGGCTGCCTGTATTTCATCATCAGAACAAGCCATACATGTACCTTTTGGCGGCATAGCATTAAAGCCGTTAATTGCGTGGTCTAATAACACATCCATGCCTTGCGCTAAACGAGGCTTCCACGCTACAGCATCACCTTTTTTAGGTGCGCCCATTGCTCCTGTTCCATGACATGCAAAACAAGAAGCTTGATATACGTCTGCACCCGACTTAGGCCCAGTAGGCTCTGCCGCTTTAGCTGGCTGAGCACCCGCTAAATAAACTTGACCAACAGGTTTAATGCGGTTTTCAATTTCAGATTTATCTTCGCCAGCCTGTACTGCCGACATAGCCACCATTGTTACTAACGCAACTAATATTTTTCTCATTATGAGTTCACCTATTCTGTTCGGGTTTATGCTCGTATTCTATCTTGTTATTGGCACAGAAAGAAATAAACATTGACGATATTATTGATTTATAACAGTTATCGATCAAGTTTTTGTTTTAAGATCAACACGCAAATTTCTTTTATTCCCTTATGTTTTAATCATAAACCAAAGCAGAATAAAAAATTTGTAATAAAGGACTAGATCAACGATCAATTTGTGTGTAGATTGTGTCCCCTGTTTTCGACAATAGAAAACAAATATTAGTCCTTATTGGGATCTAATGATGGAATAAAATAATAAAAATATCGGAGCCTATCTCTTATTAAATTAAGCGTTAACCAACGCATTGAATTAACCAAATAAGCGAATTTACAAACAACTTAGTTCTTAGGTCTTTGTGGGAAATATCTACATAGTTATCCACAGGATGATTTTTTTATACACATTTTTGACAACCTCTGTTCACCATATATATGGCGGCTTCGCTGTATCTGTGTCATTCTTATTCACTAACTTATTCAATTCATTTGGAGACTAATCCACATGTCTGACGCTCGCAATTCATCTATAGAAAAACCGATTATTTTGGTTGATGGTTCATCCTATTTATTTCGCGCTTATCATTCACCACCGCATTTAACCAACTCTAAAGGCGAATCCACCGGCGCGATTTATGGCGTGGTCAATATGTTAAAGAGTTTAGTGCGTCAATATTCACCAGAAAAAATGGTCGTCGTTTTTGATGCCAAAGGGCCAACGTTCAGAAATGACATGTACTCTGAGTACAAAGCGAATAGACCGCCAATGCCCGATGACTTGCGCACGCAAATAGAACCTATACATAAAATTATTAAAGCCATGGGATTACCGCTGATCGCTATTGAAGGTGTAGAAGCCGATGATGTTATAGGTACATTGGCGCAGCAACAATCCGATATCGGAAATCACGTATTGATCAGTACTGGCGACAAGGACATGGCTCAGCTTGTCAACGACAAAGTTACTTTGATCAATACCATGACAAATACCATTTTGACGCCAGACGCCGTAGTTGAAAAATTCGGTATTGGTCCAGAATTGATCATCGACTATTTAGCCTTAATGGGTGATAAAGTAGATAACATTCCCGGTGTACCAGGCGTTGGCGAAAAAACGGCAGTGGCCCTTTTGCAAGGTTTAGGCAATATAGAAAATATATATCAACACCTCGACGATGTTGCAGCCCTAGGTTTTAGGGGTTCTAAAACCATGGCAACCAAACTTGAAGACAATAAAGATCAACTTGAGCTTTCATATCAGCTTGCCACCATCAAACTTGATGTTGAACACGGTATTTCAAATGATGAAATGATCGTGCAATCACCTAACCTAGAACAACTAGCAGAGTTATATAAAGAGTGTGAATTTAAACGTTGGTTGGCAGAGGTTTTAGCCCCAAAAGGCAACGAACAAGCACCACCACTTGGCGAAATTGAAAAACCATCTGACACGCCAGAGACTCCAGCAGCTAGTGTCATTACCAGTGATTACCAAACTGTATTAACTGAAACACAATGGCAACAAGTCATTAACGATATCAAGCAAGCCAAGTTAATCGCATTTGATACAGAAACAACTTCACTTGATTATATGGAAGCAAAATTAGTTGGCTTCTCTTTCGCTTGGCAGAATAAAGAACAGTATTCAGCGGTTTACGTACCAATAGCTCACGATTATGAAAACGCTCCAGAGCAACTCTCGTTAGAGCAAGTTAAAGATGAACTAAAAGACATCTTAACCTCAAAGGATATAAAAGTAGTTGGTCAAAACCTTAAGTACGATAAAAACGTGTTGGCTAAATACGATATAGAAATCAGTAATATCGAAGCTGACACCATGTTGCAATCTTATATTTTTAACAGCACAGCGACGCGCCATGACATGGATAACTTGGCATTAAAGTACTTAGGTCACAAATGTATTTCGTTTGAAGACATTGCAGGTAAGGGCGCCAAGCAACTGACTTTTAACCAGATTCAGCTAGAACAAGCAGCACCTTATGCCGCAGAAGATGCAGACATAACATTGCGTTTGTACCAATATTTCAAGCAGCAGTTAGATGAGATTCCGTCATTAAACAAAGTATTTTCCGACATAGAACTGCCGTTAGTTTCGGTGTTGGCAAAAATCGAACAAACAGGCGTATTGATCGATGCAGATCAACTGCATAATTTAAGTGCCGAATTTGCTGGAAAGCTGCAAGAACTGGAAAGCCGTGCTCATGAGTTAGCGGGTGAAAGTTTTAATTTGGCATCGACAAAACAACTACAAAAGATCTTATTCGAAAAGCTTGAGTTACCCGTTATTAAGAAAACGCCAAAAGGCGCGCCTTCCACGGCTGAAGAAGTCTTACAAGAGCTGGCGCTAGACTATGAGTTACCTAAAGTATTAATGGAGTTTCGTGGTTTAAGTAAATTAAAATCAACTTACACTGACAAGTTACCATTAATGATCAAAGAAAAAACCGGCCGTGTTCACACCTCTTATCACCAAGCGATTGCGGCTACCGGTCGACTGAGCTCTACCGATCCTAACTTGCAAAACATCCCAATTCGTAACGAAAATGGACGGAGAATTCGTGAAGCCTTTGTACCGGAAACCGGCTACAAAATGGTTGCCATCGACTACTCCCAAATAGAACTTAGGATCATGGCTCATTTAAGTGGTGACAAAGCCTTGCTCGATGCGTTTGCTAATAATTTGGATATTCATAAAACAACGGCATCAGAAGTGTTTGCTACGCCATTTGAGGAAGTAACTAACGAACAACGTCGTGCGGCAAAAGCGGTTAACTTTGGTCTTATTTATGGTATGTCGGCGTTTGGTTTGGCTCGCCAACTTAATATTCCTCGTGGTGAAGCACAATCATACATAGACAAATACTTCGAACGTTTCCCTGGCGTATTAACATACATGGAAACGACCCGCAAAAACGCAGAAGAAAAAGGCTTTGTTGAAACCATACATGGTCGACGTTTGTATTTACCAGACATTAATGCTCGCAACGTGCCACGAAGAAAAGCCGCGGAACGTGCAGCGATAAATGCGCCAATGCAAGGAACGGCTGCGGATATCATTAAATTAGCGATGATCAATGTCAGCAACTGGCTAACAGAGCAAAATAGCAAAGACATCAAAATGATCATGCAAGTACACGATGAATTAGTATTTGAGATTTCTGAAGCTAAAGTTGATGAGTATATTCCTAAGTTAGTTGAACTCATGGAGCAGGCAGCAAGTTTAGATGTGCCTTTAATTGCTGAAAGTGGTCTTGGCGAAAACTGGGAACAAGCTCATTAACGTCGCACAGAAAGCAAACGTAAAAAAAAGAAAAAATAAAACAAAAATGTAATTTAATTACAAAAATTACTTGCATCAAAAATTACAAAGCTCTATGATTTAAAACGTAGGGTACAGAGTAAGAAGTTCTAATCCATTTAGACCTCTTATTTTATTTGATATACAGGCTTATTTTGCCGCCCCGCTTTATTAAAAGCGGGGCTTTTTTTTGTCTTTTTTTTAATCAATGAGTCGCTACAGACCTTTAGAATAAAGATCGAAAATTTATTACATAAAAACTCAATTATTTTAGAGTAAAGACTTTACTTTTGATTTTTAGACGCTATTATACTCTCAGTCTCTCTAATGAGTTGACCCTGTTGATATTTGACAATATTTTTATAGCCTCTCCCCGTTTGCTATGACCGGTGCTTTTAAAGCATCGGTTTTTTTTTGCCTAAACATCAGGTTTTGGTAATTAAGTTACCAAAATTACTTTGTGCAATTTACATGTTGCACTAGTTTCACTCCGTAAAGCTAATACCTACTTATACCAATTCTATTAAATAAAGAACCAGTCATAAAAAAAGCGACCCTAGGATCGCTTTAATCTCAAATAAACTGTGTTTATTTATGATTTAATTGTTTGTTGATTCCTGTTCCGAAATCACTTGTTCAACCGCTTTTAAATCGTCGGCATTTAACCATTCATCTAATTTTCTAGCCATTTGAGGAATGCCTATCTTTTTAAGAGATGAGAATACTTCAACAGTTACATCTCCTTGAAAAGCAAGAGACGCTTCTCGAATTTTAAGTAATTCAGCTTTTCGTTTACCCGACTTTAACTTGTCGCACTTGGTCAATAACACTAATACTGGTAAACCCACATCAACTGCCCAAAAAATCAAATCTTGATCTAAATCTTTCATTGGATGGCGAATATCCATCAAAACGATCAATCCTTTCAAGCACTCACGTTTTTGTAAATATTCTGACAAGGATTTCTGCCACTTTTCTTTCATGGCCAAAGGAACTTTAGCAAAACCATAACCTGGTAAATCAATCAGCCGGCGATTGTCACCCAAATCAAACACGTTGATCAACTGAGTTCGCCCCGGCGTTTTACTGGTTCTAGCCAACCCTACTTGATTGGTTAAAGTGTTAAGTGAACTCGACTTGCCTGCGTTTGAACGACCGGCAAAAGCAACTTCGTAACCATCATCTGGTGGTAAGCGACGTATATCCGGTGCCGAAGTTAAAAAAGACGCCTTGGTATAATTAATGATTGATTTGGACACCGAACTTTCCTTTCATTATGTAGCTATATTTAATAATTCAATAACTTGGATCAAATTTTACTCGTCAATAATGTTTCACATTCTGACATTTGGTGTAGAATAACCTAAATTATACTCTTTGCAGTGACAGCTTCATAGTCAAAGAGAGATTGAGACCAATTTAAATTTTATAGAGATCGGATATGAGAAATATTGCATTTACCTTAACCATGCTATTAGGACTAGTCACTTCAGCTCAAGCCACCGAAGGTGACATTGACGCTGGAAAGCAAAAGTCAGCAACCTGTGTCGCTTGCCACAGCGTTGATGGTAACAGTGCAATTTCTATGTACCCTAAAATAGCCGGTCAACACTCAGAATACATTTACAAACAACTGAAAGAATTCAAATCTGGCGACCGTAAAGATCCTGTTATGGCCGGTATGGTTGCGGCGCTTAGCGATCAAGACATGAAAGATTTGGCAGCGTATTTCTCATCGCAAACAATGTCAGCAGGCGAAACTCCAGAAGATGTTGTTGAAGCTGGTGAGCTACTTTATCGTGGTGGTGATATGGAACGAGGTATTCCGGCTTGTATCGCTTGTCACGGTCC
>JABXID010000271.1 GCA_013373245.1 Gammaproteobacteria bacterium
GAAACTCGAAACTCGAAACTAAAAATAAGAGCGGGATTGTTGCCTATTTAATGCAAATGCTAGTAATGTCGCAAACAATAAAAATGCGAAAGTTGGTATATAGCCAAAGCGATAAAATGGCGTATTTGTCGGTGTTAAGGTAAGTGTTTTAGACAAAGTGCCAGCTTGGTTTTGTGGAAGTTTCTCCGCTATTTCGCCATTGCTTGAAATAAACGCTGTGATGCCATTGTTGGTCACTCTGACGACGGGCTTGGCAAATTCTAATGCTCGCATTTGCGCTATTTGTAAATGCTGCCACGGCCCATGCGAATCGCCAAACCATGCATCATTACTTACGGTTAAGATAAAGTCACTGTCTTGGTATACGTTGGCTCTTAGCTGGTTGGAAAAAGCAATCTCGAAACAAATAGCCGGTGTAATATTTAAGCCATTCGCCACTAAGTTTTCTTGTTGATATTGTCCTCGACTAAAAGACGACATGGGCAAGTCAAAGATAGGCGCTAAAGTCCGCAGTATCGACTCAAATGGTACAAATTCACCAATGGGTAATAAGTGATGTTTGTTATAACGGTTGTGATGTAAATATTTATAATGACCAAACTCTGCGTCGGCCTGCTTTTTACCCAGCGCAATAATGTTGTTGTAAGCCAATTGCGTATCCGGTTGAAAGTCGACGATACCTGTTAATAACGCGGTGTTTGACTCTGCCGCAGTTCTATCCATTTCGTTCAGGTAATCTCTTGCTAATACCTCTAATCTTGGAATCGCTGCTTCTGGCCAAATGACGATGTCAGAGTGTGACCATAAGGATTGCGTTAGCTCCGCATAGGTTGTCATTGTCGGTACTTCGTTATCGGGTTGCCATTTCACACTTTGCGCAATATTACCTTGCACTAAGCTGATATTGGCGGTTTTCGAGCTCGGCGATTGAGTCGAATCGATAACGGTATTCAGAGCCCAGCTTTGCATTTGCAATAGATGACCAAGAGTAAAGCAAAATACAATACTCAAAAGCGGTAACAATTTGCGTTTTGCAAGCAGTGAAATGACAAGTAATAAAACTAAAACTTGCAGACCAAACTCACCAATAATAGGGGCGAAACCAGACAGTGGGCTACTGGTTTGTGTGTAACCTATGGATAACCAAGGAAACCCCGTTAACATCCATGAGCGCAACCACTCAGAAAATATCCAGCTAATAACAAATGCAAACAGGCCTACTGAGTTTTTAAGTTTTACCGTAAGCCATGTTGCCAACATTGGAAATAGCGCCAAATAACTCACCAGCAACAACATTAGTGCCAGTGATAAAATGATAGGTAAGCCGCCAAAATCGGCTATGGCAATATGTACCCAACTTATGCCGGCACCAAACCAACCTAAACCAAAATAAAAGCCATGAAAGGCAGCTTGTTTGGCTGTGGCGGCTGTTGCTGTGGCGTAAAGTAATGCCGTTAATGAAAGGAACGGTATGAAATAAAAATTAAAAGGAGAATAGGCGAAGGTCATTAGCGCGCCGGCTAATGCCAAGGTTAGGTTAACGACCCAGACTGGAAAATTAAATAAGGATTGGTGACGATAACTTGAGTCATTGATCCAATCCTTATTACTGACAAAATTTGAAGAGACTATAGTTCGCTTTCCTGCGCTTCAAGTTTCGGTAACGATACCGTTAATTGCTGTATGCGTCTGGTATCGGCTGTATGGACCTTGAAATTCAACCCTTGAATCTCTACTTCTTCACCTTTTTCCGGCATGTGGCCAAACTGGTGAAGAACAATGCCGCCTATGGTCCCGGCTTCTTCTTCATTAAAGTCTGTATCAAAGAAATCATTGAAATCATCTAACTGAGTTAATGCTTGCACCATGTAGACGTGTTTCGATACTTTACGTATGTTGTCTGTTTGATTGTCTTCTGAGTCAAACTCGTCTTCAATTTCACCGACAATCAATTCGAGAATGTCTTCAATGGTAACAAGTCCAGATACGCCACCATATTCGTCAACGACCACTGCCATGTGATAGCGATTTTGGCGGAACTCTTTTAATAACGTATCTACGCGTTTACTTTCTGGCACTACTACGATTGGTCGTAACATAGATTTAAGATCAATTTCTTGTTCTCTGTCGACCAAAAGATTAAGTAAATCTTTTGCCAGTAAAATGCCTTCGATATGATCTTTGTCTTCTGAGACAACCGGAAAACGTGAATGACCTGACTCAATCATCGCCGGCAGAAATTGCTCCGGAGAATCATTCATGTCTAAGGTGATCATCTGTGCGCGAGGGATCATGATGTCTCTGATGCGTAAATCGGCAATTTCCAATACGCCATCAATCATGTTTTTGGTGTTCTGATCGATTAGATCGTTTTCTGCTGCAACGGTTAAGACGTCTACAACGTCGTCTTTACTTTGTGGTTCATCTTTAAAAATTTGGCTTATTTTATCCAGCCAGCCCTTATTTGATGAACCGTTGCTACTATGTGGGTTGTCGTCGCTCATTCTTTTTAGAATGCTCCTGCGTTATTAAAATACTTTGAATACGATAAGATCATTTTCAACAAGGCTGATTATTGATCGATATATGGATTTGCGAAACCCATTTTTTGTAAAATTTTAATTTCTAAGGCTTCCATCTCTTCCGCCTCAGTATCGTCAATATGGTCGTAACCTAATAAATGTAAACATCCGTGAAGCAACATGTGTGCCCAGTGGGCTTCTGATGTTTTGTTTTGCTCTAATGCTTCTCTGTTTACCACCTGCGCACAAATAATTAAGTCACCTAATAGTGGAAAATCCATTTCTTCTGGCAAGTACTCAGGCACTTCAAAAGGAAATGACAAAACGTTAGTGGGTTTATTTTTACCGCGATAGGTGTTGTTTAACTCTTGGCTTTCCGCTTCATCGACAATACGAACGGTGAGCTCTGAGTCAGCCTGGAATTCAGGTAAAAACTGTTCCAACCATGCTAAACATTGACTCTGACTCGGAATGTCTTCAACAGTCGATGCGTTTTGATAATCCAATTCAATCATGGTTTAGTCGTTACTTTCAGAGTTATTTACTGAGCTATTTGTTTTTTCGGTGTTTAACGCTTCTTGCTTTTTAGCCTCGCGTTCTGCGTCTTGCGCGGCTTTTTTACGACGAAATTCTTCGTCGTGTTTCTCGTATGCTCTTACTACTTTTGCAACAACCGGGTGGCGAACCACATCATCTGCTTTAAAGAAGTTAAAGCTGATATCATCGACGTCACCTAAAACTTCTATACTATGACGCAAACCTGATTTGGCACCACGCGGTAAATCTACCTGTGTAATATCACCAGTCACCACGGCTTTAGAATTGAAGCCGATTCGAGTTAAGAACATTTTCATTTGTTCAACTGTGGTGTTTTGGCTTTCATCAAGAATAATAAAGGCATCGTTTAAAGTACGACCACGCATATAGGCAAGAGGTGCAACCTCAATGACATTACGTTCAATCAAACGTTCTACCTTTTCAAAACCTAGCATTTCGAATAGCGCGTCATACAGCGGGCGTAAATAAGGATCGATCTTTTGACTCAAATCACCCGGTAAAAAACCGAGCTTTTCACCCGCTTCAACAGCTGGACGAGTTAGTAAAATGCGACGCACTTCTTGGCGTTCCAACGCATCAACAGCGCAGGCGACCGCCAAATATGTTTTACCAGTCCCCGCAGGTCCGATACCAAAAGTAATATCGTGATTAAGTACGTTTTGTACATAATCCATTTGGTTTTCATTACGAGGTTTAATGTTGCCTTTACGGGTACGAATTACGATTTCGTCGCCGTAATGGTCGGTAGATTGATCAAGCAACTTTGAACCTTGAATGGCCAAATGTACGTGATCAGGCAACAATTCAGTCGCCTTGACTTTGTTTTTATGCTTTGGTGCAACTTGGGTTTCGATGTATAGATTTTTTAAAACGTCGGAGGCGGCAACCGAGTTTAGAGGTTTACCTACAACTTTGAACATATTGCCTTGGTAGGTAATTTCAACACCCATGCGGCGTTCAATGTGTTTTAAGTTGTCATCGTATGGACCTATTAAAGACGCTAGGCGATCTTTGTTAGCAGGCTCTAAGTAAAACTCGGTCGTTGTTAAATTTTTTGACAAAAGTAACTGTTCCTTTCCGTTTAAAATCTTTAAATTATTCCGAGATTAAGGCGTAAACGTCGCGACGCCTAACTCGTCTTGTTGACTTGCTCGTTTGGCTAGAATCTCAGCGGGAGCTGTGTCTTGTCGCAAGCCCATTTCATCTTCTGCACGAATAAATTCACCACGTAGTGAATTGGTATATACGTCAACAATTTTCACGTCAGCAAAACCACCAATCAATGAATGTGGACCTTCGAAATTTACTACTCGGTTATTTTCAGTACGTCCACGAA
The DNA here is from genome assembly GCA_013373245.1 of Gammaproteobacteria bacterium. Classification (GTDB taxonomy): domain Bacteria; phylum Pseudomonadota; class Gammaproteobacteria; order Enterobacterales; family Alteromonadaceae; genus Psychrosphaera. The sequence goes on from JABXID010000271.1 coordinate 4,417, forward strand.
GTTCCATTGGATTTTTAACAGAGGGGCCTTCTACTAAAATTCTTTGTTCCGTGCCTAACATTTGACGTGAAATAAGCATGGCTTGGTGCGTGATCAGCTTTTGTAATTCGTGCAGGCGATCTTTCTTTTCTGATTCTGATACATCGTCTGGGATATCTGCTGCTGGCGTGCCAGGACGCGCACTGTAAATGAAACTAAAGCTGTGATCGAAACCAATATCTTCTATCAGCTTCATGGTCTTTGCATGGTCTTCCGCGGTTTCGCCTGGGAAGCCAATAATGAAGTCACTAGACATGCTGATGTTTGGACGAATTTTTCGTAGTTTACGAATTTGTGATTTGTATTCGATGGCGGTGTGGCCACGTTTCATCAAGTTCAAAATTCGGTCCGCACCTGATTGC
>JABXID010000170.1 GCA_013373245.1 Gammaproteobacteria bacterium
AAAATAGCCCGGCATGCCCAGCGATGCCACCTAATGAATAAAACGCTTTTTCGTCGTGCACTTCACCTTGCAATACTTGCGTTCGAATATTCGGAAAATCAATACGTAGACCTCGGCTATTGCCAAAGATTTCTGTTGCCGCGGTTTGCGTTTTTCTAAAGCCTTTCTTTAACGGATTAAACTTGGTTTGAGATAATCCCAACGGTCGGTAAATTTCATTTTCGGTATATTGATCGAGTGACATACCAGTGATCCTCTCTACCAATACCCCCAAAAGCATATAGTCAGTATCACTGTATACTTGACGAACATTGCGGCCTATTTGCAAGGGCACCTTGTTGATTAAAAGTTGTTTAGTGCGTGCTGGGCTCTGTGAATAAAAGCGCTCGCCAAGTTTGTTGTCTGGTTTAAAAAACTTAACTTCTGGGGCATAACCTGCTGAGTGAGTAAGCAAGTCTTTCACTAAAATACTGCTTTTGCCTTTGCCTTGATATTCAGGCAGATAGTGTTGAACGGTCTGGTTAAAGTCTAACTTTCCCTCTGTATTTAATTTCATTAACGCTAAGTTAGTGGCAAACATTTTTGTATTTGACGCGATATCAAACAGGGTCTGTTTCGTCATTACTTCTGGTGACACTAATTCATTGCCACCGTCGGCATATTTCCGAGCGTAACCATACGAAGTGTGTTTAACGATTTCTCCGTCTTTTACCACCATTAATACAGCACCAGGAAAACCATCTGTGATGTCTTGCTGTATCAATGCATCGACCGCGGAAAATTGCTTTTCATAATCTTGGGTTTTATCAACTAGCGTCGCAAAAGGAATAGTTATGTTAACTTGTGTATTTTCAGGAAGTACATTTTCCACTTTTAACGTATTGACGCCATTCACTGAATATCCAGCTAATGAAAACTTGTACTGTTGGCCGGCTTCTAAGGTGTCATCGATTTTTAGTAATTTGCCATTGATGTAGATGTCAGCAGAGCTAGCATCTATGTTGTTCAGGAGCAAAGAGCCTTTGTTTTCATACGCCTTAAACGTTGTGCGGTTGTTTACCAGCGCATTTTTATACTCTTTAGGTTGTGGAAAAATTTGGTCCACTTGACCTTGCTTAGCAATGTATTCTGGTTGCTGATTAAAATAGTTTTCGCTTTCGTAGCGGGCAAATAATCTTTCAGCACGTTTAGGAAAATATTTGTCCAGCAGTGCAAATAGGGTGGCGGCAAATTGTGCATTCGCTTTACCAGTCACCTGCCAAGGTATGAAATGGGCTTGAAAAGATGATATGACCGCTTCGGTTTGCTCGTCCCAAATGCCGGTTTCAATGATTTGATAGCCATAGCTATTTAATGCAGCTTGAATAACACCTGCATTAGGAATGTCAGAGTCTAGAAAAGTATCCCAATATTTTTGAACATCTTCTTTTTCATACCAAGCTCCGATGCCTGCACGATAAAGTTGTTGCCAAGGAAATCTTGGCCCTGGATCGCTTTTTCTGCCAGGAGCAATATCCGAATGCCCAATTATTTGGGTAGGTCCGATATCTGGATTACGTTTTAAAATATCTTTGGTCAGGGCAATTAACGCTTCAATTTGTTCAGGGTCATAGTCAGGGTAATAACAAATGGACTCTAGCGGACGTGGCTGAAAGCGAGGTGGTTCTACTGGTTCAGTTACAAGTTCATTGTCGTATTCTTCGACGATAGTCTCTTTGTGGCAGTTTGGTACGTTAACTATTTCAATACCTATTGACTGATCGTTTAAATTGGTTCGTCCTTGCCAATAACTTCTACCAGCGTGCCATGCTCGCTCAGATTCGTCTACAAGTTGTAATACTTTTATATCACTTTCTTGGTAGCTGTCGTCGCGACGTTCAGGGACTAAATAGTGAGAGCTAACACCTGTACCTTCATTGACTAATACAGAAAAGGACTTTTGATAATCGATGGCGGTGTAATGCATGACCAAAAACTTGATACGATTACTTTTATTTTTAGAAGGCACGTAGTCCAAATTTAGTGAGCTGCATGAAACCACAAACAACGCGGCAACAAGTGCCATTAATCGATGAGGCTTAAAAATCGATAAATGTTTATCGTCTAATTTGGCGTTTTTAACACAAAACATATAAGTAACCATTTTTTAACAGAGCTCAGAAATATTGAACCGCTATCTTACTTTTTTAGCCGTCGTTTAATTTGCAATCTCTGCGCAAAATAAGCGTATTTACTACGCAATGTGAATGTATGAAATTTGATGCAGCTGCCTTTTAAGTTATCTGTTTAGTTACACTGGTGTTTGCGCAGGGATTGCAAAAAAAATGCGTTTTATTGAAGCAATTAAGAATTGTTGCTGTGCAAATATTAGAGTGTGTTGATCTGTGCGGTATAAATTTTGTTCAAACTAGAATCGTTCTGATCGAGGCAATGGATAGCAGGCATAGTTATTCTACGTCAATATCCATTAAAGCTACCGCGTCCAGCTATCGCTCCCCGTCCACATCCATGTGGGCGACAAAGAGCAGGGCGACTCTAGGAAGAACCCTTTGAGCAGCGCTTGTCACATGTCGCGAATAAACGAGGAAAATCATGGTTAAGAAAACTCTAATATCAATGGCACTGATTACAAGTGCTTCTGCAATTTTTATAGTTGGTTTTAATGACGACTCTAAAAGCGGTGTGACAAATATTGGACTGTCCGAGCCTGCACATAGCGGTTATGACACAAGTGCAACAAAATTGCCGCACGGCACACAACAGCAATCAGGAAAAAGTTCTAAAAGTGCTAAAAAGTCGTCGGTAACTCAAGACTCAGAACAAAAAAGACAAGAGTTGCTTAGTCAATTAGATAAATTAAAGAACTGCCATCAAACCAAAACTTGTCCTGTCGATAATAGCGACCCTAGGGGCTCTGAGCTGCTTCGAGGTCAAAAGATAAAGCAAGTGATTGAGGCATACATGGAGTTAACCTTGGTCAATGACTTTGCCAATGCAGAGACTAATTACGTAATTCGCTCTTTCATCGATTTTCCAGATGGTCATGTGCAAGAGGCAGTGTTAAAGCTGATGAGTGCTCTTGAGCCCAATCAAGACAATGCGTTGGCGTTAATTGTTGCACTGGCAGATAGTTATAACGCCAAGATAGTCAACCAAGCGATGGCGGAACTGCAGCGTTACCCAGAACTTTCATCACAAACGGATGAGTTATTCAGTCAATCGTTACAAACGGGCAGTTTTTATGTGGCTCAAGAAGTTGCTCAACAGATATTTCCTTATCTAAATAATGACAATATCGGATTTTATGAAGAAGTGGCTAAAAGCTTGCCGCCTAAAAGTAAACGCTCGGAAGCTTTGTGGTCGAATATTAAGGAATATAAAAAAGTTTCATCAAACGACTGATGCCTGATAATACTTAATTGAATTGGTATAAAGAGAAAAATCGCTGACATTGTTGGTCAGCGATGTCTTGTTGTTATTCGTTCTAATTGAGCATCAATGTTGTTAAGGCATCTAGCGCTGGTGACATATAACGTTGAGTATTTTCGTCATAATACGCAGAATCATCGAATGTTGTGATCACCCAATCAGCATACTGTTCTACTGCGTGATTATTTATTGGTAAATTTAAACTCACTAAAACTATCGATTTATCTTGTTGTTTTGCCATTTTAAGAATATCGATATAGCTGGGTTTATTTTGACTCAGTTTGTCAGTTGCGGTTGTTGTACTGTGATCTTCCACACCGCCATCGATTACCAAGCTGTGAATGCCATCCACCGCGACGATAACGAGATCACTCTGCTCTATGCTGGTCATGTGCTCATTTTTAGGGGCGCGAATACTCAGTGAGGAAACGTTCTTTGGCGTCATCTTGTTCGAAGCCGCTTTTTCATTGATAAACTGTTTTAACGCGTTTGCTTGTCTACGTTTAGGCGTCACTAAATGAATGTTTTTTGCTGTTTTGATAAGAGAAGGTGCGTCTTGGTTTTGTATATTAGAAACAATGCCGCGGTGTGCCAGTTGCTGTTCTAAGAGACGGTGTTTTTTGCTGGCGAGTATTTTTTGCGCATTGCTTATTTTAGCTTCTATAGACTGTGATGCAGTAGAGTCAGCGATAAATTGATGTTTAGTATTTATTACTCGTTGAACTGACTGTTGAATAGTATTTTTGATTTCTGACTCTTCGTTGACTCGCAGTGCTAACGACTTCAGCAGTGATTTAAAGCCATCGATGTCGGATTGTGTTCTTATTTTCATCGGCATCATTGCAATGTCGGCGCCCGCAGCAAACGTGTTTAAGGTCGCTTCAACGGGGGTGAAAAAATCTGCGATGCCTGCCATATCCAACGCATCAGTAATGATTAACCCTTTATACCCCATTTTTTCTCTTAAAAGGTCAGTCAAAATGACTTTTGAGATGGTGGCGGGGCGTATCATTTTTTGCTCAAATTTATTTATAACCATGGAGTTATCCAACTTTGGGTATTGAATGTGAGCTGTCATGATCATGTTAACATTAGCGTTATCGATGGCTTGCTGGAAGGGGTACAAGTCGACATTGGTGATCATATCTTCGTCGTGGTGCACGATTGGTAACCCGTGATGACTGTCAACATCGGTATCTCCGTGACCTGGGAAATGTTTTAGAGTGGCCAGTACCCCTTGAGACTGCATACCTTTTAACGTTGCAATGCCCATTTGTGCGACAACTGCCGGGTCGTTACTGAAAGAACGAACATTAATCACCGGATTATTTGGGTTAACATTTACATCGACGGTCGGTGCATGATTTACATTAATACCTAGAGCGTTTAACTCAGCGCCAATTGCTTCACCCACTTGACCTGCCAAATGTGTTCCTTCTAATTCGTAAGTGTTACCAATTGACATGTTTCCGGTAAATGAGGTTGCAATTTCTCTTGGTAGTCTTACAACTCGCCCACCTTCTTGGTCAACGGAAATGAATAAAGGCTGTGCTAATTTTGACTTAGATGCGGCTTGTTGTAGATCAGAAGTGAGCTGAATTATCTGCCCTATGGATTCAAGATTGTCGGCAAATAAAATAACCCCACCCAACGACGTTTCACTGATCAATTCTGCTATTTCTTCTGGCAACTCAGTAATTGGTATTGTGCATTTTACTTCACCACTTTTAATTTTATCTGAATCTAGCTCAGGGCAATAATAACGAATATCTAGCATTATTTTTTGTGCCAGCAGCTGCTCTGCATAGCCCATTTCAGCTTTTGATGGCTTCCATATAAAAAAAATGGATAAAACTACAATTGTTACCGCTAGCAAAGTGCTTTTCATTTTAGTTTCCAAATTAATTGCTGCATCGATGGAACTGTGTGTTGGGTATATTTCATCGCTCAACTCAAACTGATGTTTTCGTAAATTAAAAGGCGTCCTCCAACAGAATCCAATTCAGAAGGAGGACTAGGGTGTATTGATTTTTGCGGTAAAAATTTTGTTCAAACTAAAATCGCTCTGGACACAGCAATTATAGGCAAATCCCTTCGGACAGCGTTTGTATAGATGTATTACAGCTCCCTTTTAAGGAAGTTAAGACTCAGGTTTTCTGGAGTTCAAACCCGTGTCACCAGATTGATTGGGAACGACCTACTGCACTGGCTCAGCCCTGTATTAAAGCTATAAAAAACGCTGCAAAATCACACAGCAAAATTCAACACTTTTTATTAGCTACCGTTAATTCATTTCTAAATTTACGTCGTAAGGTACATAGGTACTGACATTGTGTAGCCAATTCTTTGATGAGTTATCTGTATCAATAACTTCTTATTATTTCGTCAATGTTAGGAAAGTTCATGAAGTGACTTGGGAGCAAGTGACTATCGTATTCGTAAAATGTGTTTATTTAACGTAAACCATCAAACGTGAACTAACCGATGATTAATATGGACAATGGATTCGTCGATACAAATGAAAAAGAAAGTAAATAACAACCATATTTTGTGCAAAATGCATGCAAAGCAAAATTGCGTTTTATTGAGGAAATTTTGATTCCTAGTTTTAAAAAATACTTGAATAAATTATCTTAATTACAGATATTAGACGCAACGCTTTTGAAATTTTTGATAAAAAGCACTAGGTAAATAACATGAAGAATAAAATACTAGTAGTCGATGATGACCATCATATTGTTGAGATAATCTCGTTTGCTCTGACTAAAGCCAATTTTGACGTGATTGAAGCTGCCGACGGTAATGCTGCATTGGATAAGTACAAGCAGCACAACCCAGAATTGATTGTACTCGACATTGGTATGCCTGAGCTTGATGGACTTGAAGTCTGCAAAGAAATTAAAAAAGTCTCTGATACCCCAGTTTTATTTTTATCCGCAAAAGACGACGAGTTTGACAAGGTACTTGGTTTAGAAATAGGTGCCGACGACTATGTGGCTAAGCCATTTAGCCCTAGAGAATTAGTTGCTCGAGTAAAAGCAATATTACGACGCGGTAGTTTCAGTGCGGAAGCCCCACGCTCTGGTGAGGAAATTAATCACGGACATTTGCGTATTAATACCAGCACCCACGTAGTGACTTGGTTGTCACAGCCGATCGAATTGACCGCGACAGAATTTTCCATGTTAAAAACAATGGCATCACGCCCAGCGCACGTGTTTTCCAGAGAGCAGTTAATGGAAAACAGTTATCAGAATAATATTGCGGTGAGCGATCGTACGATAGATAGCCATCTAAGGCGCATTCGTAATAAGTTTAAAGAAGCCAAAGGTTGCCCTATCGATACAGTTCATGGTGTCGGTTATCGAGTGAACTCTTGCGATACTACGCTTTAAGACCTTAATGAAAACACTTAGGCTCAGTCATATATTATTGATCATTAATTTGATTATTCTGGCGGTGCCTATTACGGGAATCGCTTTACTTAACTTATACGACAGCAGTTTAGTCAGAGAAACAGAAAACGAACTAATTACTCAAGGGGTGATTATTTCGAATGTGTTTAAACGTTCTTTGATCGAACAAAACCCTGATTTTGATTTTCAAAATTACGGTCTGCCGCAAGCACAAGAATATTGGATAAAAGAAGACCCTTCGTTAGGTAAATGGCGACCTTTGCCCGCTTCCCTTGATTTATTTACCGATGAAATTTTAGCGCAAGCCCCTCCACCAATTGATAATGGCGTTGAACCCGATGAACTCGCATTGAAGTTAGGTCCGCGGTTTGATGATTTGTTAAAAGAAACTCAATTAACGACATTATCTGGCATTCGAATTCTTGATTACAACGGCGTTATTATTGCGTCAACGGGCTGGACAAAATTACGCGCATTAACCAATCAAAACGACGTGAATCAAGCGCTCAAAGGTGTGACAACAAAAGTCATTCGACGCAAATCACCAGAAGAGGACAGTTTCTTTTCTCCTATCAGTCGAAGCAGCAACATTCGGGTTCATGTCACCCATCCTATTGTTATAAATAAACGAGTGATTGGCGCGGTACATATGATGAGAACTCCGCCAAATACTTTCCAGCATATTTACCAAAATAGAAGCATGTATATGGCGTTTTTAGCTTTGGTGATAGGCGGTATTTTTATTATTACTTTATTCGCAGCTTATACCATAGGCAAACCCATTAAGGCTTTGGTTCAGCAAGCTAAAAATGCAACCGATGGCAGATTACCGAAACTTCAGCCTTTAAAGTCGCCCATAACTGCAGAGTTTAAAGTGCTTTCAAACGCTTTAGTGAAGATGTCAAACAAGCAGGCGGATAGGGCAGAACACATAAAGAACTTTGCGTCTTTTGTATCGCATGAGTTTAAAACGCCCATCACTTCAATAAGCGGAGCGGTCGATATTTTAACGGATCATTTTGGCGAATTATCAGAAAAAGAAGTGTGTCGTTTTTACGAAATTATTTCTGATAATTGCTCACGAATGAATCTATTAATGGCGCAGTTAACAGAATTAGCGAAGGCGGATAATGTAAAAATATCCAATAAAAAGAATAATTTACTATTTATAGTGAATAAACTAAAAGCCCAATACGAAGCAAACTTTAAGTCAATACAGTGCGACGTAGAAGAGGGGCAATATTTGATCCACATGGACGATGAATTAATTACCAGCGTGTTGGTCAACTTATTTGAAAATGTCATGCAACACGGTGGCGACGAAGTCTCAATTCGCTTAACAAAACACCAAGACAATATAGAGTTGTTTTTTAAAGATAATGGTGACGGGATCACGGAACAAAATGCCAAACGCATTTTTGAACCCTTTTTCACAACAGCAAAGAATTCTGGGGGGACCGGGTTAGGGTTAGCCATTTTAAAAGCTTTGCTCAAGGCTCACGGTGGTGATATTCAACTTATTCCGACAGATGAGCATTGCGAGTTCGTAATCAAGTTTCCAGTGTTTAGTGATAATGACAAAACAAGTTAAATAGTCTAGTTTTTTTGCTCATTATTTGCACATAAATAACTGAAAAAATAGTCATATTCTCAACAAATAAACGGTTTGTATTCAATATTATTTTTGCTTAACTCGTCACAGTTTTGGGATTATATATGCTCTACAACCGTTTATTCAGGTTAAGCCTTGCAGGCTTTACGTCGATTTACTTTACCTTCTTTTCTTCCATCAGTGTGCAAGCTGCGCCTTGGAATACGGAAGATTATTATCTGTGTTTTAACCAAACCACTTGGGGCTCAGGTTTTGGTAGTTTTGCGATTGCATGTGACGTGCAACCTTGGGGCCAGCCAAACTTTGTCATAGATAATTTTAGTTCCATTATGTATGACCACTCTTCTCAGTCTGGCGAACGAGCTCGGTTCATGAACGAGCTTTACAGCGTACTTAAGGCCACTACGCGTTATTACATTGAAACCCGAAAGCCAGATGTTACAGATGCAGAAGTGGAAGCTTGGCAGTTGGCGAATTTTGCTAAAGCCCATCAAGAGTCGTTTTGGACACATTATCGATATAGTCAAAGTGGTTTAGTGCAAATGTTACGAGGTGATTCCGGTCATGGTCATGGACTGGTGCAAATCGATGACAGATGGCACTTCACCAAGATAGAAGAGGGCGCAGGTTGGCATATTTTCAAGAATATTACCTATGGTATGGAAATATTTTATTCTGAGTGGCAAAGCGCAGCAGGAGCAAGTTGTGTCGATTCAGAAACATCTTGGTTGCAGCGTTCCAGAGCCGCATATTCAGCGTATAATGGCGGGCCAACCAAGGTATGTCGTTGGACAGATCCTACTGATGTTTGGGCGCAAAATGACCAAGGTTATTTAGAAAAAATTCAGAACGCTGCTTGGCTAACACATATTACCGATGAGACGGTTGTAACCGAGATAGACATAACCTGTTTTATGGAAGAACAGCGTGGGTGTAGCGCCGCAGAAGGTATGGTGGAAGTTGACTCGGACAACCCAGAAAACTGGCCTAATCGTGAAATTATTTTAGAGTCTGGAGAGTCGTGTCTCTTGGTTAATGGCGGGCTTGAGTGTGTTGAAAATAGCAAAGACTTACTTTGTCTTAATCTTCAATATGGCGTATCCAAAGGGGACGTTTTCCCATCCAGCAGCGTAAGTGACAATTATCAAAAAACTATACATGAGCCACTCGCTTGTTACCGAGAGGCATCACCTGATTTAGCTTTTACAGGTGAAGCGATGAAGTTTGTTGGCAAGGTTAATGGCTTTGCCGCTACCACACCATATATTTACGACCGAATCGGCGGCAGTACAACCGGCAGTCAAATTACTTGGGGCAAGCCATACCAAGTATTGGACGTGGTCATTAATGGCTTATCAGACGACAACCCTGGTCAAGTCTATTACAAAGTAAAAGACACTTACTCACAAGGTTATATTTTGGTTGGCGACTTTGATCAATTAGATACCAACACTGAGCTGGTAGATGTGAATAGCTTATCAAAAGAGTACGTGAGCATTGCCCGCACTGACGACGAGGTTACGGTTTTAAGTGCAGCAGGTATTGCCTTAACGGCAGAACCTACATCCAATGTGGCGATAACAACAGTACCTTACGAGACCAAGCTTGATGTCTTGTCTACTCGTTTAATTGGTAATGACATCGAGATTTATTATCAAGTTGAGTACGCGGGTCAGCAGGGGGTCATTTATGGCGGTAAAGTGCTTAATGGCAACACGCAAAATAACTGGGCAGCGATAGAGTTACTCACAAGTGGTGATCAGGTCACAACCATAATCAACACTGCATTTAAGCCTGATGGAACCAGCGATACTGACAATAGTCAAAACCAAGTTATTCCGGCCAATTCAGTGATATTGGTATTGGAAAAAGTGTTGAAGTTTAAAGGTGAAGAGCATGAGCTTTGGGATTACAAAGTAGAGTTTAATGATCAAATTGGTACCTTATTTGGTGGATTTACCAAACCATCAAAGGCCGACAGTGTCTTTACTGAATCCAATGCCTTACATCCTGATTTAATTGGATTTTCAAGGTACTACCAAAATCGTATGACCTTTACCGAGGGGGATACAGATTTAGACGACGACGGCATGCCGAATGAGTGGGAACTTACTTATGGCTTAAACATTTTAGATGCAAGCGATGCTGCAATCGACATCGATCAAGACGGAGCGACTAACCTACAAGAGTTTGCTGGAGTAACCAGTCCATTAAACCCAGATACTGACAATGATGGTGTACTTGATGGTAACGATGGTGAGTTCACGCCGTCGGGAACCGTCGCTTTTGCAACAACGGATGCTCAAGTTAACGAAAATGATGGCACTCTGTCATTAACATTAGCTAGAACCGACAGTCTGGTGGGTGAGATAACGGTAGCAGTTGATTCGGTTGACGATACGGCAGTATTAAACCAAGACTTCACTTTAGCAGAGAGCAGCGTAACCTTTTTAGATGGCGAATCGCAAAAATTGATCACCCTCAATATCATAGATAACGATGGTTACAGTGGTGATCGAAAATTCACTGTTAACTTAACAATTCCAGCAGGTTCTGGTGCAACCCTAGGCGCGAACAGTACAGTCACTGTGACCATTATAGAGGATGAAGAACAACCTGCGGATAATGGCCAGTCAGGTGGTAATGACGATGCTGGAAGTGATGAGCCTGTTGATCAAGATGATGACAGTGGCTCTGAGTCAAGCGGTGGTAGCGTGAGTTTGCTTAGTTTATTGCTACTCGGCCTAGTTCGTTGGTTCCATTTTCAAACCCGCCAAAGTGTTTAATACAGAATAAATAAGAAGAAATGGATCATGAAAAATAAAATTAAACTCGCGGTTGTTGTCAGCTTAATCGTCAGTGTGTTTTCCAATACTGCGCTCGCGACGGTCGATAATTTAGAATACAACCTGAATGTGACATTAGATAAATTCTTTGATCGCCTAGTAATACCAGGATTGTCAGTTGCGGTCATCGTCGAAAATGGCGATGAAGTCACGGCGCAACGCGGTACTACTTTGGACAATGAAGAGTTGACTGAAGACCATGTATTTAGACTAGCGAGTATGTCCAAACACTTAACGACATTAATGGTGATGTATTTACATGAAATTGGTGAGTTAAATATCGACGACAAACTCAGTGATTATTTGGTGATTGATGGATTAGAAAATGGCGATGTCATGACCATTCGACAACTGCTTAATCACACTGCCGGTGTATTTGATCACATCAACGGTTCTCCCAATGTTTTTTCGGCCGCTTTAGGTGACCCAGAGCGTGAATGGGAGCACGAGGATATCATTAAATATATGACAGATAACGGCAGTTATTTTACCCCAGGCAGCCAGTATAGTTATTCCAATGGTGGGTTTTATATTTTAGGTATGTTGATAGAGGCCATTACTGGTGAATCTTTAGCGCAATCGTTTGACTCTATTTTTTTAAACCCGCTGGCACTATCAAATATATTTGTTGATGATTTCAGCACAGCAAACAATCCTATTACAAATCTGGCGACTAATTCACGTTCGTATGAGTACCATTTAAATGCGATTGGCGCGGCCGGCAATTTTGTTGCATCACCTTTAGCCTTTGCGCGATTAGGTCATGAAGTTTATACCAATGACTTTTTAACGGATGAGTCAGAAATGGCAATATCAACTCAAAGTACGTTAAATTCGGCTTACGGGTTAGGTAGCCGTCTGTGGGAAGCTCATGACGTATATCACTTTGGCCATACTGGTAAATTAGGTGGGTACCGAGGTATTTTCATGTATATACCCGAACAGAAAACCAGCATAGTGATATCTGCCAGTGGTTACCCCGCTACGAGTTCCACATGGTGGTTGCTAATAGATACTATTTTGTTAGACGCAATAAAATATAACCAAGATCCATCTTATGTTAATAAGCCACCAGAACCGGTTGATGATGAAAAAGATGACGGTGAAGAAGAAGACAACAGCAGTGGCGGTGGTAGTTTTGGATTTGCGCTTATTTCAATGTTAGCTTTAATCGCGATAACACGAAGAACATTAAAGGCATAATCGCCCAGCACTTTGCAAAGAGCGCATTATATTTATGTGCTCTATTCCTTTTCACAAAGCCCTAAACTTTCGGTTTGGGGCTTTTTTGTATTTACAGTATGGTATATTCAAATATGCTCATATATTCAGCTTCACTTTGCCAGTAATGCAGAGTGCTTAGCTAATTAGTCAAACCGCGCCCAAATAGAGCTATTACTTAGAGGAGAGTGCATGCAGCACCAAGCATTTAGCAATGCCACCGCTTCGTTACCTTGTCTATCACTGCTTTCAAATATCTCATGTACTGTCCACTCTTCTGCAATGTGAGTGACAAAAGAAATAGAAGTTCTGAATGAAGCTTTCATTGGGCCAAACATCAATAAGCTAATAATCATTAGCTCGGCTGTACGCTGTTTTAGCTTATGACATCAATGGCTGATGAACAGTGACTAGAGCTCGACAGATTAAGAAGATAAAGTTATGAGTGGCTATGCAGGCAGTTATTATTTCAAGAATGATTGTGCTTCAAATATGTGTCTTGTGTTAATCCTTTAGAGTGTCTACGCACGTAACGAATTAGCTATACGAGTGAAGAACAATAGAAATTCTGATAAGTGATGAGATAAAAAAACGGTCTTGTATTAAAAACACAAGACCGTTCGGTTTTAGCTAAATGACCCAATAGCAAAGTAATATTGGGTCATTAAAGAAGTTGTATTAGAACTTCCAGTTAATACCAGCATAGAAACGACGACCGTTAGTATGCTCGCTAACTACCATTTTATTTAAGTGATTTTCATAATATGGCTTCAAGTCTGCAACTGGGATACCACTTGCTTGTGAAAGTACTTCAAATGCTTCTTCACCCGTAATCGTTGATTCAACAATTGGTAGATTGTCATCATCAGTTGCTACAACGCGGTTGCCATCAGCATCATCAATCCATTTCATCTTATTGATCACTGGGTCGCCAACGATTTCAGAAGACTCTATGTACTTAATAACGTTCTCGTTAGTTAAGTTAGTTACCGCAAACGTGGCTACTAAATTATCCATAATCGCGTACGTAGCTTTTAGGTCAAGCTGTTGACGAGCATCCGTGAATCGTGTGCCTTTTAAAGAACCGCCATCAGCATATTCACTGCGGTAGTTATAAGAAAGACGTACCGACACGTCATCACTTTCATAATAAACCGACGCATTCAGCGTATCTTCAGACTGACCATACATAGGAGATGTTTGAGCTTTTGATTCTGTAACAAATCCTGTGACTTCATAATATTCACGCTGCTCAGGGTCGCTAACATGAGTTTCAGGGTTACTCTCATCAGTAATAGTCTGAAATGAAGCTTCTGTATATTCTTCATCAGGTACATCAGTGTAGGTATAATTAACTAACGCACCAAAACCATTATCAAAGTCGTGTTGAAGTTGGAACTCCAAACCAGTTACCATTTGCTCACCGATGTTAAAGTAAGAGCTAACGATATAGTCGCCATTGATTAGGTAACCATTGTTATCAGTTTGGCCTTGCTCACCTAAGTACGAAAGGTCTTGAACATTTGATGCACTTCGTACCTTATTGGTAATGTCTTTTTGGAATGCGGTCACTGCAAATAGTGAAGATTCATCAAAGTACCACTCTAAACCAAGTTCGCTATTGATAGACTCGAAGGAACCTAAATCGGCGTTACCCACAGAGGCTCTACGCTGAGAATCCATGTCAATTCGCTCAGCATTACCTTCTGGTGTTAAGTCTTGTGGGCGACCATCGGTATATTTTCTGAAACGTTCGGTCACAACACTAAAGGTACTTCTCATTTGATACAGGCTAGGGTGAGAAATATTTTTAGACCAAGCGGCTCTTAATAATAAATCTTCTGCCAAATCAACTGATAAGTTAAAGCTAGGTAAAACATCTTTCGTGCTCGATTTTTGCTCAAGTGGCGTATACATATTAAAGCCAGCTTTTTCTGCCACGTAGTTCGGATCGGTTTCGTCAGTCGGGTAAGACATTAACGCGCCATTTTCGTCTTTAGCCACTTCATTGCTTATAGACGAACGTTCTGTGTCTACAACACGAACACCAAAGTTACCGCGGAAAAAGTCACCGCTGAAGTTTGCCATCGCATAGTAAGAGAAGATTTGTTCATTTACGTCGTAAAATGTACCCGCTGACTCAGTCATTCCAGAACGACAACCTACTAAGTCATCTCGACCTGATTCAAGAATTGCTGCTTCACAGAAAC
Source organism: Gammaproteobacteria bacterium (assembly GCA_013373245.1). Taxonomy (GTDB): domain Bacteria; phylum Pseudomonadota; class Gammaproteobacteria; order Enterobacterales; family Alteromonadaceae; genus Psychrosphaera. The sequence continues at coordinate 14,735 of JABXID010000170.1, forward strand.
CTTCATTTGGCGTGCCTTCAGAGTGGTATACTAAGAAGTTGTCTTGTAATAACGCCGCACGTTTTGCTTCATCAATGTCAAAATATTCGGTCGGAATGTTATGACCGGCAGGATCTAATCCTGACACCAAACCACCTACAAGAGCGTCAGCTGTGATAAGAGGGAATGGGCTTGCTTCGTTTGCATAACCGTGGAAACGTGCATTTTCAGAGAAATAGCTTTGATCACGATTTACATCACGGAATTTAGCACCCACTTTCACGCTGTCGATGAAGAAGTCATTATCCAGTTCAAAGGTAACGTCACCTTGTGCAAAATCTTCTACATTTTCACGATAGCGAGCTGTGTTAGTTAAACCACCTTGTAGAAGATAAAATTCATCAGTAGGCGCTAATAAAAACGTTTTTGCACGTTGTTGAGCTGCCGCTAGTTCTTCGCCCGTTAGTGATGGATCGGCTTCTAAGCCCCAACCCACTTTTTCTGTATCAGGGTTATAATTATAGAATAGATTAACACCTTCATAAGTCGGTAATTTATCGTCATGTACGTCACCAGCGTAAGGGGTTGAGTTACCATAACGAGTCGCTAATACTGTACCGCTATCTAAGGCGGTACTTTCCGCGCTTATACGACCAGCTTGAACTTTGGCGGTAATAAAGTCACCTTCATAATCAACTGTTAAGTGTATTTTACCTTGTTCTGTGCCTGAGCCTGTTCTGTCGTTAGAAGCTCGACGCACCATTTCGCCCCAAATAGCTTGACCGCCGTAATAACCTTGGCCATCACGTAAATCACCCATACCTGTTACAAGGTGCACACCATCTAATGGACCCGTAGCAGAATAAACCACATCTCTTTCAGCATCTTGCACTAAACGTGGGTCTACGCCTTGCACTTCATTGGAGTATAGGTACTGAACCAGTCTATGTGGTTGTGAGTACAGATTGTCACTCTTGTTGTCGGCATCGGTTTTATTACGATTCAACTCTAAGTTAACGCTTAACTCATCTGTAAGCGCCCACTGGAAGTTAACGGTTGCATCGACACGTTTTTCATTTTTTTCAAATGCCGGCGCGTAGACATAATCACCTAATACACGTCCCGGAGTTTGCCCTAATGCGTCATTACGACGAGTACCCCAGAAAAGCGCCCATGAGCCATCAAGATAGACTGGATCCATGACAGTATCTGGATCACCCCAACTACGGTTGTAGTTGTCCCAAATTCCAGACAAACCGTGATCCGCTACATCATAAAGGTCGCCATAGGTATAACCATTTAGCGCCATATGACGAGTGATAATATAGTTATGGTTCGCCATATGTTTTAATTTAATGTCTTCTGGGTTACACGCTTCTGTTGGGCAGTTAATGGCGTCAGTTTGTGGAATACCTGTACTTACTGCCGTTGAACTGCCTGAAAGGCCGTCTGATTCGAAACCAGTACGAAATGAATTACGCTCTTGCACGCTAACCGCGATTGAAGCACCAAAGGTTTCATCGTCATTAACAAAGTTATATGCCGTAGAAATTTGTGGCGAGGATTTTTCAGATGAGTCGTTATACTCACCTTCTATATTCAAATAACCATAGCCATCTTTTTGGTCAAGTGGTTTTTTAGTATGTAAAATTACAGTACCACCGATGCCACCTGCATCGATATCGGCACGTGCTGATTTGTGAACTTCGATTTTAGAAACACTTTCTGCAGGAATGTTTGAGAAATTGAACGCGTTGCTTTCACCTCGACCTGGCAAGTATTCAGCAGAGCGAGCCGTTTGGCCATTAACCAAAGTGTTAGTTAAGGCAGGATCGGTACCACGAATTGAAATTCTAGAGCCCTCACCAAATTCACGGGTGATTTGCACACCAGAAATGCGTTGCAGTGCTTCTGCCATGTTTTTGTCTGCATTTTTAGCAATATCTTCAGTATTGATTGAATCTACCGCATTGTTTGAGAACCTTTTGTTGTTCAAGTTTTCTCGTAATGAATTACGAATGCCAACAACATTGATTACTTCTACGTCTTGCTCTTCAGCTTGTTTATCTGTGTCGCTGTTACTTTCTTGTGCAATCAATGCTGATGACGTAGAAAGTAAAGCCGCAGATATAAGAAGGCTTAACTTCGATTTTGTGAATGATTCCATGTGTATCCCCTTTAGAATGGATCTAATTTTTTATTCCAATGTATGTATTTGTTAGTAATTATTTATTCTGAGGTTAGCATGGGGAAAAATTATGACAAGAGGGCCATTTTGTGACAAGTACTACTATAGAGGCATAAGTTGTGAGAAATAAGTTGCATTTGTTCAAGTCGACATTTTAATCGATAAGTGTTTTTTTTGTAATCAATGTCTCACTGTGTTCACGGCAAAGCTTACCTGCAAAGGCTTGGGGGATGAAGTGGTATTTTTAAGGAAATTGAAAAGTGGAATGAGCGTTTCGCAAGTGCCCCTAGTGATGTTTAGCAGTGGTGAGATATAGACTGAAATTTTGCCTTCAAGTTACGAAAACATTCCTACAATTTTGCGAAAAATTTGCAAAAGTTCTGACCCTTTATTTACGTCCTTTATTCGTTATATGAATTATTTTGCTGGTGGATATATCTAAACGCTTTATAAAACTCATCCTGATTGAGTTAAGCGATTTGGCGCGAAAGGTTCATCAATTTTCGTATTGTGCAAAGCCCCTCATAAAGTCCAAATTGCTCTATATTATTCTTTGACGTGATTGAGCAAAATTACACTTGACTGTTTACTTCTAAAAAATAAAAAGTAAACTATGCGGTGTAATTATTGTTGCGGTGATACTGTTTCATCAATATTCTCCGTTTCGAGGCTTTAGCACCGAAATTTTTAACATTTATCAATGGATCGACTATGACGAAGAAACCGTTTTTTAAGAAGCTTGGCTCTCATTTCACAACTCGAGGAGTCTTAGCGTTTGCTATTTTGACAACACTGGCCGCGTGTGAACAAAAAAGTGAAGAGCAGCAAGCTGGCGGTATGCCACCTGCGTTTGTAGATATTATGGAAATGCAGCCTCGTTCCGTACCATTCAGTATCGAATTGCCAGCGACATTATCAGGCGCGAAGGAAGTTGAAATTCGCGCACAGGTGTCGGGGATTTTACAAACCAGAAACTTCAGTGAAGGGGATAAGGTGACGGCAGGTCAGTCGTTATTTAGTCTTGACGATAAAGCCTTCATTGTTGATGTAAAACAGAGCAAAGCTGCACTGGCTTCAGCCCAAATTCGTTTTGAACAAGCAAAACGTGAAGTTCAACGTTTAACCCCGCTTAGACAAAATAATTCAGTGTCACAACGTGAGTTAGATAACGCCAACTCGAGTTTAGAAATCGCAGAAGCAGACATTAAATCAGCGCAAGCGCGTTTAGACCAAGCCGAGTTAAGACTGCAGTATTCAAAAGTAAGTTCGCCTGTTAACGGTATAGTTGGTCGCGAGCTGGTCTCTGAAGGTACGTATGTATCAGGCCCAGAAGTTTTATTAACACAACTTACTCAAATTGATCCAATTCGTGTTCGTTTTGGTTTATCAGAACGTGAACAGTTAAAAATGCGTAATGATGCGGAATCGGGTGAATTAACTTTACCAAAAGGCGGTCATTGGAAAACTAAGTTAAAGTTATTTGATGGTTCGTTTCATCCAGAACAAGGTGAAGTTAACTTCAGCGATATTCGAATTAATAGCCTAACGGGCACTAGTGAATTACAAGCGATTGTGCCTAACTCTGACTTTTCTTTACGTCCGGGTCAGTTCGTTCGAGTGATCCTTGAAGGTGCCGTTCGTGAAAATGCTTTTGTCGTGCCTCAGCGAGCAGTATTAGATAATGGTTTAGGCAAGTTTGTTTATGTCATGGCTGAAAATGAGCAAGGCGGAACGATTGCGTTACCAGCGCCTGTTGAAGTAGGTGAATGGATGCAAGAGCAACAAGGCGACACAACGTTTAATGGTTGGATTATTCGCAAAGGTTTGAAACAAGGCGACAAGGTAATTGTTGATGGTATGGCTCGAATCTTCTTCCCTGGCATGCCGGTAACGTTGGCTGATAATGCACAAGCTCAGCAATAAAGGGGCATAGTTTATGTTTTCACGTTTTTTTATAGATCGCCCAATATTTGCATTTGTCATATCGATATTTATCGTACTGGCTGGTTTGGCAGCGATGAGAAGTTTGTCGATTGCTCAGTATCCAGAAATGTCGCCTCCTGTGGTGCAAGTCACTGCGTTTTATCCGGGCGCCTCGGCTGATGTATTGGAACAAACAGTAGCCGCGCCTTTAGAAAATGCAATAACAGGTGTTGAAGGCATGATGTACATGTCATCAACATCAAACAGTGCTGGCTCAACGACTATTACGGTAACGTTTGAAATTGGCACCGATGCCGACCAAGCGACAGTAGACGTTAATAACCGAGTCAAACAAGTTGAAGCGCGACTGCCAGAAGAAACAAGACGCCAAGGCGTTGTTGTAGCGAAAGGCTCATCAAACTTTTTACACGTACATGCGTTTTATTCGCCAGACGATACGCGCGATGCGTTATGGACCTCAAACTACGTAACGTTAAACGTATTGGATAAAATTAAGCGTATTCCTGGTACCACCAGCGTACAAATTTTTGGTGCGAAAGACTATGCAATGCGCATTTGGTTACGACCAGATGTGATGAGTCAATTAGGCGTAACCGTCGATGAAATCAGCAATGCGGTGCGTGTACAAAATTCACAGTATGCGGCAGGTCGTATTGGTTCTAATCCAACGTCAGAATCTCCACAATCATTGGTTTATAGCGTTAAAGTTCAGGGGCGAATGTCTACTGTCGAAGAGTTCGAAAACATCATAATTCGAGCCAATAGCGACGGCAGTTCATTGCGCTTGAAAGACATTGCGCGCGTAGAGCTTGGTTCAAAAGATTATGACTTTGATGGTCGTTTTAACGGTAAAGAAGCTGTTCTGCTAGGTATCTTTTTACAAGCGGGGGCAAATGCTCTTGATGTTGCCGATGAAGTTAATCAAACCATTGCTGAACTTGAACAGCGCTTCCCACAAGGTTTAAAACATGCACTGCCATACGATACCACTCGATTTGTTAAAGTATCGATTAGGGAAGTAATAAAAACACTTGTTGAAGCTATGCTTTTGGTATTCATTGTTGTGTTTATATTCCTACAGAATTGGCGCGCGACCTTGATCCCGATTTTGGCGGTTCCGGTATCCTTGTTAGGTACTTTTGCTGGTCTTTATATGTTGGGTTATTCCATCAACAGTTTGACCTTATTTGGCATGGTGTTATCGATAGGTATTGTGGTGGACGACGCCATCGTAGTATTAGAAAACGTTGAGCGTATTATGCACGAAGAAGGTAAAAACGTGCGCGACGCTGCAATAAAAGCTATGAAGGAAGTTAGTGGTCCGGTTGTAGCGATTGTACTTGTTCTGTGTTCTGTGTTTGTGCCTATCGCATTTTTAGGTGGTTTGACGGGTGAATTGTTTAGACAGTTCGCGATCACAATTTCAATTGCGGTGAGTTTGTCTGGTGTGGTTGCACTAACAATGACACCAGCATTATGTGTGATGATACTGAAACACGAAGATAAAAAAGAGAACGTATTTTTTAATGCCTTTAACCGTTTCTTTAAACGTGTCACAGGCGTTTATGTAAACGGCGTTGCTTTCTTTTTACGTCGCGGATTAGTTGCCATTGTTTTGGTGGGCGGCATGTTAACCATTACCGCTAATATGTGGATGAATACACCGGGCTCACTAGTGCCAGAAGAAGACCAAGGTTTTTATATTTCAGCGGTGTATCTACCAGATGGTGCATCATTAGAGCGCACACAAGCTGTGGTTGAAGAAGTGGTCGCGGCAATGAAATCAAACCCAGCAAATGAAAATGTAGTTTCGTTTACCGGCTTTGACTTCTTAGGTGGTGGTTACAAATACAACGCGGCGACTATCTTTGTTACCCAAAGTCACTGGGATGACCGTGAAGTTAGCGTTCAAGAGTTAGTTGGCGAATTGTTCATGAAAACCGCGACCATCAACGAAGCGTTAGTTTTGGCGTTTAACCCTCCCGCAATCCCTGGACTGGGTAATACCGGTGGCTTTGAGTTTTACATTCAAAATCGCGGTAATGGCGGTGTTGAAAAGCTCAAGCAATCCCTGCAAGCCATGCAAGGTGCGGCTCAACAGAGTCCAATATTAGCTGGTGTGCAAACCCTTTGGCGCTCGGATACTCCGCAGTTAAAAATCGACTTAGATCGCGAACAAGCCAGAGCTATGGGCGTGCCTATTAATCAAGCCTTTAATGCATTAGGTGGTACCTTAGGTACTTATTACTTGAATGACTTCAATAAATTTGGTCGCACGTGGCAAGTATTAATGTCAGCTGAACCAGAATTTAGAATGAAACCTGAAGATATTGCTCGTGTTTATGTGAAGAGTAATACCGGCGATATGGTGCCGATTTCAGCGTTTGCCAATATTGAATACAGCAGCGGCCCTGACAGTTTAGACAGATACAACAATTTATCAGCGGTTAAATTGTTGGGTAATGCTGCACCAGGTTATAGCTCTGGCCAAGCCATTGCCGAAATAGAACGTATTGCTGCGCAAGTGCTGCCGTCTGATATGAGTTACGAGTGGACTGGTACCGCATTCCAAGAAAAGCGCAGTTCTGGTTCAACAGGGTTAGCGCTCGGCATGGCAGTGGTAATGGTATTCTTGATATTAGCGGCGTTGTACGAGCGTTGGTCACTGCCAATTTCTGTTTTATTGGCACTGCCATTTGGTATATTTGGTGCGTTAGTGTCGATTTGGATCACAGGTTTAACCAACGATGTGTACTTCCAAATTGGCTTGGTTACCTTGTTAGGATTGGCGAGTAAAAACGCAATACTTATCGTTGAATACGCGCTAATGAAAAAACAAGACGGCTGGACAACCGGTGCAGCAGCGTTAGAAGCGGCTCGATTAAGATTTAGACCTATTGTCATGACATCGTTAGCCTTCATCCTTGGTGTTGTACCATTAGCATTAAGCTCTGGTGCAGGTGCCGGTGCCCGTCACAGTGTGGGTACAGGTGTTATGGGCGGCATGATTGCAGCGACGTTCCTAGCGGTTGTGTTTGTGCCTTTATTCTTCTATTGGTTGACCGATAGAAAAATGTCGGACAGTCGTTCCAAGCAGCAACTCAATGAAGAAATTGCAAAACATCATGAACGTGAGTTAGCGGAAGAAAAAGCCCTTAAATCGTAAGAGCGAATCAAACAGTATAAAAAGGCAGTAACCTATATGGTTGCTGCCTTTTTATATCTTCTAAACATTAACAAGTTGTTTTTTTTGAAATTGTTGTTATAAATATTAATCAGTTTATATGGAATGTTTGCTG
>JABXID010000118.1 GCA_013373245.1 Gammaproteobacteria bacterium
ATTGACTTGGTAACTCAACTGCATCCCACGCGACACCATTAATACCAGAGACGGCTGCCTCGTTAACTCTGGTCAACATATGATGAATACCGTGACCAAACTCATGGAACAAAGTGATCACTTCATCATGAGTAAATAATGCAGGCTGATCGCCAACGGGTTGATTAAAGTTACATGTTAAATAGGCAACCGGCGTTTGCACTGTGCCGTCGGCCCACTTTGCTCGGCCGCGGCAATCATCCATCCAAGCACCACCGCGTTTTTTCTCTCGGGCGTATAAATCAAGATAAAAACTACCGCGGTAATTACCTTCATTGTCTTTGATATCAAAAAAGCGAACGTCTTTGTGCCAAGTATCTACTGAGCCTTTTGGCTTTTCCGTCACTTCAATCCCAAATAGCTTTTCAACCGTCATAAACAAGCCTGAAAGCACTTTGTCTTCAGGAAAGTAAGGACGTAACTCTTCGTCTGAAATTGAATATCTTGCTTGTTTCAGTTTTTCGCCGTAATACCCGTAATCCCATGGTTGTAGATCCGTCGCACCATATTCTTGTTTGGCAAATGCTCTCAGTTCTTCAACTTCTTTTTGTGCTTGTGGATAGGACTTTTCCGCCAACTCATTTAAGAAGCCTAAGACTTGCTCTGGTGTTTCCGCCATTTTTGTTGCTAATGAGCTATGAGCTGAACTGTCAAACCCTAACAAATTAGCCAACTCGTGACGCAGTGCTAATAACTCGTCCATAATCGCTGTATTATCAAATTCATTAGCGTTAGGTCCCTGATCAGACGCTCGGGTAGAAAATGCCGTGTACATTTCTTGACGAAGCGCTTGATTATCGGCATAGGTCATCACAGGTAAATAACTTGGAAAATCTAACGTAAACAACCAACCTTCTAGTTCTTTTGCTTGCGCCATTTGCTTTGCTGCCGCCTTTGCTGATTCAGGTAAACCGGACAGCTCCGATTCATCTGTCACTAATTTTTGCCAAGCGGCCGTAGCGTCTAATACGTTGTTGCTGAACGTTGAACTTAATTCGGATTTTCGAGTTTGAATTTCGCCATAACGCTTTTGTTTATCAGCCGGTAAGTCGATGCCTGACAATTTAAAGTCACGTAACGCATTGGTAATGACTTTTTGTTGCGACGCAGACAAAGTTTTAAACTCTGCGGACTCTGAAAACGTTTGGTACGCTTGGTATAGTCCTTTGTGCTGGCCGACCCAAGTGCCGTGCTCGGTTAAAATAGGTAGGCACGATTCATAAGCTTCGCGCAGTTCATCACTGCTCAATACCGAATTCATATGCGACACTGGCGACCAAGCGCGACTAAGTTTGTCGTCCACTTCATCTAAGTCTAAGACTAAGGTTTGCCAAGTTGGCGTTTCCAAGGCCACTACTTTTTCAACTGCTACTTTGCCCTGTGCAATTAGCTCTTCCACCGCCGGTTTAATATGTTCTGGCTTGATTTGAGAAAATGGAGGTAAGTCGAAATCAGATAAAAGAGGATTTTGCATCATGCACCTTAAATTTGCTGCGAAGTTAATATCGAGTAATACGTAATTAATGGAGATTAAGCTCTAAATTGCAATAGTTAAAAATTTAAAATCTACTACGCCAATCCAAAAATAATTACAAACGAAAACAAGTTCGATTGCTTTTATCTATTTTTCCGATTTGGATTTATCACTAATAACCCATATCCTTATCAACAACTTATAAAGAACAACGGTATTAAACTATGACTCAACATTTTGACTATATCGCCATTGGTGGTGGAAGTGGCGGTATCGCCTCTGCAAATAGAGCCGCTATGCGTGGTGCAAAAGTCGCACTAATTGAAGCAAAACACATGGGCGGAACCTGCGTCAATGTCGGTTGTGTGCCTAAAAAAGCGATGTGGTTTGGTGCTCAAGTCGCAGAAGCAATTCATAAATACAGCCCTGACTATGGCTTTGATGTCACTGTTAACAATTTTGACTGGAGCAAATTAGTCGAAAGTCGTGAAGCTTACATCAAACGCATTCACGCGTCATACGATCGTGTGTTAGGCAATAACGAAGTCACTGTAATTAATGGTTTTGCTAAATTTGTAAATGCCAACACGGTGGAAGTTGACGGCGTTGAATACACAGCTGATCACATCACAATAGCTACCGGCGGCAGACCAACCTGGCCTGAAATTGAAGGCGCAGAGTTAGGTATCGACTCAAATGGCTTCTTCGAGCTTAATGAACAACCTAAACGTGCGGTAGTTGTTGGTGCTGGTTACATCGCGGTTGAATTGGCTGGCGTATTTAAAAGTTTAGGAACAGATACCAAGTTGGCGGTTCGCAAACACGCTCCATTAAGAAACTTCGATCCTATGTTGTCTGAAACGTTGACTGAAATGATGACAGATGAAGGTATTGAAGTCTTAACCCAAAGCACACCAAGTAAAGTTGAGAAAAATGCTGACGGTTCACTAACGTTACATTTTGAAAACGGCAATTCTGTTGAAACCGATTGTGTTGTTTGGGCAATCGGCAGAACTCCGAGCACGGATAATATCAATATCGAAGCTGCAGGTGTCGAAGTTGATGAGTATGGTTATGTGCCCGTCAACGAACACCACGAAACTAACGTAAAAGGCATTTATGCGCTTGGTGACATCATAGGCAAGATAGAATTAACACCTGTTGCGGTAAAGGCCGGACGTATATTGGCAGAGCGTTTATTTAACAATATTACTGATGTTGTTATGGATTACACCAACGTACCAACCGTAGTATTTAGTCATCCAGCTATTGGCACAATGGGCTTAACAGAACCTGAAGCTATTGCTCAATATGGAGAAGAAAACGTTAAAGTTTATAACTCAAGTTTTGCGGCAATGTATACAGCGGTTACTGAACATCGCCAAATGACTAAAATGAAGCTGATTTGTGCCGGCGATAACGAAAAAGTTGTAGGCATACATGGTATCGGGCTAGGTATGGATGAAATCCTGCAAGGATTTGGCGTCGCAATTAAGATGGGCGCGACTAAAGCTGACTTCGATGCTTGTGTTGCCATTCACCCAACATCTGCTGAAGAGTATGTAACTTTAAGGTAGTTAAAATCTTTGATATATCAGTGATTAAAGCTAAGCAATTCAACAAAAAGCCAAGCAACCGCTTGGCTTTTTAGTTTCCAAAATCTGCAATGTCTAAACCTTCTCACCAAAATATGGCTTCTCACTGTAAAGAATCCTTTCCTATCAACAACACGCTTAGTTAGAGTAATCACTCGGATATTCTAAGTAAATTACGTAAAATGCGCGCCGTTGTTAATTCGAGGTGTTTATGAAAAAAGTTGCATTTGAGTGGTATGCCATAGTTGAAGGGTGCTTTTTAGCGGCTCTTGGACTATTTTTCCTACAATCGAGTTCTCTGTTAGTTGGCGGTACAGCAGGCCTTGCTGCTATTTC
>JABXID010000123.1 GCA_013373245.1 Gammaproteobacteria bacterium
AAATTACTTATATAAAAGGAATTTCAGGTACTCAGTGGGGGGGAAGTAAAGGTTCGCCAATGTTACAGATTGTGGAGTGGCGAGAAGGAGTGCAGGCAAAAAAAGTAGGAAAGTTGAACTCTGGGGAAACCTCAGATTTAACGGTATCAGATAAGGTGATTGCTATCCTTGTCTACTCGTCGTCGGCAACCAAACGCCGATACGTAACTGGTTTACAAATTATTTATAATTAAACATGGAAAGCTCGAACAGTATAATCTTGATTTTAATAATTAATTTGAAGTAGGGATTGTAGTGGCATAGTGAGTTTGGCCACCTAATTAGAGTATTTATACTAACGCATTAAGGGGCATTAACCGTTTAATTACACCAATCTTTTGTCTTCTTGCCAGCCCAGAATCTAACTGCATGGTCGTGGTCAATTCAAAGTTGTACTAGCAATTTTTAATAGCAGCAATCGATTAGGACAACGTTTCTTTTTCGCTTCCGATGAATAAACCAAACAGTACTAATAATCCAACTACCAACAATGCCAATCGTTGACCCATATCATTTAATACATTCAAAAGAGTAATTCTATCGCTTTGTAAAATAATGGCCCAAGGATGATCCATAAAACTTGGATAGGTGTAAGCTATCAAGCGATGATTACCTAGATCATCAGTAAAAATTTTGGTGTCGTAGGCACCATTTATGGCATGTTCTGCAAATAGATTTTCTGTCTTTTGTTTTAGTGAATCAGCCAAATTAATCTTACTGCTCATGGCGATAAACCTGTCGCTGTTAACTACCTCATATTGGGTATTCGAAAATTCTTCAAAACTATTGATCGCAGAACGCAGCATGGTATCCAGTCGAATTTGAACAGCTAATGCGCCAACTAATTTAGCATTTTCAAACACAGGTACGGCGATAAAACTCGCAGGGATATTATTGCTAGGTTGGTACAAGTCAAATTCTGATGCGTACAATTCAAACCCATCAGCAGATAGTGCTTTTAATACTGTATTAGCCAGTTTGGTATGTTTGTATTTTCCTTCAATTATATTGATACCAAAATCATCCTCTTTAAATACGGTATAACAAATATTGCCATCTCTATCGATAAGAAATAAATCATATAGATCCCACTTTTGCCTTATCTTCTTAAACCAGGCATGGTAGTCTCCATGCAATTTAGAATACTCAGAGCCGTCATTAGCGCGCAATAACTTATCTTTTTCGCCGATTGGGTAACCGTTATCTGTAATATATAGCTTTTGTAAATCATGTTTGGGATTAGCACTAACACCTTTAAATGCCTACTAAACCCGTTGATCGCACGTTGCACTAACACAATTTCTGAGAGAATCTCCAAATCTGAAGTCACACTATCAAGGTAGTGTTCGGCTTGATTTTTTCCGGTTAATACCACTGATCGCATTTGACTTAATTTAGTTGCTTCAAATTTGTCTCTTAATTCAACCGAAATACTAAAGATAATGGTGAGACTAACAAGGAGCGTGACACTCATGAGTGTGATAGCAACCTTCGTTTGATTTTTCATTAATACATTCCTTTATTTCGATTTCGCAACAAAAACCCCATTCCAGTCAGCTGGTGGTGGTTTGCTAGCAAAATGCTTTGTTCGTTGTAATAAGAAATTAGCAGGCCCATCGGACTGATATGTTTTTAGATGTTGTGTTAATTGTGTTATTGCCACATCCCACTCTCGGCTATGGTAAGCTTTTACACAAAAGTCTAATTATGCTAACGTTTTACTAGATTTATTTAGTATTGAGGCTTGAGATAAAAGAAAATATAACCTCACCTACTTATAAGTTAGAGATGCCATATCGCCTTAACTTAAGGCACCGCTATGTTACTATCACAGCAATATTTCTTGCACTTTAGTGACATAGTGATTGATATGTTAAGTAAGACTAAGAGTTTTGGCACTAAATGATTTGGGGCAAAGGCAAGTCAGCAGATAACGCACCAATGGACAAAAATAATTTAGGACATGGAAATACAACGCTTTAACCTCTAGCTTGGTGTCGATTCAATCACTTTAAATAAATTAATCCGACTCTGGAGTCGTCATAGAGTGTTCAATGCCATATTTTTGAAATATCTGTTTGATGGTATTGTCTTCTAGCAAGTGAGCTAGTTCCTCGCCAAATCTATCGGCTTTGCTTACAAATGGGCTGTTTTTAGATAACACTAAGTGTGTATTTCTAACACTTTTATAACTGAGCGGAGATCGGATGATTTCATTATTTAAGTCATGTTTTTCAATCAAAGCTTCTGCAGCTACACCAGCGTATATAAAGGCATCAATGTTACCTTTGAGTAACATTTTGATAATTGATGAATGGTCATTAATTTCTACTTTGACGATATCTTCATTATTGTCAAACTCAGGTGTGTAAACAACGCCTCGTTGCACCGCTACAATTTTATTATATAGATCAGCTTCAGCTTTAATTAATGGTTTTGAAGTTAACTGATAAAAGTAAACTGAGTTACTCATCACTGACTCATAAGGCGGATATACAAACTGATAGTTTTCTGCGCGCTCAGGCGTGAGCAACACACCTGACATTAAGTCAACATCGCCTTTCTCCAACAACTTGAGACAGCGCACCCAAGGACATGGAATGTAGTTCACCTCAAGCCCCATTCGCTTCGATACCGAATTCACGACGTCAACATTAAGGCCTGTTATCGTGCCATCTTGGTTTATTTGTGAGTAAGGTGGAAAGTCGTCCACCGCAACCTGAATGGTTTGCGCTTGTATCAAACTAGAAAGAGATAAAATTAAAATATGAACTAAGGGTTTCATTTACGCCACTGCACTTTAACAAACATTGCCTTGCCTCTTTAAACTTAAAGCCAAATTTCAAGTGTTTAAATATGAGGTCAATGTACATTCGACAACATCAGCTCCGATGACAAACAAATTATCACACTTTGTTAACCAATGTGACGACTTGAAAAAATATCACCTCTCATTCGCTGCTGTGGCACAAATAATAGTACGCCATATGTACCTTGCAAAAATCAACCGCCCTGAGTCTCATAAAGCCAAGGGCGGTAACATCAACTATTCAGAAATTTCATGTGCCAACAAAGTAAAGGCATATTCTTCTGCGTAGTCTTTTAAACGACCATAACGTCCGCTATTGGCAAAATGCCCTGCCCCCATGTTCATGCGCATGATAAGCAAGTTATTGTCTGTTTTGTTCGCTCGCATTCTCGCTGTCCATTTGGCTGGTTCCCAATAAGTAACCCTTGGATCGTGCAAACCACCAGTCACTAACATAGGTGGGTATTCACGTTGTAAAATATTATCGTAAGGAGAGTACGATTTAATGATCTCAAAATAGTTTTGACTTTCGATTGGATTACCCCACTCTTGCCACTCTGGAGGCGTCAATGGCAACGTCGCATCTAACATGGTGTTTAGTACATCAACAAAAGGAACACCTAATATTACAGAGCGCCATAACTCAGGCGCTTGTAATACCACTGCCCCCATTAACTCGCCACCAGCACTGCGACCAGAAATAGAAATGTTGCCTTCTTGCACGTAATTTTCGTTCACTAAGTGACGTGCAACATCTACAAAATCATTAAACGTGTTTTCACGTTTTTCCAACTTACCGTCTAAGTACCATTGGTAACCCATCATGTCACTGCCGCGTACATGAGCGATAGCAAATGCGAAGCCTCTGTCTAATAAACTCAAGCGCATTGTTGAAAAGCGCGGACTTACGGTTGAGCCGTATGCTCCGTATCCATATAAAAACAGTGGTTGTGAACCGTCTTGTTTAAAGCCTTTTTTATAAACAATGGTTACTGGCACCATAACGCCATCCCTAGCTGGCGCCATAATACGTTTGCTTTCATACTGTGACTTGTCGTAACCCGACGGAATTTTATCTTGTTTTCGCAAAGTTAATTCTTTGGTTTTAAGATCAACGTCATAGACTGAATCTGGTGTTACCATAGAGCGATAATTGATTCGTGTGTAAGATTGAGTAAATTCAGAGTTTGTGCCGATAGACGCTGAAAATACATCTTCTGGAAACGGCACTGATTCTTGTTTACCGTCGTAATCAAACAAAATAATTTGATCTTCACCTTGAACACGCCCTTTCATGATCATAGTTGATTCAAAGGTTTGAATGTCTTGTAGATAAAAATCGTCGCTGCCAGCAATTAACGTTTGCCAGTTACCATAGGCTGGCGCTTTATCTTCCACCGTCGCCAATCGTGAATTAACGTGTGTATCATTAGCAATGATATAAAACTTGCCATGGGCATGATCTGCTGAATAACTAAATTCTCTGTCTCGACTTGCTAACAATACAGGTTTTGAATTTAAGTTATTTGCCGGCAATACATGAAGTTCAGTCACTTCCGCCTGTGAAGCACTTAACACCAAAAACTCTTTACTGCTGGTGTAATAAAAACTCAAAAAGTAACCATCGTCTGGATCTGCAAACAAAATCTTATCTTTGCTAACATCTGTGCCAAGTATATGCATTTTAATGCTTTCCGTGCGCCAGCGATCTTTTTGCAATTGACCATAAATCACAGCGTTACTGTCCGCTGAAAATGTAACGTCGCCAGAGACATTAGACAGTGTATCGCCCAGCATCAATCCCGTTTTCATATCCTTGATAAATAGTTGATACTTTTCATCGCCTTCTGTATCGACGGTATAAGCCAATAAACGATTATCGGGGCTGACGGCCCAATCGCTTAATACAAAATATTCGTGGTCCTTTGCCAATGACGATTCATTTAAAAATACTTCTGTTTCGCCAGTAGTTAGGTTACGACGTTGCCAATTACGATAATTTTGTCCTGGCTCGTAAAACCAGCTGTACTCGTAGCCATTTTCTGTCCAAGGTACTGACACCTCTTGCTCGTCAACACGGCCTTTAAATTCTTCAAATAACGTATTTTTTAACTCTTCGTTTGGCTTTAGAAAGGCTTGGTAATAATCGTTTTCTTCATTGAGGTAAGACAATACTTCTTCATCGTCAATTACAGGATAGCTTTGATCTTTCAACCAATGATACGGGTCACTATATTTAATACCGTGATATTCAGCTTCGTGCAAAACGGTTTTAGCTTTTGGAGCTTCAATGGGTAGAGCTTGTAGTCGGTTTAAAGTCATCTTAGGTACGGGCTTTAATTCAGTTTTTTTGTCATCAGGTGCAGGTTTGCAGGCTATTAACAAACCACTAACGGCTGTAAATAGGAGGGCATGTTTTATCATTGTTATTTAGTCCATGTTGTTTTAATCCTACTTTTATACAACAACCTAAATGAGTCAATTACTAACCACCATAGAAAAAGAATAAAACGCGTTAAATTGTATCTTTAACAAGACAAAGGGATAAATCGGAAAGCAAAAAGGCTGCAAACGCAGCCTTTCATATTAGAGTTTGTTGATTGGTGAACTTACATACTAATTCGCTTGTACTGACGATACTCGGGATCCCAGAAACACTTTTCAATGTTTGCTAGTAGCTGTTCATCAGAAATAGTTAACGCATGACCTTGCTCCATCGCAACTTTAGCGACATTAAATGCGATTTTTCTACTCAGCTCCGCCAATTCAGTTAACTTTGGCAATAACTCTCCTTCGCCGGTATTAACCAGTGGGGAAGAGGCGGCTAGTGTTTCACTGGTAGCCATCAACATTTCATCGCTGATGATTTTAGCTTTAACCGCCAAAACGCCAAGTCCGATACCAGGGAAAATATAAGCGTTATTGCACTGAGCAACTGGATAAGAGTTTCCGTCATATACTACCGGCTCGAATGGACTGCCAGAAGCTACAATTGCCTCACCTTTTGTCCACGTAAGAACTTGTTCTGGCGTAGCTTCTATTTGCTTTATCGGATTACTCAGCGGGAATACAATCGGTGTAGCATCGCCCTGATGCATAGCTTCGATAACTTCTTGAGTAAACAAACCAGGAACACCAGATACACCAATTAAAATACCAGGCTTAGCGTTTTGCATCACTTCCAATAGTGATGGGTATTGCCCTGCTTTGTCCCAGTCTTTACTAGTATCAGGTGAATGCGCCAATGCTTGTTGGAATTCACGCAAGTCTTCCATGCCGTCAGTGACTAACCCGTATCTATCCATCATAAAGATTTGACTACGTGCTTGTTCTTCAGTCAGACCTTCAGCTTTCATTTGCAAAATGATCTGCTCTGCAATACCGCACCCTGCTGAACCGGCACCAACAAACACAACTTTTAGCTCTGACAGTTTTTTACCTTTTTTACGACAAGCGGCTAGTAAGGTTCCAACTGTTACGGCGGCAGTACCTTGAATATCGTCGTTAAAACAACATACTTTGTCACGATAGCGCTTTAAAAGAGGCATCGCATTAGGTTGAGCAAAGTCTTCAAATTGAATTAAAACTCCCGGCCAGCGTTTATGTGCCGCGGTTATAAACTTATCGACAAACGCATCGTACTCTTCTTGACTAACACGTTTGTGACGCTCACCCATA
The DNA here is from genome assembly GCA_013373245.1 of Gammaproteobacteria bacterium. Lineage (GTDB taxonomy): Bacteria > Pseudomonadota > Gammaproteobacteria > Enterobacterales > Alteromonadaceae > Psychrosphaera. The sequence continues at coordinate 6,527 of JABXID010000123.1, forward strand.
TACATAGGATCGTTTAATAATTTTTCGTTGTTTGTGCCAACATCAAGGGTTATTGGCAGCGTATATGCTGGACTGATACCACCACAGGCGGTATATAAAGATAACTTACCAATTGGAATGCCCATGCCCCCGATACCTTGGTCGCCAAGGCCTAAAATACGTTCGCCATCGGTGACTACAATCACCTTCACTTTGTTTTTAGTGGCGTTGCGTAAAATATCATCCATTTGCTCACGTTCTGTGTAGGAGATAAATAGTCCTCGGTTACTACGATAAATATCAGAAAACTGCTCACAAGCATCACCCACCGTTGGCGTGTAAATGATCGGCATCATCTCTTCGATATTTGCTCTAACCAGCTTAAAGAACAGAGTCTCATTAGCGTCTTGAATCGCACGTAAGTAGATATGTTTATTGATTGGATCGCTAAAACTTGAATATTGCATATACGCACGTTCAACTTGCTCATCGATAGTTTCATAACGAGGGGGTAACAAGCCCATTAAGTTGAAGTTTGTACGCTCAGCTTTGGTAAACGCTGTGCCTTTATTAAGCAATGGTGTTTCAATAAGGGCGGGACCTGAGTATGGAATATAAAGCGGATCTTTATGTTTTGGTTCGGTCATGGTTATCCATTTAATTTGGTTAGGATTGTTTAACTACAACCCGTAAGGTATTTATGCTGTCTATTTTACGTTGTAAACAAATGAAACAAAACGAAAAAACCGAGCTAAAAGCTCGGTTTTAAACTGGTACAACCTGTATTTGCATAAAGGGTAAATCTTTACCCAATCAATGCGGATTTATATTCACAGTTTGAATAAAATTCAAATAAACGCCAGTTACATCAGTTCCGGTTCGAGCTTTAGGTTAACAAGACATTGCCAAGCTAGCCTTTATTCTCTTTCCAATGTAGATGAACTGCTCCGTACCCGCAAATACAACCGCAGAATTTTATTTCAAAATTACAAAGCTTAAGCCTGCAATAGATTTAACATTACCATCGCCATTAAGCTCACCAAAAACTACTTTTTTACCGCCTAGATCAATGTCACTAACCGATTGTGCTTCTGTTGATGAATTAAATATAACAATTGATTGTTCATCATCCAAGGTACGACTCAGTGCAAATACACCGGCTTCATTACCGTACGATAATACTTGTTGCTCACCACGACGTAACTCAGGATACGCTTGATACACATCAGCAAATTCTTTAAACGCAATGTACAGTGGATGCGTTTGGTCAAAGTTGTCATCCGCCGTAGTTTTGTCCGTACCCAACAAATCGATACGGTTGTATTGCTCCACTTTCGACGGTTTCATGTTCTCACGTGCGCCTTTATCACCGCCTTCGCCGACAAACCCTTGTTCTTCCCCGTAGTAAATTACTGGAATACCACGAGCAAAGAACATAAATGCGTTGGCTAGCTTCACGCGAGCAAGTTGCTCTTGTTCACTTGCATCAGGAAAAGCCTCACGCATGTAATAGGCAAATCGCCCCATATCGTGGTTACTGACAAAGTTCATCAAATAATCAGCAGAGCTGTCTTCATCGTTGTACAGATGATCTAACTCGAACAGGTCGTTTAATTCTGAAGTCGCTTTGCCACGACCAAATACATTTTTAACCGCAAGTTGTAAGTGGAAGTCCAATACTGAAGGGATTTTACCGTCCGTGGTAAAACGTGAAAGTTGACGCGCATCTTCGGAATAAACTTCACCGAAAACAAAAAAGTTTGGAATGCCCTGCTCGTTTGCAAAGTCGATTATAGCTGGCGTAAATTGCTGCCAGAATACCATATCTACGTGTTTTACCGTATCGATACGGAAACCATCAGGTTTGAATTTTCGAATGATGTTGTTATAAATATCAATAAAACCTTGGATAACTTCTGGATCTTTGGTGTTTAAATCATCCAAGCCCATAAAGTCGCCGTAAATCGAGTTTTCACCTTGCCAAGTGCTATCACCTTGGTTGTTGTAGTACTTAGGATCATTTAACCAAGCTGGCGTTTTAAGATTCTTTTCATCTTGATTAACATAAGGGGTATAACCTTTACCCGCGGCTTTATCTGCGAGTGAGACATAAGGACACAACTGTTCACTAGTGCTGAACTGTTTAGTTGCCTCACGGTGACACTCTTCGTATTTAATGACATCAGCCGTATGATTGGTAATGATATCAAAGAAGATTTTAATGCCTTTTGAGTGCGCGGTATCGATTAGGTTTTTAAGATCTGCGTTAGTGCCTAAATGCGGATCAATTTCAGTAAAGTCCAAAGTCCAATAGCCGTGATAACCAGAGGAATCGCCTTGTACAGCTTGGTTACGCATAATTGGCGTTAGCCAAATGGCAGTGATGCCCATGCCTTTTAAGTAGTCAAGTTTATTAATAAGGCCCGGCAAATCGCCACCGTGATAATGACCATTACTTGTTGGATCAAAGCCGCCAGACGATATTTCAATAGTCTTAGAGCCCATATCATTTGAGGTATCGCCGTTTTCAAAACGGTCAGGCATCACAAAATAAAATACATCGTCACGAACATCACGGTTTAAATAATCGGTTGTCACTGCGCCAGCTTGGTTTTCTACTGAAGTTGGTTTGCTACAACCTGACAGAGTAGCAACAGATGCTACAACACTGACAGATAACAATGTGGTTAATAACGATTTTTTAAAATTTTGCATATTTGACATTTCATCACCTTCGGCAACATTTGGTTGTTTCTAACATACCGAATTCGACGTTATTTAAGAAGGTTATTTGTAATGACTACGTATGCAATCTCATGTGCATCTTTGTTGTTGATACATAAGCAATAACCAATCGTTTTCAAATGATACTATTTCAGTGCTTGAACTTATTTGGTTTAAAAGACAAAATTGCCGCCTAATTTTGCATTTTACATATTCCAAACCAAAAAGAGTCGCTATGTTAGCCAAACGCATTATTCCTTGTTTAGATGTCCGAGATGGAAAAGTTGTTAAAGGGGTGCAATTTCGCAACCATGAAATCATTGGCGACATCGTGCCTTTGGCGGAACGCTACGCGCAAGAAGGCGCAGACGAGTTAGTGTTTTACGATATTACGGCATCAAGTGACGCTCGAGTCGTCGATAAATCTTGGGTAAGTCGCATTGCGCAAGTTATCGATATTCCATTTTGTGTGGCAGGTGGCATTAAAACCGTTGAACAAGCAGGCGCCATTTTAGAAATGGGCGCGGATAAAATCTCAGTCAACTCACCTGCTCTTTCCAACCCAGAATTGATCACTCAATTGCATGACACCTACGGTCAACAATGTGTTGTTGTTGGTATAGACTCGTTTTTTAACAAAGACTCCGGTGAATACGAAGTTTATCAGTTCACTGGTGATGAAAGTCGTACCCAAAAAACCAGTTGGAAGACCATCGATTGGGTAAAAGAAATACAGCAACGTGGAGCTGGTGAAATTGTCTTAAACTGTATGAACCAAGATGGTGTGCGTAAAGGTTACGACATTGAACAGTTAAAATTAGTACGAGAAGTGTGTAACGTACCACTTATTGCTTCCGGCGGCGCTGGCGAAAAGCAGCACTTTGTTGATGCATATCATAAAGCCAATGTAGACGGTGCATTGGCAGCCTCGGTATTCCACAAACAAATCATCGAAATAGAAGACTTAAAAACGTACCTAAGAGATCACGGCGTTATAAGCCGTCATTAGTTTCGAACTTTATGCACTGAAAAAACAAAAAACGACCTTTTGGTCGTTTTTTTTTACGTTAATGCTTGGTCAAATGCCAGAGTTTACCACTGTCAGTGATGATATATAGCTGTCCTTTGCTATTCATCGCAATATCCCTTAACCGCTCTTCTTGTTCTTTTAACAAGGTTTGTTGAGACAATACTTCGACTGAACCACTTTCAGGTGACGACAACCTCACTAAACGCAATTCTTCAAACTTCAACGCTGTGGTTAAGATGTGCCCTTGAAATTGCGGGAATTCATTACCGTAATAAACCATAATGGATGACGGTGCAATAGATGGCGTCCATTGTAACAGTGGCTGTTCCATGCCTTCTTTATGCGTAAATTCGCTAATAGTAGTACCTGAATAATTCACGCCGTAAGTGATAGCTGGCCAGCCGTAATTTTTGGTCGGCTCAATGATATTAATTTCATCGCCCCCTTTCGGACCGTGTTCGTTTGAAAACAGTAACTGACGCTTCTCATCATAAAACATCCCCTGTGGATTACGATGACCATAAGAGTATATTTCTGACAACACGGAATCATCATTAGCGTAAGGGTTATCACTTGGTAAACTTCCATCATCGTTTAATCGGATCACCTTACCTAAGTGATTGTCTAGCAGCTGAGCTTTGTCTTGGTATCGACCACCATCACCGACTGCAAATATTAAGGTGCCGTCAGGCAGGAATTCAATGCGGCCAGAATAATGATGCGACCTTTCTTTCTTAGGCAAAGCGGAAAATATTTCTATAACGTCAACCAATTGATAACGGCCTGTCTCACCAGGAGACTGTAACTTTGCCTTTGCTAACACAGTTCTATTTGAGTCATTTGTGCCTTTAGCGTAAGTAAAATACAACGTTGAGTTTTGTGTAAAGTTAGGATGCGCTTTTACATCCAGTAAACCGCCTTGACCAACTTCATGGACTTCTGGAAGACCTTTGATCGGGTCTGATAATTGACCGTTTTGCCAAACGCGCACATCACCGTTTCGCTCAGTGATAACCAGGTCTTGATTAGGAAGAACTTCAACCGCCCATGGACGATGTAAGTCATCAGTAAGCTCAGTCACTTTAATTTTGATATCATTTGTTTGTGCCAAAGCGCTTGCAGTACACGCAAATGCCGAAGCTATTATTAAACTTTTTATTCTTGAGCCTTTATTTGGGCGCATAAATTCCCCTTATTTACCGTTAACCTCGTTTAGGTCGAAAATACTCTTGATTATCGTAAAAGCTATCATCAATATTTTTATCATACCAACCTGGAATACCCAACAATGGCAGTGGCGACATATTAGAGTTGTCATTTAAAACACCGTTTTCTAACTGCTGACATAGTCGCTCATCTATCAATCGATATTGCACATTCAATGGCAACGACGATATTTCCGCACTGGTGTCTAATACTAGCCATTTACCCGTTAAGCCTATGAACGGATTGGTCAGCATTTCGTAGTTTGCATGGCCAAAATTATACGTCGCTACACCTTGTTCAGATTTGTCGAACCATAAATTTCTCATTTCGACAAATGCATCACGCCAACGATGTTCCCTAAGCGCTGATAATAACGTTTGGTTTTTTGTTGCCAACACCACACCACATTCATCAAACAAAGTTAATGCATTTCTCTGTTTGGTGCGCTCCTTAGTGCCATGGGTTTTAATGTCGTTGTAATGCAGCTGATTGATTTTTGCCTTGGTTTGAGGAAACAGGCACCAAATGAACGCGCCAAAAAGATCGTGCCACGACTGGTTACGGGTAGGCACTTTGCCCGATTCAAAAATATATTCTTCGTAGGCAACCGCCGAATAGTCTTGCGATGGCTTTTGCTCTACAAACTCTACAAACTTGCCATTCAAATTCTTAACATCATAAGGCAACAAGGTTTGCAGCGCTTTACAGCTTGCCCAGCCCTGCCATTCGTCAAAAGCCATAATATGATTTATATGGTTAAAACAACCGTGTTTACTGAACTCCGTGGTCCAGTGGCGAACCGCTTCAAATTTTTTCATTAAATAACGTCTATTTAATTAAATTTGCTCGGATTATATAGAACACAACACAATTTTGTAGGACAAATTGCTACTAATACCAACCTACATAAAGAATTAGTCAGTTCAGAGCTGTGTCAGGAGTGGGAGAATAAGTGAAACTTGAGCAGGTATAGTTGTTCTCGGCTTTGTCTCCTGAGTCGCTCTACCTCCCCCATCCATGGGGTCGTACATCAATCAAGTTTTACGCAATTATCGCGCTCCTGACAAGCTCCCGAAGGGCGAATTTAAAAGCTAGTTATGCTGTGTTATTGATTTTGAAAAGGGAACAACCATTCTCTGTAATCAATGCCTTGCCTAACAAGCTTTTAATCTTCGCTGAATGACCAATTCTTTATGTAGGTTGGTATTATCACTTAACTGTTGAAATCTCTTTACAAATTCAGTGATTTCAATAACTATTTTTATTGTTAGCAACCTTCGAGAAATCAGCCTGTGCGCTATACTCGTGCGTTGCAAAAAAATAAACAAACCTTTCACAGGATAAAAAATGATAAGAAACACGTTATTATTGAGTTTAACGGGTCTATTAGGTTCAGCTTTGTTGTCAACAAACAGCCTTGCTAACCAAGACTTTCAACAAGCTTATGATTCAATAAACACTCAAGATCTTACCAAACATATAAAAGAAATTGCCTCAGATAAATACATGGGACGTTCACCAACGGGTCCTGGTGAAAAACTCATACTTGATTACATGACCAAGAAATTCAAAGAAGCAGGATTTCAACCAGGCAATGGTGATTCATATTTGCAAGCTGTCGAGTTGGTTGAAATTACAGGCAATGAAGATCAAGTACTGACCATAGGTGATAAAAAATACCAATATCGCAAAGACATGGTTACAGGTACTAGCCGTACCAGCGAGTTTGAGCAATTAAAAAATTCTGAGTTGGTATTTGTAGGCTACGGCATTAACGCACCTGAATATAACTGGAACGACTACGCTGGTTTAGACATGAAAGGAAAAACCGCAGTTATTTTGGTTAACGATCCCGGTTACGAATCTGGCAACGAGGAATTGTTTCAAGGTAAAACCATGACCTATTACGGTCGCTGGACATATAAATATGAAGAGGCTAGTCGTCAAGGTGCAGCAGGGGCAATCATAGTTCATGAAACTGCACCGGCATCGTACCCTTGGTCGGTGGTCGAAAACAGTTGGACGGGTCCACAATACGGGTTGTGGAAAGACGACGGCAATAAATCACGCATTGCGGTAGAAGGTTGGGTTCAGCACGCTGTAGCTAAAGAAATATTCGCTAAAGCGGGTCTTAACTTTGACAAATTGAAAAAACAAGCGATGACTAAACCAACGTCTAAAAAGCTAGGCGGTTTAACAGCTTCAGTTGAAGTTAAATCTAAAGTTAAAAAGTCGACTAGTTATAACTTTATTGCCACCTTGCCAGGTACAAAAACACCAGACGAACATGTTGTGTTTACCGCACACTGGGATCACATTGGTTTCGACGATACCAAAAAAGGCGATAAGATATACAACGGCGCACATGACAATGCCACAGGCATTTCTGGTTTAATCGAACTTGCCCAAGCGTTTTCAGAATTAAAAGAACGCCCTGCTCGTTCTATTACAATGTTAGCAGTAACAGCTGAAGAGCAAGGTTTGTTGGGCTCGAAATATTACGGTGAAAATCCGATTATTCCAATCGACCAAACTGTTGCGAACTTGAACATGGATAGCTTAAACATATTAGGCAAAGTAAAAGATGTCAGTGTTCGTGGTAAAGGAAAATCTGAACTAGACGACTATTTGGCGCGTGCCGCAGAAAAACAAAACCGTGTTTTAGTACAAGGCGAAAACCCATCAGCCGGTTATTATTACCGCTCAGATCACTTTAACTTTGCTAAAGTAGGTGTTCCAGCCATGTATGCAGGCGGTGGCTCTGAACCGTTAGATGCTGAAACGGCCAAATATCGTAAGAAAATGAGTTTGATTGTGCGCGGTTGTTATCACCAACCTTGCGACGAGTTCCGTAAGAGCTGGGATTTATCGGGTGCAGTACAAGACGTACAACTTTATTTCGACGTTGCTTACAATGTAGCAAATGCTAAAACTTGGCCTCAATGGTCTACCACATCTGAGTTCCAACGTACAAAATAAAAACGTTAAAACTTTTAAGATAATTAACAATTATCTTAAAAGTATAAAAAAGGCTTATTTAGTATTTCTAAATAAGCCTTTTGTTTTTTAAATAGCGAAAAATTAACGTTTAATCTCGGGCATTCATTATTCAATATAATGCAAATCGGCGATGTCTATATTCACTGATTTATCACATAACCAACGTTTAGCTGATGGCAAATCGCCAAACACTTGCACGTCCCAATCCATGTATTTCTGTTTAAACTGCTCTGCGTATATGTGCCCTATCTCTTGCAGTTCTGGCTTCTCGGCAACAAACAGAACATTTAGATTTTCATTGCTGTAAGAGTTAATTGAGTCATGCGTTACGTCCATGGTAATTTCCAGCTCAGTTAAGATGAGTCGGTCGGCGGACAATAAATTAATAAGCACATATTCAGCATCATCAAACCGGTTGTCACTGTATTGTTGCTTGTCTGTTTGTTCAATTTCATCATACGTAACATCACCTGTGCAAAACCAGTAAACACCTTTATTGTTCTTGCACCAAGTTAATGTAATAGCCATAAGCTCCCCTTTTACTTAACAAATACCTTCGCTATCAAGGATAAAAATTAAGTTTTTTAGCTCTTAACCTAATTATATTAGCTCACTCATTGGTTAATTTAAAAACAAATCACAAAGCACTTTAGTTCGATATTTAACCGCTTCCATCTTGTTTTAATTCAGTCATTTATTAATTGCACAAAAATCACTTGGATTATTGCTTAGATAATGTAAGTTTGGCATCAGTCGAAAAATTTAAAGCTTCGACTCTAATTTGTGGTCACCGCGCCAACGTGTATCGCATTTTAGTGATTTTGATTATTTGGAGAATTTAAAACTATGTGTTCAATTTTTGGAGTACTGGACATCACAACTGATGTATCAGAGTTAAGAGGGAAAGCATTGGAGCTTTCTGGTTTATTACGTCACCGTGGCCCTGACTGGTCAGGTATTTGGAGTAACGACAATGCAATCTTAGCGCACGAGCGTCTAGCGATTGTTGATTTAGAGAATGGCGCGCAACCTCTATTTAATAATAATCGAAATCACATCTTAGCTGTAAATGGCGAAATTTATAATCACAAAGAATTACAAGCCGATTTAGACATCGACTTTGAGTTTCAAACTAAGTCAGACTGTGAAGTTATATTGGCGCTCTACGAGCAAGACGGCCTTAACTTTATCGACAAACTAAAAGGCATGTTTGCTTTCATTCTTTATGATGAAACCGACGGTTCATACCTTATCGCTCGTGATCACATGGGTATCATCCCACTTTATTATGGTTATGACGTAAACGGTCAGTTGTACGTTGCCTCTGAAATGAAAGCCTTAGTACCTGTGTGTAAAACCATTGCCGAATTCCCTCCAGGCAGTTACTGGAGCAGCCGTGAAGGCGAAATTAAAAAGTACTACTATCGAGACTGGATGGAATATGACGCAGTTAAAGATGCTGGCGGCAGCGCGAAAGACATCCACGATGCATTAACTAAGTCAGTGAAAAGCCACATGATGGCTGACGTACCATACGGCGTGTTGTTATCTGGTGGTTTAGACTCATCGGTAACGTCTGCTATCGCGCAAAAGTTCGCTAAAAAGCGCATTGAAGATGGTGATCAATCAGACGCTTGGTGGCCACAATTACATTCATTTGCGGTTGGCCTTAAAGGCGC
>JABXID010000269.1 GCA_013373245.1 Gammaproteobacteria bacterium
ATGTCAGTTTTAGCATTAAACGGTTACGACTTAGGTAAAGTATCTAGCCTAATGGAAACGGGTTCGAACGACGTTTTGGTCGTCGATGCTAATCGTAATGATGCATTCGGCAAAACGGAACGACTTATCCCTTTCATACAGGACGAAGTGATCATTGCAGTTAACAAGGATGAAAACACCATAAAGGTGGACTGGGATCCAGGATTCTGACACTTATGAGTTGTCAGTTGCGAATTGGTGTTATTACACTTTTTCCAGAAATGTTTGATGCGATTACCCAACAAGGTGTGATCAGCAGAGCCATAAAAAACGGCACGATAGAGTTTCAAGCGTGGAATCCAAGAGATTTTACACATGACAAACATCGTACAGTTGACGACAGACCATACGGCGGTGGCCCTGGAATGTTGATGATGGTTCAGCCTTTAACCGACGCAATTCATGCAGCGAAAGCGGCATTAGGCGAAGGAACTAAAGTGATATACCTTTCACCACAAGGTCGAAAGTTAGATCAAAAAGGCGTTATACATTTAGCAACATATAACAAAATAGTGTTGGTCGCGGGTCGATATGAAGGAATAGATGAACGAGTGATTCAATCGGAAATCGATGAAGAATGGTCGATTGGAGATTTCGTATTAAGTGGTGGCGAACTGCCAGCAATGACTCTGATAGATTCAGTGTCGAGACTCATACCAGGCGTGCTTGGACATGAACTTTCGGCGGAAGAGGATTCATTTGCCAATGGTTTGTTAGATTGCCAACACTACACAAGACCTGAAGTATTGGCTGGTCAGCGGGTACCAGACGTATTGCTTAGCGGTAATCACGAAAAAATCCGACAATGGCGATTGAAACAATCGCTTGGTAGAACCTGGTTGCGAAGACCTGATTTAATTAATGATCTAGCTCTGACTGCGGAGCAGGAAAAGTTGTTATCAGAGTTTCAACAAGAACATGATGAAAACTAGCCTGTTACTAATGGCAGTGAAATCTAGAAAAGTGAGAATATAATGAGCAAAGTAAGTCAAAACATCATTAAAGCTCTTGAAGAAGAGCAAATGAAGACAGATGTACCGGCATTTGGCCCTGGTGACACTGTAGTTGTAAAAGTTAAAGTAAAAGAAGGTAACAAAGAGCGTTTACAGGCGTTCGAAGGTTTTGTTCTAGCTAAGAAAAACCGTGGTTTACACTCTGCTTTTACAGTACGTAAGATTTCTAGCGGTGAAGGTGTTGAGCGTACATTCCAAACGCACAGCCCAATCATCGACAGCATCGAAGTGAAACGTCGTGGTGATGTACGTCGCGCTAAACTTTACTACATGCGTGAGCGTTCTGGTAAGTCAGCACGTATCAAAGAAAAGTTGGACTTTAAAAAGTAAACTTTTTTACTTGATGCCAAAAAGCGACCTAAGGGTCGCTTTTTTTGTTTCAGGGATGAAACAACGCAGACGCGCCATGGATGGCAAAGCGTCGTGAAGTATATGAATATACTTATCCTCGGAGCTCGAGGGTGTTTAGTGCCATGCATTCAATAAAGCTATTTGCAGCGTTTTGATATTACTTACTTCGTGCAGACTTTTTCACCAACGTACGGATATGATTCAACAACATTCTTTCATCTTTAGTCAATCTAACACTTCCACTGACAGAAGATTCACTTTCTTGCTCAGCTTCTTTTTGTGCCTTGATATTTTCTTTGTACAACAGCAATTCCGATTCCGATAGTTGAGCCCAATTACCAATTTTATCAATCGTGAGTTCGCACTTTCTGGGTAAACTTTCAAGAATAAGAATAGAGCCTAACGAATAGAAATGCTCTTCGTAAAAACATCCTCGAATTTTCCCTTGTTCAATAACTAATTCCCATGGGAAATTTTTGTCGATAGTTTTAGGGGGAAGATTATTACGTAGGTTATCAGCTGCAACCGCTGTGAACTGGATTGCCATTAGTGCAAAAAGGAATATTGATTTCATGTAACTCGTCCCTTAGTAAGTAGAGTATCAATTTCAAATACTTATAGCATTTCAATCTGAAAAGTTAAATGATGGATAATTAACCATAAACTCTGAATATGTTTGCACTTAAAAGGTGCTTTCTTTTGGTGGTTTTTAATATTGCAAAATGATCACGTATAAAAAGGTGTTCTGGGTTGACATGTGAGGTGTGTTTTTTTAATGTGTAATTATTGATTTACGCCTTGTAAAAATATCGTTACACAAGTGTGTCAAACGTAAAAAAAAGGCTCAAAACTTACTAGAGTGCAAAATGAATAGAGATAACTTAAATAACGTAAACGTTAGTTCAGAACAACTATTAATAATGCCAGAAGCATTAAAAAAGTCGCTGCCATTAACAGAAGAAAACTCAGCGTTTATCGCGTCGGCTCGAAAAATCATTTCAGATATTGTTCATAAACGAGATCACAGAACGTTAATTATCTCTGGTCCATGTTCGATTCACGATGTGGTTGCAGCCAAAGAATATGCATTAAAACTAAAACAGTTACAGCAACAATGTGATGACAGTGTTTATCTAGTAATGCGAGTGTACTTTGAAAAACCACGTACCACAGTTGGTTGGAAAGGATTAATAAACGACCCTCACTTAGATGGTTCATTTGATATTGAAACTGGGCTACGTAACGCTCGTGAACTTATGATGTGGTTGACTGAACAACAAATTCCAATTGCGACAGAAGCTCTTGATCCTATTTCACCTCAGTACTTGTCAGATCTTGTTTCATGGTCTGCCATCGGTGCTCGTACAACTGAATCACAAACTCACCGCGAAATGGCCAGTGGATTATCTATGCCAGTTGGCTTTAAAAATGGTACTAATGGTGATGTTGGTATTGCTATTAACGCAATGGGCGCGGCAGAAAGTAGTCACAACTTTATTGGTATCAATGAGCAAGGTCAGGTCGCTATTATTAAAACCAGTGGTAACCCAGATGCGCATTTAATTTTGCGCGGCGGTAAGAAACCAAATTATCAAGCAGAACATGTTGAAGCGGCGGAGCAAGCCATTGAAAGCGCGGGATATAATCCAGCAATTATTGTTGATTGCTCACATGCAAACTCATATAAAGATTACTCTCGTCAGCCAGAAGTTGCATTGGATGTTTTACAACAACTGGAACAGGGCAACCGTTCAATTGTCGGTATTATGTTGGAAAGCCACTTGAATGAAGGAAATCAGAAGCTAAGCCCTAACTTAGCCGATATGAAATACGGTGTGTCTGTAACCGACGCCTGCATTAATTGGCAAACAACGGAAGAGTTAGTGTTAGAGTATGCATCACGATTAAAATCCGTTATTTTGGCGAAGTCTGACAAAGAATTAGCAATTGCATAGACAAAGAACCCGCAGTCCACGGAGTGAATTACTTTGGCAATAGAACAATTAAGAGAACAAATCGATCAGTTAGACATTCAACTGGTCGAACTTTTAGCACAGCGTCAGGAAGTTACCACAGCGGTTGGTCAATATAAAAAAGAAGTTGGAAAGCCGATTTACGATCCTGTTCGAGAGGCGGAATTAATTAAAGAGCGCCGTGCACTTGCTGAGTCGCTAAATGTTTCGCCTGATTTAATTGAAGACTTGTTACGTCGAATGATAAGAGAGTCTTATCAGACTCAACATAATGCTTATCGAAGTGTGCTGCCTAGTCAGTCCAAAATTGTGATTGTTGGTGGCGGTGGTGCTTTAGGTAAACGTTTTGTTGATATGTTCGAGCGCTCCACTTATCGAGTGGAAGTCATCGAAAAAGATGACTGGTCGCAGGCTGAGTCGATAGTTAAAGACGCTAAACTTGTCATTGTTGCAGTGCCCATTAAATTAACTGAGCAGGTTATTAAATTGTTGCCAGCGTTACCAGATGACTGTGTACTGGCTGATCTCACTTCACTAAAAGACGCACCACTAAAAGCGATGTTGGCGAAACATTCAGGGCCTGTGGTGGGGTTACACCCGATGTTTGGGCCAGATGTGCCTAATTTTGTAAAACAAGTGGTGGTTGCTTGTGATGGTCGTTTTCCTGAGCAGTATGAATGGTTGATTGAGCAGATAACTATTTGGGGTGCAGTGATCCAAAAAGATGATGCGAAACAGCACGACTCAAGCATGGAGCTGATCCAAGCTATGCGTCATTTTACGACCTTCGTTTATGGCAAATTTTTAGCTAATCAAGATCCCGATTTAGAACACCTTTTACGATTGAGCTCGCCAATTTATCGATTGGAACTGGCGATGACGGGACGATTGTTTGCGCAAGATGCGAACTTATACGCCGATATTATTTTTGGCGCTGAAAACTCAAAAACGTTGGCCGATAAATTTAAATACGAACTCGATAGCGCCATCGAATTGTTAGAGCAAAGTGATAAGTTTGGATTTAAGCAACAGTTTGAAGACGTTGCAGCTTGGTTCGGTAAAAAGTCGAACGAATTTTTAACCGAAAGTCGAGCTATGTTGAAAACCGCACAGGACTCAAGAGATCTGAAATAACACGTCAAATTGTTGGTTTTTTAATCGAATGAAAAAATAGTTGTTTAATCATCTATTTAGTTTAACAATATCAGCTATTATAAAATTAAATCTTATTCTCAACGTCCTGTGTATTAGAAGGAATAACTATGTCCACTGAGAACGCCTTATTAACTATCTTAGTTGAAAAAATTCAAACCGATTCTCTTGTGCTGCCAACGCTACCAGAAATCGCAATAAAAATCCGTGAAGCTGCGGATGATCCAGATGCAAACTTAGTGTCGATGGCAGATGTTATAGCGCAAGATCCGGCGCTTTCTGCACGCATGATAAAAGTGGCGAACAGTGCGTTTATGGGACGTAGTGTTAAAGTTGAGACGTTAAACCAAGCTGTAACTCGAATCGGTTTACGTCAAATCAAAAACATAGCTACAGCTATCGCGATGGAACAATTATTTGTTTCAAAAAATGAACTTGTTCGCGAGTATATGGAAAAATCGTGGCAGAAAACCGTTAATGTAGCTTGTGTTGCTATGGCTACGATGCAAATTTGGTTAAAAGAAAATAAACACGCGTCAATCAATATAGATACTTTGACGCTTGTCGCTTTGGTGCACAGTATTGGTACATTACCGATTCTTACTGAAGCGGAACGCCATGAAGAAGTATTTGCCAATCCGAGCTTCTTAGAAGCAGCCATTAAACGAATGGCGGGTAAACTTGGTGGTGCAATCATGCGCTCTTGGGAGTTTACAGGTGAATTTATTCAAGTTGCTGAAAACTGGAATAACTTAGCGTTCCAGCCAGAACAAGTAAGTTATATCGATTTTGTTCGCATTGGTGCCATTTACAATAAAGTACTTGGTAAAAATGCGGATACCAATGAACTGTTGGCTCCGTATGAAGAGCGTGGTGTGATCCCGAGTTTAGACTTTTTTAATTCTGAAGAGTTTAACGAAGCATTAAATGATGTGAAGTCAGTATTTGCGTAATTAGTTTTTTGAATTACAGATAATAAAAAAGCGAGATTTTATAATCTCGCTTTTTTGTACCTGAATGTAATTACTCTGTGAGTAATCAACACGCTTCTAGCTAAGGGTTATTTAATTAACCCTTGGTTTACAGCTGTCACGTCGTTCGCATTTAATGAACCAGACGCTTGTTTTAAACTTAAGGTTGCTAAAATGTAGTCATAACGAGTGTTTGAAAGATTACGTTTAGCGTTGTATAAGTTCTGTGTGCTATTTAATACATCGACAATAGTACGTGTACCCACCTCAAAACCAGCTTGTGTCGCTTTTAATGCACTTTCAGCGGAAACTACAGCTTGTTCAAGCGCTCTTAGTGAAGAAACTAACGCTACAACGTCAGCATATGAACTGCGCACTTGACGAACAACTGCACGGTGTGTCAATTCCATACTTTCGCTTGCGATCACATAATTTGCTTGAGCTTGACGAACGGCCGCCGAAGTTGCACCACCAGAGTATAGTGGAACGTTCAGAGATAAGCCGATAGACGTTGTATTTATACCTGGATCAGCCAAATCTTCACCGCGTTCTCTATTACTTAGACCAGCAGATAAACTCAAAGTTGGGAAGTGCCCTGCGTTGGCTCGTTTAATATCAAACTTAGCCGCTTCAACTTGTAACTCTTTAGCTTTTAGCTCTAAGTTATTGTTTTCTGACTTGGTTACCCAGTTTTGAATTTTGGACGGCGATGGCATCGCTGCGTCAAAACGTTCCGTATTTAAACCGTCAAAGTCGTTGTAATATTTACCAGTGATTTCACGTAACGCTTCTTTTTGAATTTCAATATCGTTCTGGCTGCGGATTTCGCGGGCAACGGCAGCATCAAAGTTAGCTTGTGCTTCATGCACGTCAGTAATCGCCGTAAGACCTACCTGAAAACGTTGTTTGGTTTGTTCTAGTTGACGCTCAATTGCTTTCTTTTCAGCTTGTACAAACTCTAAACTGTCTTTTGCTTTTAGAACATTGAAGTACGCGTTAGTCACGCGAGAAATTAGAGACTGCTGCGCTAAGTCGAAATCAGCTTGTGCTTTAAGTGCGGCTTTTTCAGAAGAGTCTAACTCATACCATGAACCCATGCTGAAGATTGTTTGTGATAAGCTCACACCATAAGACAATTCGTCATAGCTTAAATCAGTAAGCGTATCTGTTGCTGCTGTATAGTTTTCCGTGTCGACTAACGAGTAACCAGCGGTAGCATTGATTTGAGGTAATAATTTAGCAAAAGTCGCGGTTTCACCTTCGCGTGCAATGTCGTATTGTGCTTTAGCGATCAAGGTTTGAGGGTCATTTTTAACCGCATCATTGTATGCTTCTAGCAAGTTGACGGCTTCTGCTGATAAAGATAACCCTGAAAGCAAGGCGGCAACAGATGCAGATAAAAAAGTTTTTCTCATTATTGTTCCTTATGAAGGCATTTAGCCTTTAAATGATTACATTGTATCAAGAGCATCAGGCTCTAGTTGTATGAAAATGATTGTACCGCTTCTGATTGATTTTAGTAATATTTTACTTCCCAATTACTGCGGCGTAATTGTAACAGATTATTTAATAAATTTATTATATTAGATTTATCTAATATTGTAACTATGTATAGAGAAAAAAGCTTATGTCAAAACGTAAATTTTCCTCAGAGTTTGATATGAAGGACGTTGATGTAAAATCCATATCACCTTTATACGATGGATTTTTCAAAATAGATTTGTATCAGTTGGAACATGCTCGTTTTGCAGGAGGCAAGTTAACTGGAGTAAATCGAGAGTTATTTATACGGGGGCATGCAGCGGCAGTTTTGCCTTATGATCCAGTGAAAGATCGTATCGTATTGGTTGAGCAGTTTCGCGTTGGCGCAATGGCAACAAAACAGTCCCCTTGGTTATTGGAAGTAGTTGCCGGCATGATTGAACCAAAGCAAAGTCCTGAACAAGTAGCGACTAGAGAAGCGCATGAAGAAGCGGGAATAGAAGTTAGAGAATTAATTCCGATGTTAGATTATATGTCTAGTCCCGGTGGAACCACTGAGCGCATACATTTGTTTTTAGGTATCATCGACAGCGAAGGTGTTGGCGGCATTCACGGTTTAGAAAGTGAGCACGAAGACATTAAAGTCCACGTTTTTGATTATGATGACGCGTTGCATCTGCTACAATCGGGAGAGTTAGATAATGCAGCGACCGTTATTTCCATGCAATGGTTGGCGCTGAATAAACAAAAATTGTTTCCAACAAGTGAACTAAACAATTAAATATAATTGGTGAGTTAATAATGAAACGCCCGGTAGGGAACAAACGATATGTTCCAAACTTAAAAAAACTGCAAACAATCTGTGGTCGCAACTACGGATTATTGCTGCGTATGTTACCGATGGAGTATTCGGAAGGTTCGCAATGGCAAATATCATTGAATCACCATTTATCTTATACTCTAGTGGTGGAATCTGTTGCACCTTATACAGAAACCATGCGGTTGAAACAGAATCAACTTGGTATGCCACAGTTTTTGGCGACAGAAATTGAGTTTCGGGTTTATCACGACGCGCAAATGCTTGAAGTATTGAGTTTCCAACAGCAGAATCGTCTGCGCCAGAAATACGATTACCCTAATCCTAAACTTCATCAAAAAGACGAAAAGCTACAAGTGAATTCATTGCTCAAAGATTGGTTTAATTTGGTGATAAATCGCCAAAATGAAATGACAGGCAGCGAGCGTTTGGTGCAATTAAGTTAAACCCGCTCTATTTATAAAAACAGGTAATATGCAGTACATACTTTATCTCCACGGTTTTCATTCTTCGCCAAATTCAGAAAAAGCGGCCATATTTAAGCATCAAATACAACAATGCTTTCCGGAAGTTCAAGTGATCGCACCGCAATTGCCATGTCGACCGCAAGGGCTTGAAAAGTTACTCAATGACTTATGCAATCAATATTCGTTTGTTGGTGTGGTAGGCAGTTCGTTGGGTGGTTATTTGGCGACTTATCTGCACAATCGCATGAAGATACCAGCCGTTGTGGTTAATCCCGCAGTAAAACCTTATGAATTGTTGAGTGACTATATTGGCGCGCAGACGCATCCTATTACAGGTGAACAATATGAGTTGACCGAACACGATATGTTACTTTTGAAAACATTAGACTCCGAAAAAATAGCAGAGCCTAACGCTGTTTGGTTATTGCAACAAGAACAAGACGAAGTATTAGATTACCGTCAGGCGCTCTCTAAATACCGAGATTGTCGGATTACTTTTGAGTTAGGAGGTTGTCATGGTTTCGATAGTTTTGAACGATTTCCGATTGAGATCGTTAAGTTTTTGACGAAGCAAAGCGACGAATAATAAATTTCACTTTAAGTTTATTCCCAACCTAGTTAATCTTGAAGCAATTGCGCATTTAATAATAAAAATACGAGTATTATGACCAATACAACCTATAACGCTGAGTCGATTGAAGTTTTAAATGGCTTAGAGCCTGTTCGCCGACGTCCTGGCATGTACACAGATACAACACGCCCTAATCACCTTGCTCAAGAAGTCATTGATAACAGTGTGGATGAAGCGTTAGCGGGCCATGCCTCAAATATCACTGTAACCCTGCATGAAGATAATTCACTTGAAGTACAAGACGACGGTCGCGGTATGCCAGTGGATATACATCCAGAAGAGGGGATTCCAGGGGTTGAGCTGATTTTAACCAAGCTGCACGCAGGCGGTAAATTTTCCAACAGTAATTACGAGTTCTCTGGTGGTTTGCATGGTGTAGGTGTTTCAGTCGTAAACGCACTTACCACTCGTATGGAAGTCACGGTAAATCGTGATGCTCAGAAATTCCAAATCGCGTTTGAAAATGGTGAAAAAGTACAAGACTTGGAAGTGATAGGGACGGTTGGTCGACGCAATACTGGAACAAACGTACGCTTTTGGCCGGATGCCAGTTATTTTGATTCGGCCAAATTTTCAGTCTCACGACTAACCCACAACTTGCGGGCAAAAGCCGTTTTATGTCCGGGACTGCGAATTAAGTTTGATAATAAACAAACCAAAGAAAGCCAAGAATGGCACTATGTCGATGGCCTTAAAGACTACCTTATCGACTCCGTTAAAGAGTTCGTCAATTTACCTGAGGACCCATTTGTTGGTGCATTGTCAGGGAATCATGAAGCGGTAGATTGGGCGGTGACTTGGTTGCCGGAAGGCGGAGATTTAGTTGGCGAAAGTTATGTTAACCTAATTCCGACCGCGCAAGGTGGCACACACGTAAATGGCTTGCGTCAGGGGTTGTTAGAAGCCATGCGCGAGTTCTGTGAGTTCAGAAGTCTGTTGCCTCGAGGCATCAAACTAACGCCTGAAGATATTTGGGATCGCTGTTGTTATATCTTGTCAGTCAAAATGCAAGACCCTCAATTCGCCGGTCAAACCAAAGAACGCTTATCATCTCGCCAATGCACAACTTTTGTGTCAGGCGTAGTAAAAGATGCCTTTAGCTTGTGGTTGAATACTCATACTGATATCGCCGAACAACTTGCTGAGCTTTGTATTTCAAATGCACAAAAACGTTTAAAAGCGGCCAAAAAAGTAGTGCGCAAAAAGGTCACACAAGGCCCTGCATTGCCGGGTAAATTAACCGACTGCTCGACACAAGAAAGTGAACGTGGTGAATTATTTTTGGTGGAAGGTGACTCAGCCGGTGGCTCAGCGAAACAAGCTCGAGATAGAGAGTTTCAAGCCATCATGCCATTGCGCGGTAAAATCTTGAACACTTGGGAAGTGGAAGCGGGACAAGTGCTTGCTTCACAAGAAGTGCATGACATTTCTGTCGCGATAGGTATCGACCCTGACTCTTCGGATTTGTCGGGGTTACGTTACGGCAAAATTTGTATTCTTGCTGATGCCGACAGTGACGGTTTACACATCGCCACACTGCTATGTGCGCTATTTACAAGACACTATCGTGCGCTTGTTGAGGCGGGGCACGTATATGTGGCTATGCCGCCTTTATATCGTATCGATATTGGTAAAGAAGTGTATTACGCCTTAGATGAAGATGAAAAAGAAGGTGTGCTTGACCGTATTGCCGCGGAAAAGAAAAAAGGTAAGGTGAATGTGCAGCGCTTTAAAGGGTTGGGTGAAATGAACCCAATGCAGTTACGTGAAACGACCATGGA
>JABXID010000036.1 GCA_013373245.1 Gammaproteobacteria bacterium
TGAGCATCCGGTATACGAACAGTTGTTAATGTATACCATGGCGGGAATCGCGACAGGCATGCGCAATACTGGTTAGTGACTTTAAGTCGATCGAAAAACAGAAAAAGGTTGAACGATTAGTTCAACCCTTTTTATATCTGCTTTTTACGTGCTCAGGCATTTGCCGGGTAAAAGAACTTTTTAGGCTATCTAACGCTCGCAAGAAAGGGGCTGTCGATGTATTTTCTATGGCGTTTAAAGCATACGCTGTGGCTTCTATGGTGGAAAGCGCACCACTTATACTGGTATGGCGAATGTCATATTCGCTCGGTTTATTGTCAATTTTTAACGCGTTGATGTTTTCTAGCCAAGGGTTAAGAAACAATATCTTTTTCGCTTTTTTCCAAGTGCCATCGATTACAATTAGAGTTTTCTGACTGGTCGGTTTGTTTGGAAGTTCGCACTCCAGTGGCCTTGAACTTTGCTGCCAATACGCCTGCCATTGTTGCCAATTTCTCGATTTTTCTGAAGGATACAAAATCAAGTACTGCTCAGGTTTGTAAGCCACATCTCTTTGAAGTTCAGCAAAATCTTGTGATTTTTCACCAACAACTACCTCTATGTTATTGCAAAGTAATGACAATAACCGCACCGTACTTTTTGCATTTTTAACTTCCGATGGATGCTGCAATACTACCACCTTGGTTTGATGACTTACTGGCGTAATGTCTTCACAAACACAATTAATAACAGGGTAGTGACAGTGTCCACATAACTCTCTACTCAAAATACAGCCTTATTATGGTTCATTCGGGTTACTCAAGGCTGACTCGTTTAAAACAATTCGATTCAACCGCTTTTGTAAATATAGTCCAATACAAATGATCAATAAGCCCGCCAAGGTTGCAGGGTGGATTGGTTCCCCCAATATAAAATAAATGAATACTAGCGACAAAAATGGCGATAAATAAATGAGTACACTGATCTGTGCGGTATTAGTGCTTAAGCGCATTGCTTTTAACCAAAAAACAAACGCTAGGCTCATTTCAAAAATGCCAATATACATAGATGCTAGAAAACTTGGTAATTGCCAAACAAAACTTTGCCAATAAAATAGTGTTATAGCCACTAACCCTGGGATTGCACACAAAAAGCAAATCAATAAAGAGGTAACTGGACTTGCGGTAATTTTGGTATTTATTAACCAGTAACAGGCCCATAAAATCGTGGAGATAACGGCAAGAGCTACTCCAGTTAAGTCGATTGACTGTAAATTAGTAAAGTTGAATTGAGTGACTAAAACAAATACACCGAGATAACAAACAACTAACCCAACGGCATCGCCTTTTAAAAATCGTTGTTTAAGCACGGGTACGGCGAGTAGTGACAATACAATCGCCCATGTATAATTTATCGGTTGCGCAATTTGTGCCGGTAGCCTGTCATAGGCGGCAAACAAGACAAAATAGTACAAGATTGGATTAATGAAGCCAGCGGTTAAATACCGCAAGGGGTGTTGCAAAAACGTATCGACAAGCGTTGTTTTATGCTGCTTGTTTTCTGATTTACAGCTTTGAAACAGGTGTAATAACAATAACACTAGTAATGAAGTGCTAGATGCAACAACAACTAACTGTGCGGGGGAAATGACTTCAAGCGCTAATTTAAAAGCAGTCGCGACACTCGACCACAAAAAGACCGTAAATAATGCAAGCTTGACGGCCAGTTTTTGATTTGTTTCCAATACATGTACTACCTAGAGATGGTGAATAGGATTAATGAAAAGCGTTTAAACTTTCAATTTGTCTTGATAAGGCGGCCACCCCATAGCTTTACCCGCCAAAACATGCAAGTGAATATGGTAAACGGTTTGACCACCGTCTGGGTTACAGTTCATTACTGCGCGATAACCGTCTTGATCAAAACCAAGTTGCTTCGCTAATTTTGCAGCAATAACGTATAAATGACCGACTAGCTCAGCATTATCTTCGTTAATATCATTGGCAGTAACAATGCGCTGTTTTGGGATCACCAAAAAGTGAACTGGCGCTTGCGGGTTAATATCTTTAAAGGCTAATGCTTTATCGTCTTCATATAAAATGTCGGCGGGAATTTCTTTGTTGATAATACGATCAAAAATAGTGCTGTCTGACATTTTGTCTTCCTTTGAATAATTGTTGCGATGTAGATTAATGCTCGATCTGCTCTTTGGCAATGATGAACTTATGAAAATCTAATGGTTTTTTTCACGGTTTTTATTCGATATGATAACTGCCTACTCAAAAGGATCCTTTATCGTCGTGCAGTCTAATTTGTTAAAACGTTTTTTCGACTCTATCACTCTGTGTTTCAGTTTATTTGTGCTTTTTATATTGCCATTTTCACTTTCCGCTGTGGAAGTCGAAAACCTTTATACTGGTAAAATATTAGTGACTGACAAAACTCAGCAAACACGAATAAAGGCACACCGTTGGGCGATAGAGCAGGTCATTGCTAAGGTTTCCGGTAGTCGAGATGTATTAAACGATCGTAAAATTAAACGAGTCGTGCAAACACAAACTGCAAACTACATTAAGTCATTTTCATTTGTTACTGACGATCAAGGGCGAACATTTTTAGTGGATGAATTTGATCAAACCAAAATCGATAAACTTCTTAAATCCGTCGGCGCTGCTATTTGGGGCCAACGTCGACCCAACACGGTGATTTGGTTGGCGGTAGAAGAAGGGATCCAACGCGCGATTATAGATGAAGAGCAATTTCCGCAATTGTACGAATTTATTGGCCAAGCCTCCGACGACCGAGGCTTACCTGTTGTGTTACCGGCAATGGACAAAACCGACAAAGAGCAAGTGTTTAATTCCGACGTATGGGCGCGATTTAATCGTGTGGTATGGAACGGCTCAAAGCGTTATCAAGCAGACAATGTTGTTATGGCCCGTATGCGCTATGTCTATGCCGACAAGGAGCCGGGCTATAAAACAGGGTGGCTATTGGAGTTTGAATTAATCGATGAACAAGGTACTTTGTTAGAAGGGGAAGTTAACGACGAACAATATTCTGCAGTGCGCGCTATGATCAATCAAATTGGTGATTATTTTGCTGAAAAATATGCCATCGAAAGTGCAGATATTGAGAGTGAAGAGATTTATTTAACGTTAAACAATATTGCTAATGTCGTAGATTTGCACAAAGCTGAAACTTTACTTAAGTCGATGAATCCAGTCTCTAATGTATATGTACAATCCATTACTGATAACAAGGCTATCTTTTATCTTGAAATGAGTGGTGAAGGGCAAGATTTAATTAGAGCAATGGCGCTATTAAACCAATTTGAACAAGTGCAAATGGCACAAAAAAAAGTAGAAAAGTTCACAATAGAACAGCAATTGGAGCAACTCACTAGAGATTATATTCGCCAAGTCGAATTGGCATCGGGCGAAAAGAAAGATACACAAACAACAATGACTCCAGAGCAAAACAATGAGGCGCCACGTAAAAAACAGGTGAACTTATATTACAACTGGCTGGGTGAGTAACCACTATGCAGTTATTACTTCCTGTCACTATCAATAGCAGTCAAACATTTGAATCCTTTGTTGGCGAAGACAGTGCGCAAATCAAAAGCGAACTGCTGCAATCCATCAAAGGTAACGACTTTAAATGTTTTTTCTTGGCCGGAGGCATAGCAACCGGTAAAACCCACTTATTGTCTGCCTGTTGCCAAGCTGC
The DNA here is from genome assembly GCA_013373245.1 of Gammaproteobacteria bacterium. Taxonomy (GTDB): domain Bacteria; phylum Pseudomonadota; class Gammaproteobacteria; order Enterobacterales; family Alteromonadaceae; genus Psychrosphaera. The sequence goes on from JABXID010000036.1 coordinate 3,712, forward strand.
AGCGCAAAATAATAAAACCAGTATCTTGGTGCCGTTAGAGCAGGTTGTAATGTCTAGCCCCGACATTGTCGATGGTATCGAAGATATGTCGGTTGTCTGTTTAGACAATATAGAAGAAATTATCGGCAAACCTGAGTGGCAGGTCGCAATTTTTAACCTATTCAACGCTTTGATCGCCAATAATGCGACATTGGTTATTTCCGGACATGAGATCCCAAATAACCTGAATGTCGAACTGCCTGACTTGGCGTCTCGTCTCCAATGGGCAACTTTGTATCAGGTGAAAGAGTTAACGGAAGAAGAAAAACTGCAAGCGCTGATCAAACACGCTCATTTAATTGGTTTTGAATTAAGTGCAGAAGTTGGACGTTTCATGTTGTCTCGCTTGCCGCGCAAAATGTCATTTTTGATGCAAGCGCTTGAAACTCTAGCCAAACAAAGTATCGAGAAACAACGAATCGTGACAGTGCCTTTTGTAAAAGACGTGTTAGAGATTTGATGTCAGCTACGAGTTTCGTGCTGCGAGAAACGAGTAAAAGCAAAGAAAAAACTTAAGGTGAAAAATAATTCAAAGGTCGAGTTTGTTACTTTGCTATTTTTACGAAACTCGAAACTCGAAACTCGAAACTCGAAACTCTGTTTGAGATCCCGGCCTAAAGCACGCCGGGATGACGTTATTTTACTTACAGCGTTCCAGCCTTTTAGCTTTCAAGCTTTTTCTTACAACTTACAACTTACA
>JABXID010000148.1 GCA_013373245.1 Gammaproteobacteria bacterium
AAGCCTAGCGTGTAATCTTTTTGTGTTCGTTTAACTCTCTGTTTATCTGTACTTGTCATAATAAGTCCCAAATGTGTAAACACATTTCAGGACGGGACAGCAAAAAATAAAAAAGCCAGCGAACAACGCTGGCTTATTCATAATCTCCCTATTCGGAAGATGGCTGCTAGGCTATGTGTTTAACTTAGAACGCATAACTCGCTTTTAAGTAGTAAGAACCACCGTTGTAGTCAAACGGACCACTTTCGTAGTATTTTGCACCTAGTGCGCCGTATGTTCCATCTTTAAGCTTTTGCGCTTCTTGATCTAAGATGTTGTTGCCACCAACAGCCACTTTTAACGAGTCGGTGACCGCGTAGCTAACTTCAGCATCAAACGTAAAGGCAGAATCAGCAACTTCTGAACCCCAATCTGACGTGTCGTCAGCGTGTGTCGCGTAGTATTCACCGAAGAAATTACCACGGACGAACATGCTTAATTTATCCCAGCTTTGGTTGAACGTTAATGTTGCTCTATGATCTGGAATACCATCTTCCAAACGACGGACTTTACCTTCTCCGGTAGTGTCTGGGTTGTATTTATCAACTTGAGTGTCAGTCCAGTTATACGCCAAGCTAAGTTTAGTGTCGCCGTCCAACAAGTTCATGTCGTAAGTCGCAACTAAATCGATACCTTGAGTTGTTGTGTCAAAGTCGTTGGCATAATAAGTAACTGCGGAAATTAACTCAGGGTTTTGTACACCTGCCGCACGTAAGTCATCGTAATCTTCCGCTAATACAGAGATTTGGCTTGATTGTGCTAAACGACCTGTTACTTCGATTGTGTAGTAATCAACGGTCATGAAAAAGTCATCATGTTCGTATACAGCACCAAATGCGAAGCTGGTTGATTCTTCTGGTTGTAACACTTTACCGCCGTAATAAGCAGAAAGTGGATTCGTTGGAGGCGCAATGAACGTTTGAATTAAATCACCATTGACAATGGATGTTTGGGTATTCACAACGTTTTCTTGACCAACTGTTGGTGCGCGGAAACCAGTGGTGTGTGAACCACGGATTGATAAATCGTCGTTAACCGAATATTGAACAGTTAATTTATAGTCGGTTGTGTCACCAAAGGTAGAGAAGTCTTCGTAACGAACAGCAGTACCAACTAATAAATCTTCCGTTAAATAAGCTTCTACATCTACATACATACCAATATTGTCACGCGTATTTTTGCCCGCTGCTTCTGGACCAAAACCTTTAAAGCCGTGAGAGCCGATGTTAAAGCCTTGATCAGCATAATCGCCAGCAATCCAAGAAGATTCCTCACCTGCAGTTATGTCGAACGACTCTTCACGCCATTCGAAACCAGCTGCGAAATTAAGTGACTCTGCAAAATCTACTTTAAATGCACGAACAATATCGGCGTTGAAGGTTGTTTCATCTTGCTCATACGCACCAGTTTCAAAGTCAGTTGGTGAGGCTAGACCCATTGAAGGATTAAGTGAATTGTATAAATAGAAGGTCGCTTTGTTGGTACCGGTTGCATAACTTACATCATACGACCATTCACCAATGTCACCTTTAACACCTGCGACAAATGATTGATCTTCAATTTCACCACCAAATTGTGGCGTGTAACCGCCAGGCTTAAGTTGGTTCATTGAGAAACATTGTTCGTCAGCGACCATTGCTTGATAAGCAGCAGTATTTAACACGTTTCCTACATTAGCAGATACACCTGATGACGAACCGTCATAATTGGTCGGATCATTTTGCTCTAAATAGGCGTTGGAAACCGTACAAGTTGCCATGCCGTCAAGCGCGAAACCTACATCACCGACAAGTAATGTTTCGCCGTCATCGGTAGAGAACACGTTGCCACGATTGTGTGGGTTACGGTAATAAAAACCACCAATTGCTTCACGGCTTGATACGTTACCAAAAGCATATAATTTGGCGCTTTCGTTAATTTCATAACCTGAGTTAAAGAAGAACGTCGTATCATCTTTAATTTCAGGATTACCCCAAATTTGAGCTGGATCTTGAATACTAGTATTGCCTGCTGCAGCTATACCTGCCGCATCTGGACGTTGCACGCTTCGACTGGTTGCATCAGCATTTTTTAATTGGAAACTTAAGTTAACGAAACCTTTGTCTGTCAATGGTAAACCGATATTACCGTCTACTGTTGTCGCAGCGCCGTCACCTTCGAAAAACTCGCTTTGACGAACTGAAATTGAACCGCCTTCTGCCGAATCTTTTAATGCGAAGTTCATTACACCAGCGATAGCATCTGAACCATATTGTGCAGCAGCACCGTCACGCAGTACTTCAACCTGTTTAAGTGCGACTGAAGGAATAACTGAGATATCTGGGCCTTGTGCACCGTCATTCACACCACCGCCTTGGAAAGCGATAACAGAAGCACGATGGCGACGCTTACCATTGACCAATATCAATGTACTGTCTGAAGACAAACCACGTAGGTTTACAGGACGAATCAAAGTAGCCGCGTCACTGATAGGTTGCGCTCGAACATTGAACGATGGAACAGATGCTTGCAACATGTCTAACATATCACTCGATGCATTTTTTTCTAATTCGTCGCTGCCAATAATATCAACCGGAACAGGAGAATCATTTATCGAACGAGGAGCAGCGCGAGAACCGACAACCGCAATTTTTTCAACATCTTCAGTGATTTGTTCTTGAGCATGAGCGATTGAAAACGGGACTAGGGTGGCAAGTGCAGAACCACTGATTAGAGCAAGCTTTATACCTGCTGTTACAGCTGATAGTTTTTTCATGTTATGTCCTTGGATTTATTATTTTATTTGGAACATGGTCATACTATTTGTTGTTGTAAGACAACCATGCCTTTTATAGTAGATAAAACCACCAAATTATCCTAATTGGTTATTTTTGTTTTACCTATCTAACCATTAAACAAGATATTTTCGTAATAAGTCAACTTAGTTTACAACGACAACTTACCTGTTTTATTCCCAAGTATTTAGTGAAATAAATTCAACTGTTCGGATGAGTTGATTAATTTGGCGATAAGACTTTTTCGTAAAGAGCAACATTAATGTCACCGTGTTGCTCAACCGATTTAACGGTATTAACGTAGTGCATGCCGAGACGTTTCATTACTGCGATTGAACTGTGGTTGCGCTCATCGGCTATCGCGCTGATTTTTGTTATGTCATTTGATTTGAGTGTCAACTGCTCAATCATGTGTTGCGCGGCTTCACTGGCGTAACCGTTGCCCCAAGCGTGTTTCATTAAACGCCAACCGATTTCTAAGTTGTCGAACTCGGTGTCTATATTGTTCATTAAATTCATCGGACGAACTAGCACCCAGCCCATGGCATTTTGTTTCTCTGAATCAATGATTTGCCAGAGTCCCCAGCCTTTCTTTTCATTGGTAAATAAATCTAATCGTTTTGCATAAGTATCGGTAATGTATTGTTTGGAATGCGGCACGCCGCCGTTGATGAAACGCATGACGTCGGGATCGTTGTCTAATGCGTACAAAAAATCGAGATCAGTCTTAGAACGGCAATTTAATAATTTGTAACAAAGTCTGTCGCTGTTAGGCATTTGCATGATTTGATTCTCGTTTCGAACGTTGTTGGCTAGTCGTTGTTGTAATTGTTATTTTGATATAGAGTTAACTACATCATGTCATAGTAAATTTCATCAAGGTTAACCCATTGAAGAGTATTAAGAAAAATCTTAACTCCATCATAGTTGGATTGGTACTAACCTTTATTTTTAGCACTTTGGTTAACCCGCAAATTCCATTAATAAAAAATGCCTTACATCGAATAGAAGGCATTATCTATGACTTGCGACTTAACGCTACATTACCAGAGAAAGTCCGACAGTCAGATCATAATATCTTGGTGGTGGATATCGATGAAAAAGCATTACAAGAAATAGGGCGATTTCCATGGAGTCGCACAGTTGTTAAAGACTTAGTGACTAAACTTGTTGACGCTGGCGTTGTGGTTATCGGATTTGATGTGACTTTTAGTGAGCCTGAAGTTAACCCTATCGACAAAATGTTAGAGTCAGAGATGGGAGTTGACTTGTACCAGAATGATCCAGATTATTTTGAACAGCTCAAAGTTGATTTAGATGCCGATATGCAATTGGCGTCTGTGTTGGGTGATACTGATATTGTTGTAGGCGTTCTTTTTCAAGATCAAGCAGATATCCAGTCCGGAGCATTGAAAGAGCCGTCGGTGATTTTGTTAGATCAATCGGCACAAAAAATTACATCGAGGGTTTATCGAGGTCAAACATCCAACATTGATATCATTCGCGATGCAGCGATTGGTCAGGGTTTTTTTAATTCTTCGACCGATCCCGACGGATTTATTCGCCGCGCTTTAACCATTATTGAGCACAAAGGTAAATTTTATCCGTCATTGGCTCTCGAGGCCGCGCGTTTATATACGTTGTCGGATCATATCGAGGTTGAAACAACGCCGTTACCTGGCACAGACTACCACAGCATCACAGCAGTAAAATTTGGTAAAACTCGCATACCAACGGATGAGTTTGGTCAGGTTTTGGTGCCGTATCGCGGGGGCCAAAAGTCGTTTCCATATTATTCAGCGGCGGATATTTTAAAAGAGCGTATTAATCCTGAATTGTTAGAAGCAGGTATCGCATTGATAGGTACGTCTGCGGTGGGTTTAGCAGATTTACGTTCTACGTCAGTTGGCTTGCAATACCCTGGAGTCGAGGTGCACGCCAATGTGTTGGAAGGTATTTTACAGCCTGAGCTTTTTTCTTATCGACCAGATTGGTGGCAAGGCTCTCTCTATTTACAAATTTTGTTAGTTGGCCTGTTGTTATCACTGTTACTGCCTATGTTAGGACCGTTTTGGATGGCATTAGTGGGCTTAGTGACGATGGCGAGCACCATAGGTTTAAATTTGTACTTATGGCAAATGAAAATTGAACTGCCACTGTCTCAACCTTTAGCTCTAGCCTTTTTCATTACTATGTATAACTTGGCTCGTGGCTTTTTTAGTGAAAACTCAAATCGTCAACAAATCAAATCCATGTTCGACCAATACGTACCTCCTGCGCACATTGATAAAATGTTAACCGACCCTTCGGCGGTTTCATTGGAGGGGGAACGTAAAGAAATGTCGGTGTTATTTTCTGATATTCGCAGTTTCACCAGTATTTCTGAGAAGTTATCAGCCAATGAATTAAAAGACATGCTCAATGAATACTTCTCGCCAATCACTAAAAGCATATTTGAACATCAAGGCACGATTGATAAATACGTTGGTGATATGGTTATGGCGTTCTGGGGCGCGCCGCTTGATGATCCGCAACATGCACAAAATTCGGTTATTGCAGGTTTTGATATGCTTAAAATTACACGAGAGTTGCGAGAAGAGTTTGTAAAACGGGATTGGCCAGAAATATATGTTGGTATTGGCATAAATACTGGCGATATGAACGTCGGCGACATGGGCTCTGAATATCGCCGTTCTTACACGGTTTTAGGTGATGCGGTCAACTTAGGTTCGCGTCTTGAAGGATTAACTAAGTTTTATGGTTTGGAATTCTTGGTGAGTGAATTTACCAAAGAACAATGTCCTGATATCGCGTTCCGTCCAGTGGATAAGGTAAAAGTAAAAGGTAAAGAAGAGGCCGTGGCGATATTTGAGCCGGTTGCGGTAAGAGACTCAGTTGACAGTGGCTTAGCGGCAGAGCTTGCTTTATTAGATACCGCTTATCAAGATTACCTCAGTCAGCATTGGTCTGAGGCTCGAACGCATTATCAATCGTTATTAGAAAAGAACCCAACTAAAAAGTTATATTCACTTTACCTTGAACGCATAGAGCATCTTGAGCAAAACCCACCAGGGGACGACTGGGATGGTTCATTTACTCATACTAGTAAGTGATGCCGTTAAGCTGGTCACAGACTTTATCCAGTTGGTGATTGATCCCTTTGCACTTTAAACCTAGAATGTTCTCCTTTAACTTCATTCAAAGCAGTTCGCGTATTCATGGCCAAGTCGTCTTATAAGTCAGTCAAAGAGAAAGACAATCAAGTAGAATCTTTAAAAGTTCCACCACACTCAGTTGAAGCTGAGCAATCAGTACTCGGTGGCTTGATGTTAGATAATAACGCTTGGGATCGAGTGGCGGAAAAAGTAGTAAAAGACGACTTTTATTTACGTCAGCATCGAGAGATCTTTGTCGCGATGACGGATTTGATGCGAGAAAATAATCCCATCGATTTGATCACGGTTTCCGAGGCTCTGGAAAAAGATAAAAAGTTAGAAAATATCGGCGGTTTCGCATATTTAGGTGAAATTGCGAAAAATACGCCAAGTGCCGCAAACATCGTCGCATATGCCGAAATTGTGCGCGAACGTGCTGTTGTTCGAGAGCTAATTGGCACGGCAAATGAAGTGGCTGATGCGTGTTATAATCCGGAAGGGCGTAGCAGTGAAGAGTTACTCGACTTTGCCGAATCGCGCGTATTTAAAATCGCAGAACAGCGCGAAAATAAAAACGAAGGACCAAAGGATTTAAACTCAATTCTTTCTAGCACAGTTGACAAAATCGAAGAACTGATGCGAACCGACAGTGACGGTGTTACAGGCTTAACCAGTGGCTTTACCGATTTAGACAAAATGACCAGTGGTTTTCAATCATCCGATTTAATTATCGTTGCTGCTCGTCCTTCAATGGGTAAAACAACATTTGCTATGAACTTAGTTGAAACGGCCGCGTTAACTTCCGACAAGCCAGCATTAGTATTCAGTTTAGAGATGCCGGCGGATTCAATTATGATGAGGATGCTGGCCTCTCTTGGTCGAATTGACCAAACTAAAGTTCGTACCGGTAATTTAGATGATGACGATTGGGCGCGTTTAGCCAGTACCATGGGCTTGATGCAAGAAAAAGGTAAACTGTATATTGATGACTCGTCGGGGTTAACCCCAACTGAGGTTCGTTCAAGAGCGCGCCGAATTGCGCGAGAACACGGTGGTTTATCAATGATCATGATCGACTATTTACAGTTGATGCGCTCACCTGAATTTAAAGATAACCGAACCCTAGAAATTGCCGATATATCAGCGTCTTTAAAAGCGCTCGCTAAAGAATTAAATATACCAGTCATCGCCCTTGCTCAGTTAAACCGTGGTTTGGAGCAACGCGCTGACAAACGTCCAGTAAACTCAGATCTTCGTGAATCAGGCTCTATTGAGCAAGATGCTGATTTGATCATGTTTATTTATCGTGATGAGGTGTATCACGAAGATTCACAGGATAAAGGCACCGCGGAAATTATTATTGGTAAACACCGTAACGGCCCAATCGGTCGAATTCGACTCACCACTCAACTGCATTATTCTCGCTTTGATAATTATGCGGGTGATGCCTTTATAGAAGACTAGTGATGAGCCTAAACCCCGTAGTCGCGTATATTAGTCGAAGTGCGTTGCGACATAATTTAACCAGAGTCCAGACCTTCGCCAAAAGTGCTAAAGTACTAGCCATGGTGAAGGCGAATGGTTATGGTCATGATGCGGTGGAAGTAGCCAAGACATTAATTAATATAGAAAATCCTGTTGATGCTTTTGGTGTAGCCCGTATAAACGAGGCTCTTGTTTTGCGCCAGGCAAACATTCAAGTTCCAATCGTATTGATGGAAGGTTGTTTTAATAAAGAAGAACTGCTTTGCGCGTCTGAACAGCAATTTGAAATTGTGCTCCATAACAAAGAGCAATTGCAGCACTTGTTGTCTACAACTTTACCAAAGCCATTGCGTGTATGGCTAAAGCTCGATACTGGCATGGGACGAGTTGGTTTTAATCAAGTGGAACTGAGTGAAGCTATTAATCAACTTAAAGGCAATGCTAATGTTATCGAGCCGTTTACTTGCATGACCCACTTTGCTTGTGCGGATCAATTGAATGATGAAAGGTCACGCCAGCAGTTAGCAAAATTCAACTCTGTGGTAGAAGCTAATCAACCATTACTTTCATATTCTTGTGCGAACTCGGCGGCGATTATTGCCAATCCAAATGCCCATTTTGAATGGGTTCGCCCTGGTATTATGTTATTCGGCAGTTCTCCAATACAAGATACAGTGTGTTCAGACTACGATTTACAACCCGTTATGTCCTTGAGGTCGATTGTTATTGCGGTCAGAAATGTAAAAGCTGGCGAAACTGTTGGTTATGGTGCGCGTTGGACAGCCCAAAAGGATACTCAAGTGGCGGTAGTGGCAATGGGCTATGGCGATGGCTATCCTAGAAATGCAAAAGACGGCACGCCGGTAATGATAAATGGCGTTATATATCCCCTTGCAGGACGTGTGTCAATGGACATGATCACAGTGGATGTGGGTCTAAACTCTGAAATTAAAATGGGCGACCCAGTCACTCTATGGGGCATTGACGAATTGAGTGGAGAAGTGTTACCAGCCGAAAGGGTTGCTGGGTATGCAGATACCATATCTTACGAAATGTTTTGCAATCTAGCTGCTCGTGTAGAAAAGCGTTTTATTGATTAAATAATAAAAAGGAAATAGCTAATTTTCCGCTTAAAAATCAAATGATGTTATATATTGTTCTAAAAGTCGAATAGCGGCCTTACCGCCTAATGTTAGCTAATGCGATGCAATGCAAAAATTTAAATAAAGTCAACATCCTCTATTCTTGTGTACAAAACAGGGGATTCGTTCGCTAAATTTGTCGTCGATTCTCTTACTAGCAACTCTGGGTTAAATTCAACTAGTTGGTCTGAAACTTGATTGCGCATTTGTCTAAGTAATAGTTCAGTCGCCGCTTTTGCGATGTTTTTCGTTGGCTGTTCCGCGGTTGTTAGTTTTGGCCATGTTTGGCGTGAGAACGGACTGTTTTCGAATCCGACGATAGAGATCGTGCTTGGAATATCAACACCTTCAAGTCTGCAGGCAAATAATGCCCCCGCTGCGATTTCGTCGTTACTGGCGAAAATGGCGGTTGGTTTTTTGGGCAACTCCAATAATTTCCTAGCGCCATTGACACCTGACTCAAATGAATATGTACCGTCAATAATGAAATCTGGATTAAGTGCAACACCGTGTTGCTTTAAGGCTTGTTGGAAGCCATCAAAACGCTCCCTACTGGATTTATGTTCTGCGTCACCGCAAATAAATGCAATGTCTTTGTGTCCTAATTCTAATAAATACTCAGTAATTGCAGTGGATGCTGAACGGTCATTTACAAAGATACATTGAGAAGACTCCTCTATGTTTCCCTTACCCGATATTACTCGAACGAAGCAGATGTTCTTTTTTTGTAACTCAAATATTAAATGCTGATTTTCTGATAGTGGCGGTGTTAAAACCAAGCCATCAAGGTTGGACTTTTTAATGAGCTGTAAAATCTCTTCCACAATATTGTTAGAGCTTGCGTTACATGGATGAATTAACAATTCGTAATTGCTTTGATGGCAGACTTCTAGGATGCCGTTCTGCATGTCTATCACGTAATAGGCATTGGGATTGTCATATATGAAGCCAATTTGAAACGATTGCGTGCTTGCTAAACTTCTAGCGGCTTGGCTAGGTTTATAATTCAGTTCAAGCATTGCGGCTTTCACTTTTTCTTTTGTTGCGTTTCTAACCCCAGCTTCATTGTTCATCACACGTGAAACTGTTTTTATAGAAACACCTGCTTTTTCAGCAACTTCGCTAATAGTAATCTTCATGTTTTTTCCCTGCCATCACTATGAATAAAAACATAACACATAATGTTTGACAGCGATAGACATTAAAACCTTAGAAATAATGCAGTTAATCATCACGTTTGAATATATTTTGTTCGTTATTTGGGTAATCTTATAATTTTCAATCGGTTACAATGTTGTGTGTAAAAAACATTCAATTTTTAGGAATTTGGTGTTGCCATTTTAAAATACTTGTATTAGTTTAAATGACAACGCTGTCATTTGGTGTTAATAAAAATAATTTTTTGCTAAATCTAAATTTCAGCGCCAAGATAACAACAACACTGGGAGCAAGTGATGAAAAATATTAGTCTAAAATATTCAGCAGTGGCCTTGGCAATAGCCAGCTCACTAACAGCTACAAACGTCATGGCGCAAGAGTCAGGCGATGCACAAGCGGAAGAAATCGAAACAATTCAAGTTTCTGGTATTCGTGCGAGTAATAAAAAGAACTTAAACCAAAAGCGCTTTGCGACGTCCATCATCGATGCAATCACTGCGGAAGATGTGGGTAAATTCCCAGATAAGAACGTAGCAGAAACGTTATCTCGTATTCCGGGTGTAACAATCAGTCGTGACTTTGGTGAAGGTGAAGGGGTTACAATTCGTGGTTTCACTCCGAATCAAAACGTAACGCTTTTAAATGGTCAAGCGGTAGGTACGGCACAATGGTTTGTATTGAACAACACAGGTCGTAACTTCAACTTTGAAATGTTGGCATCAGAAATGGTTGGTGACATTCAGGTTTACAAAACACCACAAGCAGACATCGAAGAAGGTGCTTTAGGTGGTACAGTAATCGTAAATTCGCGTAAGCCTCTGAGTATGGAATCTGGCACAATCGCAGGCTCTGTTGATATGCAATACTCTGAGCTACCTGACGAATGGGATCCTAGTGGCTCTATAGTATCTAGCTGGAAAAATGACGAAGAAACTTTTGGTGTTGTAGTATCAGCTGCTCTACAAAATCGTACAGTTGAGCGTCACTCTCAAGAGTCTGATTTTGGCTGGTTCGGTCCTGGTATTGCGCGTATCGAAGGTGGTATAACACCTCCTGACGGCGAAACAGAAAAAGTATCTACACCATGGGGTGTTGGTTCTGCGGTATTTAAACAAGACCGTGAGCGTGTGAACTTTGACGTGACGGCGCAGTGGTTAGCAACAGATAACCTTGAAATTACAGGTCACTACTTATTCTCTGAAATGGAAGCATCGAATGTTAACTCTAACATGATCGGTATTCCATTCCGTGGTTTATTCGTTGGTGAAGAGTTTGCTCGTGAAGGTACTGGCTCAAATGGCTACCTAAACTCTTTAACTTATTATGGTAATCCAGATCAAACTGGTTGGGTGCCTCAATTCCTAGCATACGATAATATTTATCGTGATGGTTCTAAAATGGGTACTACTGTATTCGATTTAGACATTAATTACGAAGCTGATTTTGGCCTGGTTCATGTTCAAGTGGGTACAACAGAAGGTAAAGGTGATATCTATGATTTCTTTACTGAATTCTGGGCGGATCCATTAGATAGCCGTGCTGGTATTATTTTCTCTAACCCTAATCCTTCAGCGCATGGTCCAGCAATTGACTTTGACGGTGCCAACTCTTGGATGTCAAACCCTACAGATCAAATGTGGTTAGGCGGTATCTTTAATCAGTATAACGAAGTTACTGACGCAGAAGATTACGCACAAGCTGACGTAACAGTCGAAGTTGAATACGGACCAATTACCTCATTGAAATTTGGTGGTAAAATTAAAGACCGTAGCTTTGAACAAGTACGTACACAGGATAACTTATCTAACTTAGGTGCTTGGGGCGAAGGTTCATTAGGTCCAGTATCTGATTTTTGGTCTGGTGACTTATTAACTATCGAGCACGATGGTAATTCACTAGAAAGCCAAACTTACTTCGATCCAGATCGTCAAAAAATGTTTGACGCTATGTATGCTCAACCTGCATGTACAGCTGCACTGTTGGACGCTGGTACTACATGTTTGAACAAAGACAACTTCCAAGCGTTAGCATCATTTAACATCGAAGAAACAATTATTGCAGCATACGCAATGGCAAACTTCGAAGGTGATGATTATCGCGGTAACTTCGGTCTTCGTTATACGACAACTGAATCAACCTCTAATGGTTATGATGCTGCAGCAAATGCTGTTGTTGTAGATAATGACTATGATTATTTATTACCTAGCTTCAACATCTCTTACGATGTAACTCAAGATGTGATCGCTAGAGCTTCATTCTCACAGGGTATTTCACGTCCTTCTCCATTCTCAATGGCGCCTGCTTATAACTTAACGCCTGAGACTGGTCGTGGTGACATGGGTAACCCGAAACTTGAGCCTACAGAAGTAACTTCTTTTGATTTAGGTTTAGAGTGGTACTTCTCTGATGCTTCATTAGTAAGTGGTACATTCTTCCGTAAAGATATTAAAAACTTCTTCTTTAACAACACGGTACGTGACGTTATTGACGGCGTTCAATACAATCAATTGAACCGTCCTGAAAATGGTGACGAGGCTGACTACACAGGTATTGAACTTCAAGTTCAACATATCTTTGACAACGGCGTAGGCTTCTTCGCAAACTACACTATGGTTGACGCCTCAGAAGGTAGTTTCGTTTCAGTTCAAGAAGTAGATGGTGAGTTTGTTGATGTTGCTGGCACCGTACCTTTCCCAGATGTTTCTGAAGATGCATACAATTTAGGTGTGTACTATGAGACAGACAACTACAGCGCTCGTTTAAACTATAACTACCGTTCTGAGTACTTCACTTCAAACACTGAGTTCGGCCCTACCTATCGCGATGCTATGGGTCAATGGGACGCACAAGTTAGCTACGATGTGACTGACAACATCAGTGTTAAATTTGAAATCGTAAACTTAACGGACGAGAGCTTTAACAACTATCTAATTAACGATGGTGATGTTGAAAATTACCAATACAATGGTACAAAAGTAGTTTCAACAGAAAGCCAAAACGGTCGTCGATTCTTCGTAGGCGCTAACTTCAAGTTCTAATTTTAACTTAAAGTTTATGCCAGGATTATAAACGTCCAAGAAAGGGTCAATCGTTAGATTGACCCTTTTTGTTTTCAGTCGTAGATTAAATTGTAGTAATTAAGTTGGAGAGATAAGTGGTAGCACCAGAGTCTGTTTTAATATGTGGCGGAGGCACTGCAGGTTGGATGACAGCAAACCTAATGCAGCACGCTTGGCCAGAAGCAACCATTAGCTTAATTGAATCGTCTAATATAGGTATTATTGGTGTAGGCGAGGGGTCTACGCCGGCACTTAAACAGTTCTTTAAGAAGTTGAAGATCAGCGAAAGTGACTGGATGCCTGAGTGCAATGCAACGTATAAAGTAGGGATCAGTTTTCCAAATTGGTCTACTCGCCCTGGATTTGAATCGTATTTCCACCCGTTTTTTTCAGAGTTAGATCTAAAGCCTGGCGAGCCATTTTTTTATAATTCAAAATTACAGAAGGATGGTGTCTCAGCCAATGCACATCCAGATCAATACTTTGTAACTGCTGAAATGGCGCGTCGTCGCTGTGCACCAATATCTGAAAAGTATCCTCAAATAGATATAGATTATGGTTACCACTTTGATTCAGGGTTACTTGGTGAGTTTCTAAAAACACGTGCAATTGCTAATGGGTTGATTCATATAATAGACGATATAACTTCAGTAGTTGTTGATAACGAACAAATTCAATCTGTCATTGGAAAAAAACACGGCACATTGATTGCCGATCTTTACGTAGACTGCACGGGCTTTTCGAGTCTGTTGTTGCAAAAAGCCCTGGGTGTACCTTTCAAACACTATAAAGAGAACTTATTTAATGATTCGGCAGTTGCCATAGCCACCGACATTGATATCGAACAAGGTATTCCCGCCGAAACTCGCTCTAGTGCACTAAGTGCCGGTTGGGCATGGCGCATTCCTTTGGTAAACCGATACGGTAATGGTTACGTTTACAGCAGTGACTATATTTCTTCTGAACAAGCTGAATCTGAATTGAGAGAGCATTTACAAGCATTTGACGAAGAAAAATATCCAGCACGACATTTGAAGATGAAGGTTGGACGCGTTGAACAACATTGGAAATCAAATTGCCTTGGGGTTGGTCTTTCCCAAGGGTTTATAGAGCCGCTAGAGGCGACTGCTTTAATGTTGGTGCAATATACAATTGAAGAATTTATTCAGGCTCAGTCTTCAAACAACAATGAAAAGTATTCTGAATTTAATACAAAAGTAAACAAAATGATGGAAGGTATTCGAGACTATATTGTCTGTCATTATGTTACCAATAGCCGAGATGACAGCGCGTATTGGCGAGATTGCCGCAATGCGAAACGTTCAAGCAACTTAGATAAGTTACTTTCGAGTTGGTCAAACAACGAAAGTTTTGAACAAGCCCTTCGTGAATTGGATAACGAGTTGGTCTATCTCAGACCTTCTTGGTATGTGATGTTAATGGGGGTTGGTCGTTTCCCTGAACAGCTTTCTCATCAAGCACCGACTGACAAACCGGTGTTTGATGTAAAAAAAGCAAAAGGGTATTGCGAACAATTGGTCGATGACGTATTTCCATCGCACAACGATTACCTTAAAAAGCTATATCAAGATAAGTGGGCGTAAACGCTATACGCCAGACTTTTTGGTATTGTGCAGTGAAGGACCATAAGGTCCTTTTCTTTTTTATTGGCTAATGGTGATTTTTTGGTTTATTGCGGCTACCTCTCGAACGGTCGTTTCGCCGTTAGGCCAAGTGACAGTGACGTTAATACCTGCAGTATGTTTGCCTAAACCAAAGTGCAATTCATTGGCGCTTTGAGATACGAAATTGTTATTCAGTCTGACTTCTTGAGTCAATGTCAGCTCGTTTGAAACATCCACTTCGACGATAGCTCCGAGTGCTTCCGTATTCGGTGCTGTGCCGACCAAATCTATTTTTAAGAACGAGTGACCTTGAGTCAGATCATTTCGATAAAACTTCGCCAATCCTTGGTTGTTTGAAATAACAATGTCGATATCACCATCGGCATCGAAGTCATTACAACTAAGGCCGCGTCCCTGACCTGCATCGTTCACACCGGTATCCGCTGCAATATCGCTAAACGTGCCATCGCCGTTGTTAATGAACAGTCGAGATTCATCGTCTTGAAACATGGCGAATAACTGGCCATTTTGCCCCCAACCATTGACGTGGTATATGTCGAGCAAGCTGTCGTTGTTAAAATCGGCCATGCAAGCGCCCCAACCCCAACCGCCGTCGGCAACACCTCGACTGGCTGACACATTGTTAAACATACCATTACCGTCATTTAAATATAAAGTATTGCCTCGATAGCCTTCGGTTGGATTTTTATCTTCACCGTCATATTCTTTTTCAGCGATGCTGGTTACATACCAGTCCATGTCGCCATCATTGTCTATGTCTCCAACGGCTGAGCCCATGCCGAATTCGTCAATAAGAGAGGCTGATTCAATGTGAGTAAAGACGCCATTGTCATTGCGAAGTACCTTAGTTAATCCGTAATCAGACACAAGCAATAAATCAATATCGCCGTCACTGTCGATGTCGCTAAGACTCGGTACAAATGAAGAGTCGGGTTCGGCATTAGGGCTGTTTTCAGACCTAATCTGTTCAGAATAAGTCTCTGTCAATCCCATGTCGTTGGAGATGTCGACGAACTTGATGTCACCGATTGTAGAGTCATTGCGCCAAACAATCTCAAGGCTATCTCCTTCATATAATTCATGGCCCCAGTGACTGACAAATAAGTCAACATCGCCGTCAGCATCAACATCGCCAAAAGTGGCTGAAACGGTATTTCCTGCTGTAAATGATATTCCTGTTTCTTCTGTGACATCGGTGAATGTGCCATCACCGTTGTTGTGAAATACAAAAACATCATCATAGTCTACCGCACCAATGAATAAATCGAGATGACCATCGCCGTCGATATCAGCAAACGCGGGTCCTGAGCCTTTGATATCAGAAACTGCAACACCAGCTTCTGAGGCAACATCGACAAACGTCCCATCCTCCTGATTTTGATATAATTTGTTTTGACCAGACTCTCCGCCAATAAGATAGAGGTCTAAATCACCGTCGTTGTCATAATCCTCAGCAGCGACACCGGCAGAGAACATCGACGGCATACTTGGGTTCGAGCCCAATCGATTGGCGTGAAAGACGTTAATGTTTAATTCTGAAGTAACATCGGTGAACGACAATGTGACTTCAATTGGTTCGCTCGGCGTTTCAACTTGGTTGTTGTCTTGATTTACGGGCGCTTCAGGTTCTGAACTCGACCCACCGCAGCCAGCCAATAACAAACATATACTGAATGCACTTATAGGTTTAAACATACGTCCTCCTAATTGCCACTGAATAGGCTATTGGCTTTATCGAATGCTTTAGGTCCAATCACCATACCCATGTGGCGACCTGGTAAGTCATCTGCCGGTGGGTGAATGCCCCCCCAAATCCTAGACAAGCTACATTGATCGGAGGCATCTTGATATGTTGCCCACTGCAGTGTCATATCGACACTTGGTCCTTTTTCGAACACAAGAAAGTCGTTAGCTTTAATCTCAAAGCCACTCATACCACCAGGGAAATAAGCATCACCTGTCATTCGAGTCATTAGCTCTGCCGCTGCACGCGAAAAGGTTGAATGTCCCGATACGTAACCAGCAAATGGCGGCGTCACAAATGAGGGGCGTTGATATGGCCACCACTGTTCTGCCAATATCCAGTCAACTCCTGCACGGTCAAGTAAGGGGTTGTCAATGTATGCAGGACCTTTCCAAGCATATACCTTAATTTTGCCAAGGTGTTCGTTATTTTCGCCAGCTAATGGATCGCCTTGTACAACAAGTTCTATTAATCCACTAATCAGCGGAATGCCTTGTGGATGGTATGAATCGCCATTTGGATCGCTACTTTGACCTAGATCGGACATTGCTCGGATGGCTGATACAGGACGAATGTAGTCATACCAGCCTTTTACACTCCAGGCTGCGATCGCTGCGTCGTGCATGGTTCCGCCCAGTGAAAAGTAAGTTTTAATATCCCATTCTAAATTACCTAATACATCGCCTTCACCGGCCCAGCGTTTTTCCAATTGAGGGTGGTCACTAACGCTATTTAGAATAACATACCAATGACCAGGCGGCGTCTCTGAATCTGGGCCGTCAGCCCAGAACTCTGCCAATACTCTAGCGTAATCGCCACGCGGTACCATTTGAGGCTCGTAAGGTTCTGATGTTGTTGGGTTTATTTGGTAACCTTGACTCGAATCGCCACCTTGTAATAAATCATAAAACTGATCAAAGTCCCTAAAATCGTCTGGGAAACTTTGGATATTACCTAGGCTAGCCGGTGATATATCCCACATAACGCCATCGGTTTCATCCAGATGACTTGACCAAGCAGATACTAACGCAAACCCCCATTTATACTCTTGCTCAAGCTCCTCACCGATTAGAGGCGGTTGGCCTGGATCATGGTAAAGGTTGTAATTTACACCATCTCGGGTATAGGTAGTTTTGTCGTCATCAGTAAGAGAGAACGTTTTTACATTACCCCATTCTGGGCTAAGAAACTCAGGGATATCTGTGACTGGGTTGCCAGCTTGATCGATGAAATTTTCCAACTCAATTCGTTGCCAGCGATTCATATCTATAATTGTTGGATTGCCAGCGTTTTCATAGTTTAGCTTTAGGTTAGGGTTTACTGGCCGGTAATGAAGGTTGGCATACCCATTTTGTTCATTGGAACCGTCCGTTAACCCATGGTTTATATAACATTGTGCTATAAAGTTACCCAGTGCTGCGGCTGTATCACTGCTATTTACAAAGTCAGTTGAGTCAAAGTCTTTGTCATAATCTAGATCCAACATTAAGGTATCTGCTTCATTGAGCGTGAACCCGGCACCTGGCGAATTCGCAAAACGGTGCTTTAATAAGGTGTAAGTTGCGTAGCTGATAGCTTTTTCTTGTAGAGGCAAAATATCGTCAGGGATATTTAAGTCATTGATAGAGCAATTTTCAGTTCCTGCTAAATAAGGTGTTTCTTTTTGTCTAAATGCAGCCCAACTATCATACATGGCTCCTGATAGATGAAATAAGTTTCTTGCGTGTACAGTAGGGCGAGCGTAGTCATTACGGATCGCATCTAGAATCACTTCGTTCCATAATCGAGCAACTGAATGGCCTTCCCGTTCCTGAGTTAACTCTATAGGATTAGAGGCTGATTCTTCATCATTACATGCGTATAAAGAGGATAACAGAGCCGCAGTAGTGAAGGTTTTTATTAGTATTTTTAACATAATTAATCTCGTCAGCTGCATACAGCACTTAATTCTTTGTAACTAAATAATGAGTAAATTTAAGCGCTATAAAATTGATTACAAAATAAACATAACAAAAGATGACAGCGTTGTCATCTTTTGTTATGTTTATTAAATATTGTTATAAAAAGCGGGATGAAACGCTTTTTTTCATGCAAAGAGGTAAGTGAAAGTGATAAGAACAACAATGATTTTTCTAAGCTGCTTATATGTTATTGCTTGTCAGCCGACAAATAACGATTCTCAGCAAACGTCTGACGAGAGTAGCTCTCTAAACAAAGGATTGGCAGAACAATTACAAGTTAAATACGAAATCATTACCAACCGAAAAGATGAACTGTGTGATGAAAATCAAGCAGATGGCTTTTGCTTCCAAGCAAAGTTAACACTTACCTCGCCAATGGCGTTTGATCAGACAAACTGGAAAATATACTTCAGTAATATGGCGCCTGTGCAAATGGATGAAAGTGATCTATTCGATATTCGTCACATTAACGGTGACTTGCATGTGATTACGCCTACTAAAAGTTTTACTGGCTTTGCAGAAAACACTTCATATGAAATAAAGTTTCGTGCTGGTTTTTGGCATTTATCTCACACCGACATGATGCCTAATTATTACCTTGTAGAAAATGGTAAAGAGCCGCAGCTGATAACCAGTACAGTGCCAACTATTGACCCTATAACGGGTTTAGAGCAACTCAATCATATTGTTGAATTGACACATGAACCTCATCACTTTAAACGTACGCCAAACGACAATACATCGCCAGCGACTGCGGAATGGCTTTATCAAGAAAACCAGCCAAACAATGTAGTGCACGATGTTACTACGTCTATTTTACCTACGCCAAAGTCCGTTAAATACTTAAAAATGGCGGGTATGTTGGACTTGTCTGGCGGAATCAATTTATCTTTAGATGGAATCAATCGTGAAGGAATTCATGCAGGGCTTGTGCGTCTTGCTAAATTTGGCGTTAAAGAATCTGGCAGTGGCGTTGAAGTAGCCATATCTCAAGTGCAAAACTTGGCTGATGAAGAATACCAGTTAAGTATATTACGCAATAAAATTTCAATTGCAGCTGCGACGGATACAGGTGCTTTTTATGCGTTGCAAAGTATTGCTAGCTTGTTGATGCCGAATAGTTTGCAGTTACCATTTGTAAGTATTGAAGATGAGCCGCGGTTTGAGTTTCGTGGCATGCACGTTGACGTATCGCGAAACTTTAAATCAAAAGCATTTATTATGCAGCTGTTAGACCAAATGGCGGCGTATAAATTAAACAAATTCCACTTTCATCTAGCTGATGACGAAGGTTGGCGTGTAGAAATACCAGACTTACCCGAGTTAACTGAGGTAGGAGCAACAAAATGTCACGATTTGTCTGAACAAGACTGTGTATTGCCGCAGTTAGGTTCAGGGCCTAATAAAGACTCCGTTTCTAATGGTTATTACACGATTGAAGACTACAAAGAGATTTTACAATATGCCGCAGCTCGTCATATTCAAGTAATCCCTTCCATGGATATGCCGGGTCACTCGCGTGCCGCCATAAAAGCAATGGAAGCACGCTTCAAAAAATTAACTGCACAAGGTCAACATGCTGAAGCTAGCAAGTATGTGTTGCATGATGTTGAAGATTCAACTGAATATCGCTCCGTGCAATTTTATAATGACAACACCATAAACGCCTGTATGGACTCAAGTTATACGTTTGTGCACAAGGTCATTGATGAATTACAACTGATGCATGCACAAAGTAATAACCCACTGACTAAATACCATATTGGCGCGGATGAAACTGAAGGCGCATGGGTAGAGTCTCCAGCTTGTAAGTCATTACTAACTAACAATGTGATGGGTATTGAAAAAGCCGAAGACATTGCAGCATATTTTATTGAACGAGTGTCCAATATTCTGGCTGAAAAAGGTATTCAAGCGGCTGGTTGGAACGACGGCATGGGACATACTGATCCGACTCGAATGCCAAAAGATACTCAATCGAATGCTTGGTCGCCGCTAATGTGGAATGGTCACAATGCCGCGCACGAACAAACCAACCGTGGTTGGCAAATGGTTTTATCGTCACCTGACGCATTATATTTTGACTTTCCATATGAAGCCGATGCGCATGAACGCGGGTATTATTGGGCGGCACGAAGAGTGAACACCAAAAAAGTATTTCAGTTTATGCCTGAAAACTTACCAGCACATGCTGAGTTTTGGCTAGATAGAGAAGAGAATCCTTATACTGCAGAGAATTCTACGCCACTCAAAAAAGGTATGAAGTTCCATGGTATGCAAGGGCAACTATGGTCGGAAACAGTAAGAACAGACGATCAAGCTTCTTATATGATTTTTCCAAGGCTTTATGCCGTTGCTGAGCGCGCATGGCACAAAGCTGACTGGGAATTAAGTTATGACTATGAAGCAAAGGTTTATTCGCCAGAAACCAATTATTTTGGCGATGAACGTAAGCATAAACGAGATATCCAATGGCAGCGTTTTGCAAATCACCTAGCGCAAAAGACCTTAGTTAAAGCTGAAATAGAGGACGTATTTTTCCGTTTACCAACACCTGGAGCAGTTATAGAAGAAGGTCAGTTGAAAATGAACAGTATCTTCCCTGGTTTAGCTATGGAATACCAAGTATCGGGCGGAGATTGGCAGTCGTATATCAAGCCTGTAGCCGTTACTGGCGCTGTGAAAGTTAGAACAGCAAGTAAACTAGGGCCAAGAAAAGGTCGCTATTTAGAATTAAAACAATAGCTTACTCCAGAGCTGTATAAAAAATGTATAAAAACTAACAATAGTTTCTTGAACATTTAAATAATTATGGTACTTTGGCTATTCAAATGACAGCGCTGTCATTGTCGAGTGGAACGGTTGGGAGAGCTATTCGATGATGTCAGCGTTCGTCATACTCCAAGTTCAACAAAGGACATAATAAAAAATTAAGCCGCTTAAATTTATAGCGAAGTTGAGTTGGAAAGAATAAAAATTAAACAATTTCATGTTGTGGTGAAGTGCTCAAGGAAGAGCTTTTTTTTGCATAGATGCAATTCATCATTCGATAAAAAAACTAGGTAAGAATATGAGTAAGTTTGAAGATAAACAGCTGTATTTAGGCGTCGATGGCGGTGGCAGTAAATGCCGCGCTATTATCTATGAGCCAAATCAAGGAAAGCTTGCTGAAGCTGTATCTGGCCCAGCCAATGTTTTGCGTGGTGCAGATAACGCAATCGACAACATTATTCGTGCAACCGATGAAGCTCTTGCAAGTTTATCTTTATCTGCTGATCACAAAAAAGAATTAATTGCAGGTATTGGTCTTGCCGGTTTAAACCTAGAGTCTTGTATGAAAGAAATGCAGTTATGGCAACATCCTTTCAAACAAGCTTATTTTACATCCGATTTACACATAGCCTGCATTGGTGCGCACAGTGGCAAAGATGGTGCGGTCATGATCGTTGGTACGGGCTCTAGTGCCTTGGCTTCTTCAAATAATCAAATCAAAGAAATCGGCGGTCACGGCTTTCCAGTAGGCGATTGTGGCAGTGGTGCTTGGCTCGGTTTAAAAGCAATTGAAGTCACTTTAGAAACGTTAGATGGATTAAAAGAGTCTTCGCCTTTAACACAAGCAATCACAAAATTATATCAAATTGACAGCGCTATCGATTTGGCACAGACTGTGTCTTATTTTTTACCGGTCGACTTCGCTAAGTTAGCACCTTTAGTGATGGAACACTTTGCACAAGGCGACCAGTATGCGAAACAATTTGTCAGCGTAGGTGCGGAGTACCTCTCAAAAGTTGCAGCGCAATTGATTGAAAATCCAAATGGTACAGCAACTGAAGAATTACCTTTGGCGCTTATTGGTGGCTTATCGCCGTTAATGGCACAATATTTTTCTGAAGACGTAAAAGATAAAATCAAACAGGCAGATAACCCGCCAGAGATTGGTGCTGTTTTGTTTGCTCAGTTACAGTCGAAAAACTAGTTCGAAATGCATTGAATATGTTGATTAGTCAGTTAATAGAGCAAGATGCGCGGGAAACTCCAGATTGTATAAAGCAGCAACTGATTGAGAATGAATCGGTAGCGGCTGAGTTAGGAGAAAGACTAAGAGAGCTGTCTCCCAAGTTTATATTGATGGTGGGACGCGGCTCGTCAGATCACGCCGGCGTTTTTGGTAAATACCTAATTGAAATAGAAATGTCTACCCCTGTTGTGGCTGCAGCGCCGTCTGTGAAAACAGTCTATAGTTGTGAACTGAATTTGGCTGGTAGTGCAGTGATATTGATTTCACAGTCGGGGAAAGCCTCAGATATTTTGAGTCAGGCAGAAATGGCAAAAAAACAAGGGGCGCTTTGCATTGCATTGGTCAATGATGAAGCCTCACCTTTGGTGCAGTTGGCAGACGTTATTTTGCCTTTAAAATCGGGCCAAGAGCAAGCGCTAGTGGCGACCAAAAGTTACCTAGCTACTTTGAGTGCATTGTTGCAATTGGTTGCACATTGGAAAAACGATTCAGAGCTTATTTCAGATGTAAACAAGTTGCCTACGATGTTGGCAAATACTGCTTCAGAATCAGCACAGTTAAAACCTTCAACGTTCAAAGCCGTTAAAAGTTTGGTTGTAATGGGGCGAGGCTTTGGTTACGCGTTAGCTAGAGAGGTAGCGCTAAAACTAAAGCAGGTTTGTGTAATTCAAGCAGAAGCTTATTCTTCAGAAGAGTTTTTGCATGGATCTGAAGCACTAATTGCGGATGGTTTGCATATTATTAGTTTAGACTTGAAGGATGAATCGAAAAAGAGTCATGACCAGCAAGTGTGTGAATTTAAATTACGTGGAGCGAACGTGTCACATATGACGCCAACAAGTCGCTACATTCCAAATCGTATCGCGCCACTGACGCTATTGCTGCGCTTTTATATCGATATTGCCCTTATTGCCGCAGCTAAAGAGTGTGACTTAGTGCCCGAAGTGGAGCTTAGCAAAGCGAGTTAAGTATTATAGTCTTAGCTTTGAAAGTTATAATAAATATATAGAGATCAATATGTTAATAACAGCAGATAACATTTTCGATGGTGAAAATCTATTGCCAAGCGCAACAGTGGAAATCATTGACGGTAAAATTGCAGCAATTCACCAACAACCTGTGGCAGACGCTATTCGATTGCCAGGTACTTTGTCTGCTGGATTTATTGATTATCACGTTAATGGCGGTGGCGGCAAGTTGTTCAATTTTGAACCAAGTGTTCAAACTTTAACAACGATGATAAATGCGCATGCGAAATATGGCACAACAGCTCTATTACCGACATTAATTACTGATAGTGCAGAAGTGATGACTCAAGTAGCAGAAGCCGTTGCTTCAGCGGTTGAATCAAAAGAGCCTGGTATTCTGGGCGTACATTTTGAAGGCCCTCACTTGTCTTTGCCAAAAAAAGGCGTTCATGAAGCAAACTTTGTACGACCAATTGGTGATACAGAAAGAGCTATTTTTCAGCGTAAAGACCTAGGTATTAAGCTGGTAACTCTCGCGCCTGAAAATGTGACGGATGAAGACATTCAGTTGTTAGTGAACTCTGGAGTCAAAGTATCAATTGGTCACAGCAATGCCAGTTATGAACGTGCAAAGCAAGCCGAGGAGCTAGGTGCTAGCGGTTACACTCATTTATTTAATGCAATGTCACCGTTTACAAGTCGTGAGCCGGGAGTTTTGGGAGCGGCGTTGGAAAGTGAAAATGCTTATTGCGGCATTATTCTCGACGGTCACCATATGCACTATGCCTCTGCAAAAATTGCTCATCAAGTAAAAGCTAAAGGCAAAATGCTGATTGTAACGGATGCCATGTCGACGATTGGTTCTGACCAAGATAGCTTCGAATTCTTTGGATTAACAGTAAAGCGTGACGGCGATAAGTTAACGACAGCTGATGGCACCCTCGCAGGCTCGGCGCTTGATATGATCACAGCGGTTAAAAATGCAGTTTGCGAAATGGACTTACCTTTGTCTGAAGCTTTAAATATGGCAAGTTTATACCCAGCTCAGTATTTAGGCGTTGATGACATAATGGGCTCAATTACTGTTGGTAAACAGGCGGATTTGATCGTGTTTAACGATGATTATCAAGTAACGCACACTTGGATTGCAGGCGAGTTGGTGCACCAAAAATAACGCTTAAGTCTTGCCGTGGTGGTCTGAGTTAAACGATTAAAATATATCAAAATAACAATAAAGAGATACTCTCATGAATAGTAAAGTCGAAGTTCAACAGCAAACCAGTGATACTGGTTCAATACTCTTGCCCATGGTGTTGGCAGGCTCAATGTTTTTTATACTCGGGTGTATAACTTGGTTAAATGGCGCAATCACACCATTTTTGCAACAGATGTTACAACTGAGTCCATTACAGGCTTCTTTTATTATTTCCTCGTTTTACATTGCGGTAACCATCGCTGGTATTCCTTCAGCGATGCTGATTAAAAAAGTGGGATATAAAAATGGCATGGCAATTGGCTGTGCCATTATGGCGGCGTCAGCGCTAATTTATATTCCTGCGGCAAAAATGCAAGCGATTGGGTTGTTCTTATTTGCGCAGCTACTAATAGGTGTTGGACAAACCGTATTACAGACGGCAGTTAACCCGTATGTGGTAAAAATGGGCGATGAAAAATCAGCGGCGGTACGTGTTTGTATCATGGGCTTGTTAAATAAATTTGCTGGTGTTGTGGTACCCATTATTTTCGCGATGGTGACCGTAGCAGCCGTAGCTGGCGAAGGTGGTTCGTTAACTCAAGAGCAAAAAGATGTGATGGCAAATAGTTTAGTTGCGCCATACACAGCAGTGGCGGTATTTATTTTCATGTTCGCTGCATTTGCTAAGTTTTCACCGTTACCAGACCTTGTTTTTGAAGAAGAATCTAGCAGCAGCAAAGGCGAAGTGCGTCAGGCATTAGCGCATCCACATTTAGTGCTCGGTGTGATAGGTATTGCGTTGTATGTGGCGGTCGAAGTAATCGCTGCAGATACTATAGGTTCTTATGCGCTGGCGATTGGCGTGGCAGACTTCTCAATGATGACCTCCTATACAATGGCTTGTATGTTGGTTGGCTACGCGCTTGGAATCGTATTGATCCCTCGATATATGTCTCAACAAAATGCATTAGTCATGTCAGCGGTGGTTGGGATTGCTACTGTATTTGCTGTGGTATTTGGCAGTAATGATTCATTCGCAATCTCTAATTTATTGCTCGTACCTTTTGGTGGACCAGAATTACCAGATCCGCTTTTATGTATTGCTTTGCTGGGTTTTGCTAACGCTATGGTATGGCCGGCTATTTGGCCACTGGCTCTTGCTGGTTTGGGTCACTTGACAGGTACGGCGTCTGGTTTATTGATAATGGGTGTTGCCGGTGGCGCATTAGGTCCATTGTTAATTGGTTTAGGCAATATGGGGGGCTTAGGTGCGCAAGGTGCTTATGCTCTTATGATCCCAAGTTATCTATTTATTTTGTACTACGCCATCAGCGGACACAAAAAACGTAGTTGGTAATGAACTAAAATAATAAGTGATTACAAAACGGAGATGATGAAAGTCATTTCCGTTTTTTTGTTTTATAATAACTCTATTAAGTATGAGATAACTTGGATGTATACAAAATTATCTGTCAGGAGATTAATTCCTAAAAGCTTAAGCGTCTCTCGGTAAGCCTATTTTTATCGCTTTGATTAAGCGCTTAAGTTTGCGGTTGTCAATGCCATCTTCGGTCGCTTTTTGCTTTTGTTCATTAAGCGCCCAATGAATGTGTTCGTCTACTAATTGTGTAATCTTGCCTACTTTGTCATTAAGTTGTTCAACGTTTTCAACTGAAAACGCCGCATTACCAATTGCTATTGCGATGTTACGCATCCAAGATTCATAACCAATTCGCCGAATAGGCGAACCTTCGGTGTTTTTGAAAAACTTTTGTTCCGACCATTGCCATAATTCTAATAGTGTCTTCGGGTGCAAACTGCTGCGAGGCAAAAAGTCAGGCTCTTGTGTCAGTTGCGCATAACGATTCCAAGGGCATATTAATTGGCAGTCGTCACAGCCATAAATTCGATTCCCCATGGCTTTTCTATACTCAACTGGAATGGTACCTTTGAGCTCTATAGTCAAATAGGAAATACATTTGCGCGAATCGATAACATATGGTTCGACAATAGCCTGAGTGGGACAGGTTGTTATACAGGCAACGCAAGAGCCACATTGATTTTCTTGAGGTTGATCAGGTTCTAGTGCGATGGGTAAAAACAACTCTCCTAAAAAAAACCAACTTCCGGCGTTTTCATCCAGCAGAAGTGAATGTTTACCAACCCAGCCAAGCCCTGCTTTCTCTGCTAGAGGCCGTTCCAACACAGGTGCTGAATCAACAAAAGGTCGAAATGACAAATTTTCTAAACCGAGGTATTGCTCGATTTGTTGTCCTAGTTTTTTAAGTTTATTTCGAATGACTTTATGGTAGTCACGACCTAAAGCATAGCGACTTATGTATGCATGCTGGTCATGTGCCAGAGTGTGAGAAAACTGAGCGTCGGGTGGTAAGTAATCCATGCGGACCGATATCACAGAAACTGTGCCAGGCATTAATTCGTTGGGTCTGGAGCGCTTAGTGCCGTGCGCCTGCATAAACGCCATTTCTCCGTGGTAACCTTTTTCTAACCACTTGAGCATGGCAGGCTCTTGTGATGATAAATCTATATCTGAAACTCCAACATGTTGAAAGCCAAGTGCTTGCCCCCACGACTTTATTAATGTTTTTATTTCGTTGTTTTGCGTTGCTGAATTGCTCATGGGGTTCTTTTGATTTACCGTTAAATTCATTTATTGCAGGTTGGTATACCAACTATAATAACACGCAAAAAGGTTAGGCGGATTCTTAAAAAAGTTTGTTTTTAAGAGGATAATTCTTTCCACTTTAATTGATCTAAATAAGTTTGGAACAAAACCAAGATGATTGGGGTCTATTTAGAGTGAGTTTGGGTTGGATAAATTGCTGCAAAAAAGCTCAAAGTCGGTATGATACGTGGATTACGTCAGGTATTATTTCGTCGATAGATTAAGGCTTCACATTATCAGCAACTTCCTTTCGTATATTGACGGACATTGGCAAAGAGATTTCAGTTGTTTAAAAAAGTAACGTTACGGGTAATCAAAGCGATGTGGGTGCTGTTTGCATCTTCAGTCGTTTTGCTCGCTGTGTTGATCACAGCGTTAAAGTACTCGTTATCCTATGTAAATGACTATAAGTCAGATATAGAAAGTTATTTACTTAATACCATCGGTGCAAATGTAGAAATTGGCAGGATTAATACTAGTTGGCAATCA
This sequence comes from Gammaproteobacteria bacterium, assembly GCA_013373245.1. Lineage (GTDB taxonomy): Bacteria > Pseudomonadota > Gammaproteobacteria > Enterobacterales > Alteromonadaceae > Psychrosphaera. The sequence continues at coordinate 27,520 of JABXID010000148.1, forward strand.
ACTGGACCTGTGGTCATTTTGTCCAACGTTACCTTGGAAGCATCCAAACAAGCCCCGCTCGACATTACAATCGGCACGACTCATGTTGAAATTGACTTTTGGCAGTCCCTACTACAACAAAAATTTGTCAGTGAATCTTTCTTATTAAATGGCATCGAAGCGCAAATCAATAGTGAAGTGTTTTATCGGGTGCGACCAAGCTCGGAAGGTTCTCAATTGTTTGAAAGCTTAAGTCAGCTGTTTTTATCACAACTGAACACGTTTAAAATTGAAAACAGTTTAATTCGAGTTCGTCACAAAAATGGGCGTACACAGAACTACTTTTTAGAATCGTTGCAATGGCTAAATGATGGAAATCGGCATCAGGCTGCGGGAAACATATACGTTGATGGTTTTTCTCGAAACTCGATAGCCTTGGTGCTGGATTTGTATGGTCAGCATCGACGTAATATTTTTGGCCAAATATACCTGGAAGCTCAACAAGTTGATGTATCACCGTGGCTAGAACAATTGATCAGTGAACACGTAGAGATTTCTTCTAGCCATGTGAATTTTTCTGCCTGGGGCTCGATTAACAATGGCTTAGTTGAAGATATCGTCATCGACATAAACGACTCTTATATACACTGGGGCGAGGAACCGGAGAATAAACGTCTTGGTGTCAAATCGGCGCAGTTGCAATGGCAAAAAAAACAAGACGACTGGTTAATGTTTGGGAATGATATCGTATTGGGCTCAAATGACGTTGAATACGATGGTTTTAACTTTACTTTTCGTTCACAAAATAAATTCAAGCAGCTCGATTTAAACCGATTCAATTTGGCTTCGGTGGAATCTTTGTTTTCGTTATTTTCCGCGACTAAAAACTCCAAGTCATTAGCAACGGCGGAATTAGACGGCCTAGTTGAAAACATACAAGTTCACTGGGATGAAGAGCAAAAACCATATGCCTACGCTGAAATCCGTCAGTTTGGCTTTTTACCTGAACATAAGGAAGGTTCTGCCTATTTAGGTATAGAAAATACAGGGTTGGAATTGTTTTGGCATAACGGAACTGGATTGGCAAAACTGCGAGGCTCTGATGGGAAGTTAGCAACCAAAGACACGTTCAGTAAAACCATTGCTTACCAAACGCTAGAGCTAGATGTTTTATTTTCGCAATACGAAGAAGTGTTTTCGGTTGCCGTGCCGAAGTTAAAGTTCATCAACGAAGACATCCAAGTTAACCTAGCAAGTCAATATTTAGACCAAGCCGAAAGTGTACCTGATTATTTGGCGATTTATGGTGAAGTTCAAGGACCAAGACAAGGCCAGATCCATCATTATTTACCTAAGTATTTATTGAGTGACGATGCCTATCAGTATTTAAATGATGCTATTCAGCAAGGTCGTGGAGAGCTGACACAAATATTAATCTCGGGTGATCCGGCAGACCTGTTTAATAAGCAACTCGCAAAGTTTGAGATTCGTGCGCAACTTCGTGATAGTTTATTTCGATTTTCAGAAAGTTGGCCGGCGATTGAAAACTTTAATAGTGAATTAGTGGTTGATAGCCGTCTGATGAGTAT
>JABXID010000281.1 GCA_013373245.1 Gammaproteobacteria bacterium
AGTTGCGAGTTGCGAGTTGCGAGTTGCGAGTTGCGAAAAGTGTAAGCTGTAAGCAAAAAACGTTAATGTATGAAAGCTATCGTGCTAGAAACCATCAAAATTGCCACATGAAGGAACATATGCTGAAACTAACATCACGACTGATATTTATCAGTGTAACATTGCATTTAAGCGCGTGCGCTGCACAGAGCCAATCCAGTTTTATGGAAAAATGGATAACTAGTTCAGAGCGCTCCGAAAAAAATCGAGCAATGGTGCGAGATATTGAAAGCACACAGCCACCAACAGAATTCAAAAGACAAGAAAAAAGAGTTTGAAAGCGACATGACCAACGGTTTTCTTAACGCTTTGATAACTTCAGTGATAGAACTTTATTAGGTCAAGTTAGCTCGTTACAAGCTCAAAAACGCCAGCAAACAACACCCAGCCGGCAAAAAACATTTTCAACTGAACAACAGGTAGACGAGTCGCCAATATTCGGGCGATTACCGCGCCAATTGCCGCTGCCGGACCAGCAAACAAAAGAATATCGTAATAAACCTCTCCAGCGGCTAGGTGATAACCAATGCCAGACCAAACTGAAATAGCGGAGATGATCACAGCTGTGGCAATAGCCATGGTTACGCGATAACCGCGTAATATTAAATAAAATGCCACAAACTCCCCGACTCCGACCGACAACCAAGCAGTGACCGCACCGCCTATAAAAGAAATAACAATCAGAGCAATAATGTCTAACCGGTCGATGTGCTGCTTTACTAATTCATGTTGGACATCATCCGATAATGGCTTTTTAAAAACATTGGTTAATAACAAGCCTAAGCCTATGAAAATAGAAAAATAAGCAAACAAGCTCGATACACTTGTTGGTGTGGGCGCAGAAAAACCATAAACAGACCAAATACCAAGTATGGAAAATGGCACACTAACAACCAACAACCTTGGCATGAGCCGCCAATCAGGGAAGTCACAGCGACGTGCATGTTTACTCCAAACAATCGCCCCTACCGTCATGCCAAAACATTGAATGGCAAAACTGGTGGCCACCGATTGCGCGTCTGAAATGCCAAGTTGCTGAAATGCTGGAATAAACACAACTCCACCACCAGCACCTGTCGCATTCGCGAATATCGCACCTAACATACCCAACAGGCTAAACGGAGCGTATTCATGAGTGTGAAATAGCCCCCAATAAATAACTGGTAACAACAGCAGAGATAAAACAACACGTTTGTGCGACAACAACACTAAAGTACTTCTTTGCGAGTAAATGACAGGGGTTGAATAGTAAACCTAAAACAAAGCCGTCATCAAGACGGCTTTTAGTATTAAAATTATGAAAGTTGCTTAAAGGTTAAAAAACGACTCGCGGTATCGCTTCAACTCTTCAATACTTTCTCTGATATCTTCCAGCGCCAAATGAACGCCTTTCTTTTTGTAATCAGATACCAAATTAGGTTTCCAACGTCTTGCCAGCTCTTTTACTGTACTAACGTCTAAATTGCGGTAATGGAAAAATTCTTCAAGTGTTAACATATGAACATGCATAAATCGGCGATCTTGGCAGATGCTATTTCCACACATTGGCGATTTACCCGCCGGTACATAGTCTTTTAAAAAGTCGATGGTGATTTCACAGGCTTCTTGTTCTGAAATTTTACTTTTACGGCAACGTTCTGTTAAACCTGACTTTCCATGCTGAGTGATACACCACTCATCCATGTTGTCTAAAATTTCATCAGGCTGATAAATTGCTATTTCCGGCCCCTCAGCGAGTATATTAAGATCGCTATCCGTAACTATCGTCGCTACTTCCAACACCTTGTCTGTGCTTGGCTCTAACCCGGTCATTTCCAGATCCAACCAAATCAAATTATTTTCGTTAAATGACATATAAAGGCCCTACAGAATCCTTTTTATCAAGCAAAGTTAAGGTTAAGATAACTCATTGTTATTCTTTTTTTTACGTTTCTCAAGTTTTTATAATTAAATCATAGGACAAAAGTGGCAAAACAAAAGAAATTATCCAAATCACAAGCGCGCCGTATTGAAGAAAATCAGAATAAGCGAATTGCCAAAGCAAAACGCCAAAAAGCTTCAGATCAGCCTCTTGATGACAGCCAACTCGGTCCTCAGTCATTTGCTCAGGTCATCACTCGTTATGGCCAGCACGCCGATATCGAAAACGACAGCGGCGAGATCATTCGTTGCGATATTCGCCGTACAGTAAAATCTTTAGTATGTGGCGATAACGTTATATGGCGCCCTTATAATAACTCTTCTAGTGAATTTGCTGGCGTTATTGAAGCCGTTGAACCGCGCAAAAGTGAATTTGTTCGTCCTGACTTTTACGACGGCTTGAAACCAGTCGCAGCCAACATTGATCAAATATTAATCGTCTCTGCGCTTTTGCCCGATTTGACCCCAAGCATTATTGATCGCTACCTTATTGCCGTTGAGCAATTAGACATTACTCCAGTGTTAATTATTAATAAAATGGATTTGCTGAACCAAGACAATCAGTCACTTGTGGAACAAACCATCGAATTATATAGGGGGATAGGCTATCAAGTGTTGCCTATTTCGGCCACTGAAGAGCAAGGAGTTAAGGACGTTGAAAGTTTATTAGAAAATAAAACCAGCGTATTTGTCGGCCAGTCAGGTGTAGGAAAATCCTCTTTAGTCAACGCTATATTACCTGACGTGAACATCCTCACAAAGCAGGTGTCAGATAATAGTCGTCTTGGTCAACACACCACCACAGCATCTAGGTTATATCGCCTCGCAAACAAAGGTGCAGTAATTGACTCTCCGGGCGTTCGCGAATTTGCCATGTGGCATTTAGAGGACGAACAAATTCTAGATGGATTTATCGAATTTAAGCCATATGTCGGCTTATGTAAATTTCGCGATTGCCAACACAAAAAAGACCCCGGCTGCGCTATCAAACAAGCTATTAAAGACGGTAAAGTTAGCAAACAACGTTATCAAAGTTTTTTAAAGATTTTGCAGACTAATTCAGAGATTGATTTGCGTCACAACTCAAAAATGTAAAAACAATTTCATTAGTTCACATATTTGTGTGATTTGTTACAAAAGTATTATTTCAACCGCATTGAACTCTCAGTTACAATGTCGGCAACTTAGTATTAGTGCGTTTTCTGTTTGCTAGTACTGACATTTATGTAAAGTTAAGGATGGTTCAGTGAACTTCGATAATTTAAAAATTGCATTTCAATACGCGTTACCAAAACACGGCGTATCAAAGCTAGTTGGCTATTTAGCAAAAGCAAAGCTTGGTTTTTTTACCACTTGGCTGATCAAAGGATTCATTAAGGCCTATGACATCAACATGGCTGAAGCGAAACATTCAGATCCGAAACATTTCAAAACCTTCAATGACTTCTTTACCCGTGAGTTAGCTGAAGGCGCTCGTACGATAATTGAAGACGAAGATAAAATAGCGCATCCCGTTGATGGCACAGTCAGTCAATTAGGCCCGATTAAAGATGGCACCTTAGTACAAGCTAAAAACCATTATTACAACTTATTAGAGTTAGTTGGCGGCGACCAAGACATTGCTGACAAATTCGAAGATGGTGAGTTTGCCACCATTTATTTAGCGCCAAGTGATTATCACCGTTTACACATGCCAGTAAAAGGCACTTTAACCGACATGGTTTATGTGCCGGGTGATGCGTTCTCGGTAAATCCTTTGACCGCTGAAAACGTTCCTAACTTATTCGCTCGAAACGAACGCGTGGTTGCCGTGTTTGATACCGAGCTAGGTCCAATGGCAATGATTTTAGTTGGTGCTACTATTGTGCGTTCAATTGAAACCGTTTGGGCTGGCGAAATTACGCCACCAAGAGGTACATCAGTCAATCGTTGGCAGTACAATACGGAAGGTGAAGATGCAGTAGTTCTCGATAAAGGCCAAGAAATGGGCCGATTCAAGTTAGGCTCTACCGTTGTATGTTTGTTTGCCAAAGACAAAGTGAAGTTTTTAGAGTCGTTAGAAAATGGCTCTGTTACTCGTTTAGGCGAACACTTCGCCGACAAACTTTAAAGTTTTACGAACGCAGCTATCAAATTTGAATATTAAACAGGCCATCAGCTCGCCCTCAGCTATGTTACAGCTGCACCTCGGTGTATTGCTTATGAGTGGCTCTGGCCTGTTTGCCAAATTCATCGATATACCGGCTGTTGATATCATTACGTATCGCAGTATCTTTACTGCCCTCTTCCTGTTTGCCGTATTAAAAATTACTCGTTGCTCCGTTCGACTTAAATCTTTTAAAGATTACAAAATAGCCTTAGCGCTTGGCTTGCTGGCAGGTATTCATTGGGCAACGTATTTTATGAGTATTCAAAAAACCTCGGTTGCGATAGGCATGATCACCATGTTCACCTATCCGGTTCTCACCGTGCTCATAGAACCTTTATTAAACAAACAGTTACCTAAATTAAAAGATATATTACTTAGCTCTGTGGTGCTCATTGGTATCAGTCTATTATTTCCAAACTTGTGGCAAAGCAACATTTCAGTCTCGCAAGATTATTTACTAGGCATAGTATTGGGGTTATTGTCAGCCTTGTGTTTCGCCCTTAGAAATATAGGTATCTCACATTATTTCAAGCAGTACTCGGGCGGCCATAGTATGTTCTATCAGTTTCTGATCTCAGCCATCATTTTATTGCCATTTGTTGAATTGCCCCCAAGTGAATTAAACGGAAAATCGATTGAGTTATTGCTCTTACTCTCTATCTTTTTTACTGCTGCACCGCATGTTCTTTTTGCTAGTTCACTGGCTAAATTACCGGCGTCAACCGTTGGCATTATTGCGTATTTACAACCTTTATACGGTATTTTACTGGCTGCGGTGCTTTTAGCTGAGCGGCCGTCATTCATGACGATATTTGGCGGTATAATTATTTTATCTGCGGCTATATACAAAACGTTGCAATCCAGTAAAGTGCCTTAAAAAAGCTAAGTTAGAATAGGTGATGTAGATATGAAAGTATTCGCTCATCGAGGCATATCAGCACTGTTTCCGGAAAATAGTCAAAGCGCAATTAGTGCGTGTAACGATCAACCTTTTGCCGGGATAGAAGTTGATGTATTTCAAGTCGAACAAGAGTTTTTCATTGTCCATGACCGCTGGTTAACCCGATTATTTGGCATCAATAAACATATAGACCAAATGACCGCAGATGAAATGCGCAATTTAAACTGCAAAGATGGCTTACCTATTCCAACACTTGATTGGCTATTTCAACAACTTAGTGGTTCGCAATTTGACATAAACTTAGAGCTGAAAAAAATTGCAGACATTCAGCTACTGTTAACAACGTTAGATGAGTTGTGTGAAACACACCGTGTTAGTCAACAACAGATATTGTTATCGTCTTTCAATCATACTTATTTAAATAATATTGCTGAACTGCAATCTAACTACAAGCTAGGTATGTTGCTATCGGCACACCCAGTAAATATTTCTAATTTACTCAATGACTTTCCACTTTACAGCGTACATGTAGACATCGACTGCATAAGCGCTGATCTCATTAACAGCATTAAGCAGCATCAATTGAAAGTATTTGTTTTTACCGTTGATCATGAATCGGAGCTTTTATGGTTAAAACAGCACGACGTGGATGCTGTCTTTTCAAATAACCCGTTGCAGGCATATAACTTCATCAAATAGTTACGGTTCATAGTTGCCAAATTGGCGGAATTCGCTATACCTTAATGAGAGCTTGTTTATCATGGAGAAGAGACGAATTTATGGCAGATAATAACCCGAATGACAGCAATTGGTGTTTTCGTTCAGAAACAGCAAGGTTATTGGCACTGAACGTTGCTCAAATCCACACCGGATTGAGAGAGGGAGATTCGTCAATTGACATGTTAACTACTTCGTTTCAGCAACTGGCTACGTTTTGTGATGACATTCAAAATGTCGATTCAAACAATCAACTTACCGATATTAAAAATATTGCCGCCAGTATGTCGAATCAAGTAAACACCGCAATTGTTGCTTTTCAATTTTACGACCGCTTATGCCAGCGACTAGAGCATGTGCAAACCAATTTACATATGTTGTCTGATTTAATAACTGATGAAGAATCAACAAAAGATGCCAATGGTTGGCAACAACTTCGTGAAAAAATTAAAAGTTCCTATACCATGGAAACAGAACATAAAATGTATGAAGCTGTGCTAAAAGGCGCATCCATAGAGGAAGCGCTCGATATCTTTAAAAAAGAGGTAATGGCACAAAATGATGTTGACATAGAACTGTTTTAAATTAGGTAACCAATGAAAGAAGCTCCGTTACATTGTCTGGAACCTCAGCGATTAAAAGCCTTAGAAGAATACAAAATATTAGACACCAAAGCAGAAGACAGTTTTGACGAACTCACGCAATTAGCCAGCGAAATTTGTGAAGCGCCGATCTCGTTGATAAGTTTGGTTGACCCTGATAGACAGTGGTTTAAATCCACGGTCGGGCTTGATGCTGAATCCACCCCCCGCAGTATAGCGTTTTGTTCCCATGCTATTTTGCAAGATGACATATTCGAGATCACAAACGCATTGCATGACGAGCGGTTTCACGATAACCCTTTGGTGACAGGTGCCCCCAATATTCGCTTTTATGCTGGCGCACCACTAAAAACACCGGATGACTTACCTATTGGTACTTTGTGTGTAATTTCAGACCAACCGAAAAAACTCACTGAACACCAAAAAAAAGCGTTATTTATACTGGCGAAGCAAGTTGTTACCCAGTTAGAGCTCAGAAAGAAAACTCAAACCTTAGAACAAACCAGCAAATACAAAACCGACTTTCTATCTAACATTTCCCATGAAATACGTACTCCGCTCAACGCCATCGTTGGTTTTTGCGAGCTTTTGCAAGAAAATTCTGAAACCTATTTAAACAACGATAAAGCCAGAGAGTATGTTCAGAATATAGATCACAGCGGTCACCATTTATTATCCATCATTAATTCCGTGCTGGACCTTAGTAAAATAGAGGCTGGCAAGATGGAACTTAATACTTCTAAGTTTAAAGTTGACAAACTGCTTCAGCAAATCGTTGGAATTTTATCCCCCAAAGCTAACCAAAAGCACATTACCATCACTGTAGATAGTGACAAAGTTAGCGAAAGCGAAGTTTGTTTAGATCGAAACAAACTTTCGCAAGTACTGATCAATTTATTAGGTAATGCGGTGAAATTCACCCCTGAACACAAGTCAATTGCCATTGAATGCGAAACCATAAACAATCATTTAAATATATCAATCTCTGATGAAGGCATTGGCATCCGCCAAGATGAACTCAGTGAAATCTTTGATAAATACAAACAAGTCGGCAACAACTCTAGTGAAGGCACTGGGTTAGGATTAAGTATATCGAAAGGTTTAGTTGAGTTAATGTCCGGACAAATTGAACTTACAAGTAAATCTAATGTGGGTACTAAAGTCTCAATTAGTCTGCCCTATACCTTAGCGTGCCCAGCGCAAGTGGAGCTTAACAATACCAATATAACCCTAAGTGATATGAATGTCTTAGTCGTCGAAGATAATCCCATAAACCAAAAGCTTATCAGTGAAATGTTAAATAGCCTCGACGTCTCCGTTAGCATATTAGATAACGGTGAAGACGCTCTTTTACTTAAAAACTTTTCCGATTACGACGTTGTTCTAATGGACATTAACCTTCCGGGTGCTGATGGAATTACTGTAACTGAGCAGCTAAAACAACAAGGTGTAACCTGTCCTGTTATCGCCCTTACTGCAGATGTTTTTGTCGATAATGAAAAACGCTCGCTCTTTAACGATTACCTCACCAAGCCGGTGAGCAAACGACAGTTGCAAGCTGCATTGACGCCCTATTTAAACAAGTAATCGAAGCAATAAAGCGTGTAGGCACAACCTATGCCTTATTGATGTCAAAGCTGAGTACTTGCGCAATGGTTGAGATCCCTTGTTGCAACATAAATAAACGGTCAATACCAAGCGCCACCCCTGAACATTCAGGCAAACCACTTTGTAATGCATCAATAAAGTTTTTATCCACTGGCTTTTGAGGCAAATGATTTTGGCGCCGCAATTCGTTGTCATTTTGAAAACGTTGTAATTGCTCGTCGGCATCTTGTAATTCATAAAAACCATTGGCTAATTCAACACCTTGAAAATACAACTCAAATCGATGCGCCACTCGGCTATCAACTTCATTAACTTTTGCTAAAGACGCTTGTGAGGCGGGGAAGTCATAGACAAAACAAGGTACAAAAGTTTCCGAATCATTTTGCTGCAATTTGCCAAGTTGTGGCTCTATTCTCATACTAAACAACCACTGTAAAAAGATATCCTTATCCTTGTTGTTTCGTAACCAATCGTCATCGGAGTAAGTCAACACCAATGTTTTTAATTCATCCGTTGTAATGGTTAAAGGGTCGATATTTAAATATTGCTGAAAAGCTTGTTGATAAGTCAGTTTCACCGCAGGAGAGCAAGCCAGTAAATTTTGCACCAAGTCATCAACTTCTGCCATTAACTGATGATCATCATAACCGGGTCGGTACCACTCAAGCATTGTAAATTCGGGATTATGAAATCGCCCTGCACATTCATTTCTAAAGGCTTTACCAAGCTGGTAAATTGCACCGCTACCAGCCGCTAACAAGCGTTTCATGGCAAACTCAGGAGATGTCTGCAAATACAATTGAGCAGAGCCCGAATCATTTGAGCTATGTTCAAACTGTGTTGTAAACGCATCTAAATGAACATCAGTCACTGTGCCTTGACTCAAGATAGGGGTTTCCACTTCCATTACATTTCTATCTGCAAAAAAGCGGCGAACTTTCGCTAAAAATTTAGCTCGTTGTTTTAACGTTTCGACCGTTGCACTTGGTTGCCAGTTCATGATGTTCCTAAAGTTTCGAGTTTCGAGTTTC
>JABXID010000099.1 GCA_013373245.1 Gammaproteobacteria bacterium
ATAAGACCGCACTTAAGTTTAGGAATGAAAACACCTAACCAAGTGCATAACGAAAAAGGCCAATGATAAAATCACTGGCCTTTAAAAAAAACCGTCAACTTATTTTAGGACGGGACATGCTTTTGTTCTAGACTACCTGATTGAATATCATCATTTAATCAAATATTAGCACGCAGTAGAGAAGTATCATGAAGTCCATAAAGTGGTTTAACAAATTAATTGTGACTGGTTTATTTTTATTATCAACGATCGCAAGCGCCGACATTATTGTCACCGACGAGCTTGAAGGGGAAGGTTATTCTGCCACTTTTGGCTTCCCTGTCATAAACACAGTTGATATATGGAGCTTTTCAACAAGTGGAGGCACTGTTTCATTCGATATCTTCGCTTATGGATTTAATGGTTCTGTACTCGATTCAATGGTCTGGCTTTTTAAAGAAGATGGTGACTTAGACAGCCTCGATATGTTAGGTCAAATAGATGACGATCCTTTAACGCTGTTTTTCGGAGATGGCTCGACGTCGAAAATTGACTCATATTTAACCTCATCAATTGACGCGGGTAACTATTTATTTGCCATTGGCTGGTGCTGTGAGTATGGCCCCTCAGACATCCTTGATGGCGTTCAAGGTGGTACACCAGACGATTTAGTAAATTCAACACTCACTGAAAGTTATGCTTATCAACTGACTATCAAAGGTGAGATCGATACATTCGGTGCTTACAATGAAACTGTTTTGGTACCGGAGCCTGCAATTTTAGCATTATTCAGCTTAGGCCTATTAGCATTGACTTGGCGCAGAAAAAACTTCCACAATTAATAAATAAAGCGACTTACGATAGTCGCTTTTTTGATCCTTCTCTAAAAAACGTTCGCTATTGCTTTAACAATATAATCGCGTTACAACATGTATCACACCTGAATGAGCACTTAGGAAAATACATGAACAAACAAACGTTAGTCTCTTTAACTATTCTCACAGCCATTATCTTAACCGGCTGTAATGATGCTAAAAACTCTACATCATTAAGTGCTCCAAACAACACAGTAGATAACCTACAAGCGCGAGGAGTTATCGCACTTACTTTGCCAGAAATTGCTGCGCAGCTGGCAGAGAACAAAATAAGTTCTGAACAATTAGTGCAACTTTACCTCGACAGAATTGAACAGATTGACCGCAATGGACCCAAGCTGCAGTCCGTTTTAAGTATTAACCCCGATGCCATAAAACTGGCAAAAGAGCGTGACCAACAGCGAAAGGCCGGCAATATAAAGGGGCCGCTTCACGGGGTGCCTATTTTACTAAAAGACAATATTGAGTCTAATGATGCCATGCCAACAACCGCAGGCGCACTGGCATTAAAAAATAATTTTACTGACCGAGACAGCCCACTTGTTGCTGGACTCAAAGCTCAAGGGGCGATCATTTTGGGCAAAACCAACTTGAGTCAGTGGGCCAACTTTCGTTCAGAAAATTCGATGAGTGGCTGGAGTGCTCTTGGTGGTCAAGTTCGCAATCCGCATATGTTAGACCGCAACCCATGCGGTTCTAGTTCAGGTTCCGGTGCAGCTGCCGCAGCTTCACTAGCGGCTGGGGCTGTTGGTACTGAAACAAACGGTTCAATTATTTGCCCTTCAAACATCAACGGCGTTGTTGGGTTTAAGCCAACAGTGGGGGTTGTTCCGCAACAATACATAGTGCCTATTTCATATTCACAAGATACCGCTGGCCCGATGACAAAATCAGTGAAAGGCGCAGCGATGCTGATGGATGCCATGGCCATAAAATCAGCCGAAATGAAATTTACCGATAGCTTAGATAAAAGCTCACTAGAAGGTGTAAAAGTTGGCGTATTAACGTTCGCACAAGGTAACAATAAAGCAATTACAGACTTGTTTATGCAAGCACAACATGACCTGAAAAAAGCTGGTGCTGTATTAGTTAATATCGAAGAGCGCCCTAATATACCAGCAAATTATTACAGCATGGCCTATGACCTACTGAAATTTGAATTTAAACATGGCATAAACCAGTACCTGGCATCAACCCCTCAAGATAAAGTGTCAACACGAACGCTTGAACAGTTGATTGCTTTTAACCTTGACCACGTCAATACCGAGCTGGCGCTGTTCGACCAAAGTATTTTTGTGGCTTCAGAAGCAATGGACTCATTAGAAAGTCAAGAATATAAAAACAGCGTAGAACTTGTGCAAACTACCAGTCGAAACAATATTGATTCCTTGTTAAAAACCTATCAAGTCGACGTACTAATCGTGCCGTCAGGTCCGTTATCGCCTCGAATCGACCCGATTAATGGAGATGTCTGGCCAAATGATTGGCCAGGATACGGCGGCGCAGCAGCACATGCCGGCTATCCTCATGCGACTGTGCCTATGGGAGGATTCAACGCACTCCCTGTTGGCTTGTCATTTATAGGTGGGAAAAATAAAGATGTGCAATTGCTTTCTTTTGCCTACGCATATGAACAGCAAGCCCAGCGTAGATTGTCACCGCAGTATTTTAAAAACGCAGAAGCTCTCAGTAATATAGAGCAAGCTATGTCTGGACACAGAGAATAAAAAACGTTGTTGGTAAAAGCGGTTCACACAGAAAGGGCAAGACAACCGAAAAGCTAACACTAAACTCTACAATTTATCTATTTTAGGTCGATGATTTCATGACAATTGTCACCTAAAATTGATGACAAACCTCTCTAAACTATTCTCTGGTTTAAACCAATAATTTCTCCATCGAACACATAGGAGAAACGATATGAAAAAGACATTTAAAAATTTAGTGCTAACGTCAAGCCTTTTATTTTCAACAACAATCTTCGCAGGGCAAGAAAATATAGATCAAATTGAACAAGCAGCTGGTTCGTTAAACATTAACCAATTGATGGAAATAAAAGATTCGTTACAAGGATATGACCGTGCCCTTGCTCACTACCGTTTGGCACTGAGCGCAAATTTAACCGAACAAACTAAGTTAGCAAAACAGTCAATAAACCTAGCGATCGAACTGCTAGAGGAACTTAACGAACAAGACCAAAACAACACAGAATTGTTAGCGTTGTTAGCTCAGTCATATGGATACAAAATAGCTCTTGAACCAATAAAAGGGGTGTATTACGGCCCTAAGTCAGCGGCAACACTTGCAAAAGCTGAGGAGTTAGATCCTAATAATCCTAGGGTGTTACTCGTAAAAGGAATTGCTGCGTTAAACACTCCTGCCATGTTTGGGGGTAACATGGAGACCGCTTATGAATCGTTTAATAAAGCGATAGACGCTTACCCACAAGATACACATTCTGATTTTCACTGGGGTCATGCTGAAGCATACACATGGCGTGGATTAATTCATATGAAAAACGGACACTCTGAATTAGCTAAATCAGACTGGCAAACAGCGTTAACCTTAAACCCTGACTATGGATGGGCCAAGTCTATGTTAAATATCAATTAATTGATATTTAACGAAAACAATAGGTGAACTTTGGTAACAAAATAGTTCACCTATTGGCTGTTTCCTAAACCTAAAAACTGTATACAAAACTTTTGGAAAATGTATGACATCTCAGCCCCAAATCACCGATATAAACGAAGCAATATCCAGCAGTGATACAGCAAAATGGAGTTACACCTCACTTATATTTTCATTGTTTTATTTTTTCCCAATAATATTCACTGAAAGGCAATTTGACGCCGAATTTTATGCACCAGTATTACTCACTTATTTATTGTTTCTTATATTTTTTGTGCTGGCGACACGAGCTAAAGGAAACAAGGCGATCCCCCCCATACTTGCTATTATTTTTGTATCGGCCTTTGGCGCGCAATTTATTCCAACATCCAACACTTTATTTGGTTATGCTTCATTCCTAGCCTCGTACTATTTCCGTCCTAAGATATCCATTCTTTTATTTATAACTAATTTAATTGCTCAACTAAGTGCTGCATATGCATTTGATTTAATGACACCAATGTTCTTAGGCCCTGCAATGGGCGTTTCAACAGGCTTAATGTTTTATGGGTTCTTTAGTCGCAAAGAATGGCTCCACCAAGCCAACCAAAAATTAAAAAGTCAACAAATTGAACAACTTGCCGCAATAGCTGAGCGAGAAAGAATTGCCCGTGACATGCATGATACTTTAGGGCATTCGCTATCATCCTTAGCACTCAAAGCGGAACTCACTGAAAAGTTAATCAATAAAGAAAAGTTTGCACAAGCTCAATCGGAATCAAAAGAAGTAGCAGCCTTGGCTCGGGGATTACTTTCAGAAATACGACAAGCGGTCACCGGCTTAAATAGCAAAAACTTATCGCAAGAATTACGGAAACTTATAAATGAACTGAAACATATAGGTTTTGAGGTCAGCTCGGTTATAGAGCTATCGAGTTTAGATGCAAAAGTAGAGTCCACACTAGCTCTGATCTGTAAAGAGTGGTTCACCAATATAATGCGTCATAGTAATGGTAATAAAGTGTTAGTTTCTGTGCAGCAATCAGAAGATAAAGTAACATTGAATATTGAGGATAACGGAACAACCAAAAATATTGAAGCAGGTAACGGTATCACAGGCATGCGTTTTAGAGTTGAAGAAGTAAGAGGTAATTTTGCCATTAGTACTGAAAATGCTGTCAAGCTCAGCGTATCTATTCCACTAAATCATTTGTAAAGAAGTTGCCAATGACAACCATCTTAGTAGTTGAAGACCAAGGACTTGTCCGCGGTGCAATAAGCAACTTGCTGGATTTAGAAGATGATATTACGGTTGTTGGACAAGTTGCCAACGGTGAAGAAGCGGTTAACTACCTTGAAAATAAAACTGTTGATATCGTTTTAACCGATATTGAAATGCCTAAAATGACCGGGCTTGAATTAGCTGAATATCTATCGAGCCACTGCCCTAAAATTCAAACGATAATCATGACTACATTTTCTAAGTCTGGTTACATCAAACGTGCCATGAACTTAGGTGTTAAAGCTTTCATTTTAAAAGAGTCTCCAATTGAAGATTTGGTTTCAGCAATTCATAAAGTCATTGAGGGACAAAGAGTCATTGACCCGGAACTTGCGTTAATGGCGCTGGAGGATGACGATCCATTGACCAATAAAGAACGAAAGGCGATTCGCCTAGCTGGTGAAGGTTTAAAAACGTCAGAAATTGCCCAAACACTATTTTTATCAGAAGGTACTATTCGCAATTACCTTTCTGAGGCCATTTCTAAATTACATGCAACTAACAGTATTGATGCCGCTCGCATAGCAAAACAGAAAGGTTGGATTTAATCAGCTTTTTTAACAAAAAATGTCTTTGAGTTCACAATCAAATGAAGATTGATAAAAAGTGGCGAGACAGCCGATAAGCCGGGTTTTGTCGAGGACAATCATTCGTCTAGGCCTTAAATTGCTCTAAGGCTCAAGCATCCTACCCGGTTCCCGTATGGGCCATACGTTTTTCTCAAAGGAAATAGGAACCCTATTTGGACTTGCTCCGGTGTGGAGTTTACCGTGCCACGAACTATTACTAGTCGCGCGGTGCGCTCTTACCGCACCC
>JABXID010000255.1 GCA_013373245.1 Gammaproteobacteria bacterium
CAATTGTTCTACCCTGAAGCTTTACCGGGACCAACGTTTGGTACACCTGGTGTTATTTGGTCAGCGTTAACGCTTGCCATTTTAACGCTTCCGGTCGTTATCGTATCCACCGAAGAAGGTTTATCACGTATTCCTGGCTCATTACGCCAAGGTTCACTAGCATTAGGCGCAACCAAAGCAGAAACTTTGTGGCGCATCATCATTCCAATGGCAAGCCCTGCAATCATGACAGGACTTATCCTTGCGGTCGCACGAGCTGCCGGTGAAGTAGCGCCACTGATGTTAGTTGGGGTAGTGAAAATGGCACCGACATTACCGATTGATGGCAACTTCCCATTTGTGCACTTGGATAGAAAATTCATGCACTTAGGTTTCCACATCTACGATGTTGGTTTCCAAAGCCCAAATGTTGAAGCGGCTAGACCATTAGTTTATGCCACGTCATTTTTATTGGTTACCGTGATTGTTGCTTTAAATATTACAGCAATCGGTATTCGTAACCATTTACGTGAAAAATATAAAGCGCTAGAACATTAATTTGTTCTCGCGTCATTCAATACATTTTAAAGAATTAAGTTAAAAAAGAGAGTGTCACATGATTTCTGTAGCACCAGATATGAGTAACAAAAAGTCATCAGTTGTGGATTTAGACAGCTTACGTGAAGAACAAATCGCCCTTCGTATTAAGAACTTAGATTTGTATTACGGTGAAAAACAAGCTTTAGAGAATATCAGCATGAATATTCCAAAAGGCCAAGTAACCGCCTTCATCGGTCCATCAGGTTGTGGTAAGTCAACGTTACTTCGTTGTATTAACCGCATGAACGACTTGGTTGATACCTGTCGAATCGAAGGTGAAATTTTACTGCACAATCAAAACATTTATGAAAAGTCAGTCGATGTTGCATCACTGCGTCGTAAAGTAGGTATGGTGTTCCAGCGCCCTAACCCATTTCCAAAAAGCATTTATGAAAATGTGGTTTATGGTCTTCGCCTGCAAGGGATTAACGACCGCAGAACTTTAGACGAAGTAGTTGAACGTTCACTACGAAATGCTGCCCTTTGGAACGAAGTAAAAGATCGTCTACACGACAGTGCACTTGGTTTATCAGGTGGTCAGCAACAACGTTTGGTTATCGCTCGTGCGATTGCCATCGAACCAGAAGTATTATTGCTCGACGAACCAACATCGGCACTTGACCCGATTTCTACATTGACAATTGAAGAGTTGATCACAGAATTAAAAGACAAGTACACAGTGGTTATCGTTACACATAACATGCAACAAGCGGCTCGTGTTTCTGACCAAACTGCGTTTATGTACATGGGTCAATTAATTGAACATGCAGACACAAACACGCTGTTCACTACACCTTCTAAAAAGAAAACCGAAGATTACATCACTGGCCGTTACGGATAAACGGCCACATAAAAGCGATTAAGCTTTTTACGATGCGTCGCGACTAACTGTCGAAAGACTACAAAGAATCAGATATAGGTAAATGGTATGGAAATAAATGTAAATAAGCACATTTCAGGTCAGTTCAACGATGAATTGGAACAGATCAGAAACGATGTATTAAAAATGGGCGGTTTAGTTGAACAGCAATTAACTAACGCCTTAAACGCAGTTAACAACTCAGACACTAAGTTAGCGCGCCAGGTTTTAGAAAACGACTACTTGGTGAATAAACTTGAAGTTCAAATTGACGAAGACTGCACGCGTATTATTGCCAAGCGTCAACCTGCTGCGTCTGATTTGCGCTTAGTGCTTGCCATTATCAAGACCATTACCGATTTAGAGCGCATTGGTGATGAAGCAGAACGCATTGCTAATGTAGCCCTAGAGTCATTTAATAAAGCTCAGCAAGAGTTTTTAGTATCCATGGATAATATGGGACGCAAGGCCATCAATATGTTAAACAATGTATTGGACGCTTTTGCTCGTATGGACGTTGACGCTGCGTTTAAAGTGCACAAAGCGGACAAAAAACTGGATAAAGAATATGAAGCTATCACTCGTCAATTAATGACCCACATGATGGAAGACCCACGTTCTATTCCAAAAGTTATGGACGTTTTATGGTCTGTTCGTTCATTAGAACGTATCGGCGACCGCTGCCAAAACATTTCGGAATACGTCATTTACTTTGTAAAAGGTAAAGATGTCCGTCACACATCGGAAGCTGACATTAAAGATAAAGTGCTCTCTTAAGCCTCTAACTTTAGCTTTATCACCGATATTTTAAAATAGCAGCCTTAGGCTGCTATTTTCTTTCCTCTTTTTCTGCATAAAAAACAATCAACTATCCCAAATGTTACAAATTTATTAAGGTTAAAACATAGGTTTTACTGTCGTTTTCCCTTATACTGCCGCCGATTTATTTAACGAACAATTCGTTTAATTTACTTGCAGCATTTTTACCAACACAAAAGGTATAAAATATGGCCTCAAACTCAATACTTGGCGTATTTGCAAAGTCTCCGATAAAACCTTTAGAGGAGCACATAAACAAAGTTAACCAAACAGCGCAATTGTTGGTTCCTTTCTTTGAAGCAGTTTTCAAAGAAGATTGGCAACAAGCTGGCGTTGTCAGAGCTAACATTTCCAACTTAGAGAAAGAAGCTGACGTTTTAAAACGTGAAATCCGTATGAACTTACCACGCGGTTTGTTCCTGCCGGTTGAGCGTACTGACCTTCTAGAGCTAACAACGCAACAAGACAAAATTGCTAACAAAGCAAAAGACATTTCAGGTCGTTTCTTGGGCCGTGAATTAACGATACCAGAGTCTATTCAAGATGAGTTCAAAGCGTATGTGCAACGAAATGTAGATGCCTGTGCGCAAGCATGTAAAGCTGTTAACGAATTGGATGAGTTATTAGAAACAGGTTTTCGTGGTCGCGAAGTAGATCTAGTTGAAAAGATGATCACTGAGCTAGACGCCATCGAAGATGATACGGATACAATGCAGATAGCTATTCGATTACAACTAAAAAATTTAGAAGATCAACTAAATCCAATTGATGTAATGGTAACTTATCGCATGATTGAATGGATTGGTGACTTAGCCGACATGGCTGAGCGTGTAGGTTCGCGTCTTGAGCTTATGCTTGCGCGCTAGTGTTAAATAAATTTTAAACGATTAGGTAATCCAATGGATATTCTTTCAAATTACGGCACGCTGTTAATTATGACAGCTGCCATCGTTGGCTTTTTCATGGCCTGGGGTATCGGTGCAAACGACGTAGCTAATGCTATGGGTACATCGGTGGGGTCAAAAGCATTAACCATCAAACAAGCCATTTTAATTGCAATGGTGTTTGAATTTGCCGGTGCATATTTAGCCGGTGGTGAAGTAACATCAACCATTCGTAAAGGCATTATCGACTCAGCGCCTTTCATTCCAAACCCTGAATATTTAGTGTTGGGTATGATTTCCGCATTGTTTGCCGCTGCAACATGGTTGGCGGTTGCATCTTATTTAGGCTGGCCAGTTTCTACTACTCACTCTATCGTTGGTGCGATTATTGGTTTCGCTGCGTTTGGTGTAAGTATGGACGCAGTAAACTGGGGTAAAGTTGGTGGCATCGTTGGCAGCTGGATAGTGACTCCTGCCTTGTCTGGCTTCTTGGCTTACATCATATTCATGTCAGCTCAAAGACTGATATTCGATACTAAAGATCCGCTTAAAAACGCTAAAAAATACGTACCTTTTTACATGTTCTTAGCCGGCTTTATCATGTCGCTTGTAACCATCCAAAAAGGTTTAAAACACGTTGTTAAATCTGGTGATTTATCCATATCAACCGCTGAAGGTTACATGTACGCAGTGATTGTTGGTTTAGTTATCTCGTTCATTGGTAAACACTTTATCGATAAAATCAAAATCGATTTAAAAGCCGATAAAGAAATGCAATTCAACAACGTTGAAAAGATATTCGCAGTATTAATGGTTGTGACAGCATGCTGTATGGCATTTGCGCACGGTTCAAACGATGTGGCAAACGCGATTGGTCCTCTAGCAGCAGTCGTCAGTATCGTATCAAACGACGGACAAATTTTACCGAAAGCAACGTTAGCTTGGTGGATTTTACCTCTAGGTGGTTTTGGTATAGTCGCAGGCTTGGCATTATTTGGTCACCGCGTTATTAAAACAATTGGTAACGGTATTACGCACTTAACACCTAGCCGAGGTTTCGCTGCTGAGCTAGCAGCTGCTTCAACGGTAATTATTGCTTCGGGCACAGGTATGCCAATTTCTACTACGCAAACACTAGTTGGTGCGGTTTTAGGTGTTGGTCTAGCTCGAGGAATCGCTGCATTAAATATGGCAGTTGTGAGAAATATCGTTGTTTCTTGGGTAGTTACATTACCTGTTGGTGCTGCACTTTCAATTGCTTGTTTCCTAATATTAAAACAAGTATTTGGTGTTGTTTAACCAAGCACTCAAACACA
>JABXID010000032.1 GCA_013373245.1 Gammaproteobacteria bacterium
CGGCGTTTTTCACGCGGCCATTGGATTTCTGCGATTTTAGTTTCCAGCGCTAAAATGGCTTTTGCTTGCTCTGCTGGGTTTTCGGCACCTGTGAAGGTAAGCATCTCAGCGATATGCTTTTCGTATTCTGCTCGGATGTTAGCAAAACGCTCAGACTCAACAAGATAATAGTCTCTGTCTGGTAAACCAAGACCACCAACGCCGACATTTAATTCATAACGATTTGGATCTAAGCGGTCATACCACATACCGCCCCAGATAGGTGTTGCAGTGTCTGTTAACCAAGCTTTACCAAATAAAGTCGTTAAGTCACTAACGTTTTCGATAGCTGCGATTTCATCCAAAATAGGTTGGATTGGCGTAATGCCTTTGCTATTAATGGTTTCAGTGTCCATATAAGCGTTGTAGAAGTCGGCGACTAACTTAGCTTCGCCAGTTAAATCGTCTTTGCTGGCTAATTCATCAATGATGGCTTTTACACGCTCTTCACTGCGCTCAGCAAGTTTACCAAATGCACCGTAACGAGTTTTATCTGCTGGTAATTCGTAGTTTTTGTACCAAGTACCACCGGCGTGCATGAAGAAGTCATCACCAGGTTTAACACTTAAATCACGAGCGTCTAGTTCAACACCAAATGAGCCTAATTCTGCTTGGCCACTTTGAGCCGCTGTTTGTTCTGCGCCTTCAGTTTGTTGTTTCGGTGAGCAGCCTGTCGTTGCCAGTAGGGCAATTATGGCTCCTGCAATCAGTTTTTTTTTCATGAATATTTCCCGATTATTATTTTATATTTATTAAAGCTTAGAGTACGTTTGTGCGTAAAGAATAAGTGCAGTAAAAATACTTTTTTTAAGCTAACACTCCATCATGCCTGCTCTTGTTTTTTATTCGACTGTAAAGACGTTCAATAACAGGTTACCAGCGTTAAGTTACAATAAAAAACTCGATGACGAAACGTTGACTAGAGCGTGTTGATCTTTGCTGTATAATTTTGCAGCATTTTGTATGGTTTTAGTACAAGGCGGAGCCATTGCAGTTTGGTTGTTCCAAATAAATCTGGCGACAAAGCAGTAATAAAGCCATACAAAAGTTGCCCGAAGGGCTCTTCCTAGAATAGTCCTTGTCTTTGTCGCCCACATGGATGTGGGTGAGGAGCGATAGCAGGACGCGGTAGCTTTAATGGATTTTGACGTACGACCAAATGGATGGGGGAGGTGGGCGACTCAGGAGACAAAGCCGAGAATAACTATGCCTGCACAAAAATGTCTGGAACATTTTTGAACAGCCGAAGGCTGGCTTAAGCGCAGGGCAGGATGTCCGAAGTAATCCCTTGCCTCGATCAGAATGATTCTAGTTTAAACAAAATTTATACAATAAAGAGCAACACGCTCTGAGTTGAGCACGGATTTTGCTTTCAAATCCAGACAGCTTTAGACGATTGGTTAAAGGTACATAGCGGAACATGAAAGTAGAAATTTGGTCGGACCTAGCGTGTCCATATTGCTTTATTGGCAAACGTAGGCTTGAACTTGCGTTAGAAAAAGTCGATTTCGCAGGTGACGTAGAGATCATATGGCGCAGCTTTGAGTTGGCTCCAGAAGCTCCTCAACAATCTCCTCTATCAAAAATAGAGCATTTAGCAGAAAAGTACGACCAGCCGAAAAAGTGGGCGGAGCTGCTTTGTTTGTCGCTTGCTGAACAAGGTAAAGAAATTAATATTAACTTTGATTTCGAACAATTGAAGGTAACCAATACGCTTGATGCCCATCGATTGTTGCAGTTAGCTAAAACATTGAATAAGTCGGATGTACTCAAAGAGCAGCTACTTTTAGCTGGTTTTGAAAGCGGCAAACTACTAGCTGATAAGCATGTTTTAAGTGAATGCGGTGTCGCTGCAGGCATAGAAAAAGAAAGATGTGAGCAGGTTTTATCTAGCAACGAATTTCTATCTGAGGTTCGAGAAGATGAACAAATGGCGCAGGAAATAGGCATTTCAAGCGTTCCATTTTTTATAATCGACGAAGCTTATGGTATGGAAGGTGCGCAACCGGTTGAACACATTCAAAAGATGCTGACCGATATTCATAATGGCGCAATCTAACAACTAGAGCCATGACAGAGCTTATCGTTACATAAGTTATGTATTTTCAATTTACGTTTGAGCCGATAAAGCACTTATTCAAAAAGCTGTTTTGTGGTATTAATATGGCGTGAATATCAGGAGAATATATGAAGTCATATTTAATGTTGGCGATGACCGTCCTAACCATTAGTGGTTGCAGTAGTACCCCATCTGAGCCAGTCGCCGCATACAAAGATAATAGTTATCCTCACGTCGTCAATAATGTTTATATCACAGAGCCATTACGTGTTGATTACAAAAGCGAAATTGCTATCGCAAAACTGACCCAATTGATCAATCACGCAAATTTAGAAAAGGAAAAGCTTGCCCAATTATTGTATGACCGTGGGGTTATATACGACAGTTTAGGCCTGAAATCATTGGCTCAACTGGATTTTCGTCGTGCGCTAGAGGTGCAGCCTGCGCATGCCGATGCATACAACTTCATCGGAATTCACCTCACGCTATTAGGTAAATATGAACAAGCATTTGACGCGTTTGATTCCGCCTTGGAAATTAACCCCGAGCACGGCTATGTGCATTTAAACCGAGGTATTGCGTTACATTATTATGGTCGTTATCAGCTATCCATTCAGGATTTAGAAACCTTCCACTTAAAAAATACAGCTGATCCGTATCGCGCTGTTTGGTTATATCTTTCGGAAGCGGAGATAGATCGAGAAGGCGCTCGACTTCGCTTGTTATATAACTCGACGATGTTAGATAAATCTAAATGGGCTTTTCAGATCATTCAGATGTTGCTGGGAGAAATGGATCACAAAACCTTTATTAAACAAATGGGAGAAAACCTGTCCAACAGTCGTGAGCTGGTTGACCGTTTATGTGAAGGATATTTTTATTTAGCTAAATCTAGTTTGCTTGATGGAGAGGTAGAACGCGCTAAAAACTACTTCCGTTTGGCGTTAACCACTAATGTTTACGAATTTGTCGAGCACAAATATTCAAGGTTAGAGCTGCAAAAATTATATATTGAAGCAGCCAATGCTTATAAAGATTCATTATTGCCTGAATATGCACCGGACGGCGATAATGAGCAGCCAAGCAACATCAACTAACTAGCATCAAATTAAATAAAGCAATGGCGCATACGAATTATATATCGAAGTACAATGTTCGCATCGTCAGCTTGCTGGTTTTATTTTTGTTGGTCTTCACGGCGGATAGCATTATTCATTCGCCGCAACAAATTCAATACCACTATTCAAAAAGCCAGTCTTACGTTTTTTCATCCGCAAATTACGGCAATGAAGAGGCCAGTCTCCTGCTATATAAAAGTCTCAATGATTTATATTGGTTAGAACTAAGCGCACAACAAGGCAGTGGTGAGGGGGCATTTTTATGGTCTCAAATACCAAGCAATAAATACCAAGAGGTGTGGCTACAACGTGCAATTCAACTGCAATATGCACCAGCGGTTCTATTTCAATTGCAGCAATTAACACGTGTTAAGAATTGGTCAGAAGCTAACCAGTTGTTACAAAATCAAAATACCTTGCTGCAAGAGCTTCCTGATTCAGAAATTGACCAATTAACACAGCTCAAAGAAATCATACACTTGGCGTTGGTAAATGACCCAATAAACGAAAGTGATGACATTAAAAACTGGGCAAAAACGCAATTGTTAGATGAGCCTTTAGTGCAGCTTCACAAAGTCCGAGAACGTCATTGTAATATGGTCATTCAGCCCGTTTTAGAGCAGCCAGAGTTTCACCAACAAGCGCTGAGTTACCAAACGGCGTTTGCTAGTTCATCTATTAGCGATTTAGCGATTTGTTTTAACGAACCTAAGTATGAACCCTTATTGGCGAGTTTATGTCGAGCCGACAGCGCAGGGCGTGCGAGTTGCACTATTGATGGCTTGATGCATTTATCGAGCATGAAAAGAGCAAATGTACAAAACATTGAGTCACTTTTTAGCCATTTGTTGGTTATCACAGAGCAAGGGGAAGCCAACGTTAGAGGCGGAATAATGCTGCTCGATAAAAATGACGATGTAAGTGTATTTATGCATGAACTGACGCATTGGTTAGGATTGGTTGACGAATACCCGTTAAGTGTAAGCCAGGCGAATCTTCGATGTGAAACTCAGGCGATTAAACAATTGGGGCACAATGTCGTAGTTGCCAATGCCAAAACTCCACAGCATGAAGTTGAGCAATTGATGGGACGTAAACTGTATAAAACCAACACTTGCAATCAACAATCAAGGATAGCATCCCAAGAGCAAACAAATGTGCAAGCTTATAAGTATTTTCAGGCCCCCAGTGTTATGGAGTATTTAGACATAACACTTTCAACAACCTATGCTCAATTAATCAAGGACAACCTTCGTTGGCATCAAGTCAATCCTGTTTGGTTTAGTTTATATGAAGCGACAGAGCAGTCTGCAGCAAGTATCCGACAAGCTTTTATTACGCACGCTGCAGTTTGGGGCAACGGCAAAGCGTTAATGTATTTAGCCGATAAAAGTATAAAACAACGTAATTTCCAACAGGCAAAAGACTTGTTATATCAAGCCGCTGAATTTGGCGATGCCGATGCCCAAATCAAACTCGGACACGCTTACCTTGAAGGTGAGTGGTTGAATCAAAACTTTAGTCGATCGGCTTTTTGGTACCAAAGATCGGCAGAGCAAAGTCATCATTTTGGTTTGTATTTTTATGGCAAGTGTTTGGAGATGGGATGGGGCTGCGAGGTTTCGATTAATGACAGTCTTCTCTATTACCAACGTGCTGCCATGTTTGGCAATTCACTTGCAGAACGTCGCCTTGAACATCATAACTGACGTATACCAACTTCATTAGACACATAAAATTTCATTTCTGTGCAACGCTCACCTATCTAGGGCAGAATATGTGAATGATGACGAATGCATTTCATTAATATTCATGAATATCATGAAGTTACCATCTGGCACGAAACTTTCTTAATGTAAAGGCAAACGTGTCAATAATAAAATTAAAAACAGTCATACGCGTTTAATAATCAACAGGTTAAATACCAATTACTCGATAACATGAGGATAGGCCAATGACCATTTGTGATTTAAAAACGAAAAATACAATTTTAACTGAAGTAGCAAAAGAAGAGCGCTTGATTGGTGATATAGCCGATGATTACGGCGTTTCGCATCGCACTGTATACAATTGGATAAAAGTAACACGTAGTTCTCGTAAGCAAGCAACGGCAGCGAAAAAAGTGGCTCGTAAATACGCAGACACAGCCGTGGCATTGGAACAGCATGCCTAACATGCGGCTAAAACTCGGGGGATTTAGTCTTCAAGTAGTGGCTTTAACATGCCTTCTAAGCCATTAAGTTTTATCTCATACATCAAGGCCAACTGCTCTCCTAATTTTCCTTTTGGAAACCCTTGTTGGTGAAACCACACCAAATAAGGTTCTGGTAACTGAATCAACTTTCTTCCTGCGTATTTGCCAAACGGCATGACCGTATTAACAGCTTCTTTTAATAATTGGGTATCAAACAAAGTAGTGCTCTGAGTTAAGATTATTTAACGATAGTTTAATTGATTTGCTCGACGGGCACGAATTTAAACTTGGGATTATCCGTTTCTCGTTTCGTCAGAGTTAATTGAGGGCGGAGATTAAAAATTAGAAAGGAAGCAGGTTAATACTCCCTTTCTAACGATTATGATTTGTAGCATGTTGCACCTTTATATTGGCGATAGTTTATTAAACTTCGCTGGATTGAGTTGATGCTACTTCGGCAGCCTGTGTTTGCAATTGTTGTATTTTCAATAGATTGCGTTTTATTACTGCATCGTTTTTTACATCCAGCGCTTGCATCAAATCCTCAAGGGCACCATCAAAGTCTTGCGACTTTATCTTTAATATCGCGCGATTATTTAACGCAAGTGCGGCTATTTTTCTCGCTTGAGCGCCTTGACGTTTGTACTTTTGCGTCAAGTCGATGGCTTTATCGCATGCTTCACTAGCGCTGCTAATTTCGTATGTGTTTGCGTATGCGACACATAGGTTCATTTGCATTGCGACTAATTCATGATAGTCACTTGCCGCCAAATTTTTTGCTATGTCTTCGATTCCTTGCTGGTACAAACCATCTCTAATTTCTTCGGCTCCGTCGGTGCCTTCGATAACAGCCATCGTATACGGAGAGTTAAGAGTAGCTAGAGCGCCAGTGCTCAGCAAAGACAACATTGTCATTGGTATTAACTTTTTCATGATCTTCTCCAAAAAGAATTGTTAAGTGCCGGAATGTGTTCCGACAACTTAAGAATAAAAGCTAAGACCAAGAACTGACAAAGGGTATAAATTAAATCTACGATGTACGTTAATTCACTTATACCCCATTTGTGGAGGGGTTACATTCCACCGAACTCGGTGAGTAACCATTGTACGAAAATATCTAATTCTGGGCGTGATGCGTGCCAGTCGTGTTGAACAAGATAATACCTATCGCGAGTGTATAATTGTTTATCATATAAAGGCAGTAACACTCCTTCATCAAACCAGCTTTGACTTAAAGGTAACGGTATAAGCGCAATGCCTAAGCCTTTTTGTGCCGCCCTAGCGACCGAAAACATGCTGTCGACTTGAACAATACGATGCGGCTCGAAGTCTTCAATATCGTTTTCATCTGCCCATTGGTGCCACGCCCAAGGACGAGATTGATGCAATATTAACTGTGCCTCTTCGAGTGCTTTATCACCAAGAGGTTTTAACTTTTTGTAGAGTTCAGGGCTGCACGCTGGCAAATAACTAATAGGGAACAATTCATAAACGATGGCATCGGTTGGTTTTGTTCCGGACAAAATAATTGATAAATCTGATTCTTTTGTGTGATCGGCGTTACGTTTGACGGTATCCAATTGCAAGTTAATGTTAGGGTACTTTTCAGACCACTTACTTAACATAGGAACAAATAGTTCGCTGGCGAAGAATTCCGGCAGTGTGATGCTGATGGTTGATTGAGCAGCAGCCTCAGTAAAGTCAGCAATAGTTGATTCCAGCTTTTCTATGATAGGTGCAATGCTCTCATAAAACTGTTTGCCGTCAGGCGTTAATTCAATAGCGCGAGTTTGACGTTTAAACAACTGCTTATTCAGCTGCTCTTCTAATTGACGGATTTGATGGCTGATGGCCGAAGGCGTCAAGTGCAATTGGTTTGCTGCATGTTTAAAGCTCAAGCATTTAGCGGCGACACAAAAAGAACGTAAACCTCTAATTGGCGTTTGAATGGCCATGTTATCTCTCTCAAGTAATTATGTTGACCAATATAAAACTATTGATCTTGTTCAATCAATAAAATAGCAATGCTCAGACCAATACATAACATACTGTAATATATAGTAAAAAAATAAGAGGGAATAAGGTTGGCACTTTTTTGGTGCGTATATTTATTATCTATGGAGCAAAATGTCCAACTTGGGGAGAAAAATAGGCAACCGCTTGGTTGCCCGAAAAAATGAGACTATGTCATCATCAACAGGGTAAGTTATTCGCGCCTGAGGAGCATCGAATGATCTTAGATTAGTGTCGAAAACGATAACTAACAAACGATAGAAATTCAGTCGATGGTTGAATTTTTTAACGGTTATTTTTCAATAGGATAAAAGTAATAGAAGTCGCGAGTGAGGAGTTACGAGGAAAAGCAAAAAAGCTTTAAGAATGGCTTCGCCACAAACAGAAAGCTCTAAGCGATAAGAATGACTTCGTCACTTGCTGTAAGTAACAAAAAGCTTGCTTGAGATTTAATATGAATCAGACTGTTTTGCTTACAGCTTACAGCTTAC
>JABXID010000227.1 GCA_013373245.1 Gammaproteobacteria bacterium
ACAGCTTAGTCTTTTCGCAACTCGTTAAAAGATTCCCGCCAACAACATGGCGGAATAACGGATTAATTAGGGTTTAAAACTTACAGCTTACCCTTTCTCGCAACTCGCAACTCGCAACTCTGAACCTACAAACCAAAGTCTTTTAATTTTCCTTTCAGCTTTTCTTTTAACTTATCTTTGGCTTGTTGTTTTTCTTTTTCCGCTTTTTCTTCTAGCTTGCGCTTTTCTCCATCCAATTTGCGCTTAAGTTCGGCTTGTTGTTCTGCGGTCTTTTCAGCGATCATTTTTTCAATGTTTTCTTCGCTGTACTTCTCCAACTCTTTTTCTGCGTTGTCGAGTTCGTTTTGCCAATTATCCAACTTCGCCATGTCACTGCTGTTTAGATTTAACTGGGATTGTAATTCATCTTGTAGTTGCGCTTTAGCGTCTGTTTTTACCTTATCCCAGCGTTTGCTGATGGCTTGCTTGAATGCCGACTTTAATTGATTGTCGAGGTCAGATTTAATGTTTGAATCTGGCTTTGTAAATTGACCTTTTAAGTCAATTTGAAGGTTGAATCCTTGAACTGGGGTTAAGGCTTCTAACGTAATTTCGGCTAACTCTGAGCTTCCTTCACCAACAAATTGTGTTTGTTTAAAGTCGAATTGATTTTTACTTGTTAGCTCGGTTTGATACTCAAAGCTGCCTTGGCCAAAGAGTTTGGCGGATTGCAATGTTAGCGTCATATCGCTGTCACTGATCAACGACTGCTCGTTAAGCGGTTTGTTCGCCAACAACCAACTTCCTTGCACGTCACTTTTACCATTTTCGTTGGTATCAATGTCTGCTTTGGCGGCGAATGGTTGCTCGCCACTCGCTACTTTATTTTTAATGTATGTAAGCGTTAGCTCACTTGGTTTGCCAATGACATAAGACTGATGGGTGATATCTTGGCCTTTAAGTTCAAATTGAAAGCCTTGGTCGTCAATTTGTTTATTTATGGACACTAACAAATGTTTGATTAGAAAGTCTGGATAAACATTGTCTAATTCAAAGCTGATGTTTCTACCTTCATTGAGGTCAATGATTGCCTGCGCTTTTTCTTGTTGCGCCCTGCGGGCTTGATATTTTTCGATATAAGGCTGGGCTTTTTGCCAATAGGTTTGCGCGGCATCGACATACTCTGCGATATCATCACCAAATAACAACTGACTGATGGCAACCGCATTGGGGTCTTGAATAGGCAAGGTTTGTTGGATCTGTTGCCAATCTTGTTCAGGCGCGTCTTTAAGTTCGTTATAGGCGACATCGATATTTGATTTACTGGTTTTATATTGTTTTTTAACGGCAGCCAGTGCGTTTTTGTCTTTTTTAAGTTCTGCTTTTAATGCCTTTAATTTTTTCTGTACTTGTTTCAAGTCGTCTAAAGATTTTATCTTAGTGTCTTCGATGGCTTGCCACTGTGTTTCGTATTTTTTTAATGCGGATTGGTCTGGTACGTCACCATAGGCTTGTTCTAACGCTTGTTTTTCTATTTGCCACACTTGTTGTAATTGTTTGCCTTTAGCGACGGTTTGTAAGTCAGCTTTGGCTAGTAACTCGTCGCTCGATGGTATGGAAAACGACGTGGTTTTTGAAGCATTGTCCAATGTATTTGCTTGTTTTGAAATTGCTTTCTGTTGCTCTTCATTGGTTGACGATACGTACACTTGTCCTCTTGAGTTACGTAAACTGTCGTATGTTAAGGCTTCAATAGTTAGCTGGTCGATGATGGTTTTACCAAGAAGCCATTCAAATATATCGATACTGGCGTTAGCACGTTTAAACGCGATCAGATTATGCGTTGGTTGGTTGGCATCAGTTTGTTGAAAGCCTATCACTTCAACACTAAACGGTTGCCAGTTTACAACAACCTCTTCGATATTCGTTTCAGCACCTGTCGCTTTTTCACCAGCGTAGATAATGGCGCATTTAATTGCAGGCGCAGTAAAGAAGTATAAGCCTGCAACAACTGCTGACAGTGTTACAACAAATGAAATAGCACCTATGGCGCGAAACATGCCTTTTTTCTTTAGCTTTTTCTCTTGCTTGTTTTTTTGCTCTGGGCCTTTATCTCGCTCATGGCCCTTATTTTGCTCAAGGCTGTTTTGCTTGTTCGTATCTTGGTTGTTGTCTTTTGTCATAATGTTTTCTTTTGCGACTTATTGTTGAGTGCTGTCAGTTTGTCGTTATGCCTTTATTGCATCGTAAACTTGATAAAACTTACTGGCTTTAAGTGTCTGTATTACTTTGAATTTATTGACGAACGCCAAAAACCAAGTTCGATATTTAACAACGAGGAAATAACCGAGCAGTGTCACAGGAATGAATAAGATAATTGAAACAGTTAGCGCGCCCATCAC
Organism: Gammaproteobacteria bacterium; assembly: GCA_013373245.1. Classification (GTDB taxonomy): domain Bacteria; phylum Pseudomonadota; class Gammaproteobacteria; order Enterobacterales; family Alteromonadaceae; genus Psychrosphaera. The sequence continues at coordinate 2,382 of JABXID010000227.1, forward strand.
TAAAGTATTATTTAGGTTTGCGAGTCTGAACCAATAACTCTGATACAGGCTTGTCCAAATTTCTAACAATCCTTCTGATGTAAGTAGACGCTCACCAACCGAGATAAAAGCATTGTTCAACATTAGATTAATTGCGGCAAATAATCCTAATCCAATGAAAAATGCACCAAGGTTGACTCGCAATACAATTAACAACACTAAGGCAACCACCCCCGCTAAACTGAGAATTGAGTTAAAGGCAACCATCATCGCAAGAGCCAGAGCTAGGGATAGCTGAAAAGGTGAAGAGTCAGAATTTAATGCACTGAGTGTTTTTGCCAACAGTGTAAGCATAATTAGTTCCTTGTATTTGCATGGGAGCTGAGTCGAAATCCTTCATTTTTACAATCGAAGAATAATTAGGCTCTAATAAATGGTAACGGCAAGCATAGAATAAATACAATGACATTTATCATTCACTGGCGAATTATTTTGCTATTAACTTCTTGATCCGACTTTTGAGCCAGTGCATAGTAGTTGTTACTAATTTTGAGACAAACTTGACTCATCCAACAATAATAACAATATGCTTTAAAGCCTGATAATCAAAGATGATTTTTCATGATATTACATTGATGTTTGCGCTATCACTCAGTGCCGCGGTTGGTTCGTTGGTGTTGTTCACCATAACGCGAATGAAAGTTAATGCCGCTGGAACCAAATTATGGGCCACGGGGCTTGCTTTTTTTTCGATTGCCTACTGCGCTCAATTATTATCATCGGAACATTTAATTCCTGACGGTATTAGCCACGACTACATTTGTTTTTTTCATAATATAAGTTTATTGAGTGGTCATGCGTTGTTATTGGCTGGGACTTGGCACTATGTTGGCTATTTAATGCCAACGTCAAGAATGGCTGTACTGTTCATACCTATTGTAATCTTAACCTTCCTTTTCACCTTTATTTGGCCTGATAGTCAAACTCGTTTGGCGATAATAGGCATATGGCTAGTGATAGTCAGAAGCTTATACGCATGGGCGTTGTGGTTCCGAGTTAATGCCGAAACCTATGAGCGTAAAGTGGCGATTATTGCCGTTTTAATGGCGCTTATTGAAATCCTTTGTACTGCTGTTTTTGCTTATTATTATGTCAGTGGTTTGGGAGGTATTGATGAAGTTCAGAGCGGCACATTAGCGGTGGTGTCATGGTTGGGAGCGCTTATTGGTATTATGGTCGGTGCGCCTTTATTAATGTTATTAAGCACAAGTCGATTTATATCTGCTTTAGATACAGCCGCTCATATAGATCCATTAACAGGTTTGTTAAACCGCCGAGGTTTTTATGAATCGGCGAAGTCCTTGTTGTCTCTTAAAGATCGCCAGAAGGTGAACGTAGGCGTGCTCATGTTAGATGTCGATTGGTTCAAACGAGTGAACGACAGTTTTGGCCACCTTGTTGGTGATAGTATTTTAGAAAAGCTCGGCATTATTTTAAAAACCGAAAAGCGTGAATCAGATTTAGGCGTGCGTTGGGGCGGGGAAGAATTTTGTATATTGGCTTATGATATATCCGCCTCAGAATTAGAAAAGTTAGCTAATCGTATTCGTCTAAAGTTCTCCAGTGAAACGGAAAAAATGAAAGCATTAAAGGACGATAAGTTAACAATTAGTGTCGGTGTTGCATGCAGCAATGCAGAGATAAGAAACTTTGAAGACTTGCAAAAACAGGCGGATGAAGCTTTATATCAAGCAAAACACGTAGCAGGTAAAGACTGCGTGAAATTTTACTGCGAGCCCATGTCATCAGATTAGAAGATTAATCGGTTTAGAAAATTCAATTGCAAGGACGGCGCAAGATACACACTTTACTTCCCTCTCAACCCTTAACGTGCTAGTAAATAATCCCATTCTGGCATTTATATTGCTTTTAGCTCACTGTATGTTTAAACGTAGAGCTATTCGCTTATGAGATTTTTAATAGTCATTATTGCCAGTATTCTAGCTGGATGCAGCACGATTTCGAATGAAATATCGGCCTTCCAAAAAAGTCGGATTGAAGTTATCGAACGCGAAAATTATACGCCAAGATCTGAAGAAGGGCGTCTGCACAGCCATATCGAGCGATTAGCGAGACAATTATTTGACACCGCCAATGCAATTGACTTGAATCGTCCCGTGATTGTCGGCACTTTTTTACCGGCTAAGTCTCTGCAAGCAGAAACTAACGACAGCATTCAACCGTACGGATTGCAATTGCAGGAGAGTTTCGCCACTTTTTCTACTCAAGCAGGCCTTAAGGTCATTGAGTACAAAGCTTTGTCGTCTGTTCATGTAACGCCGAATGCCGATATTATGTTATCGCGCGATATTCAGCAGTTGAGTCAGCGCGTGCAAGCGGAGTACTTGTTGACGGGAACTTACATTCAGCAAGAAAACAGTCTTATCGTCAATGTTCGTTTGATCAACATTCTTGACCAGTCTTTGATTGCCGCGGCTACAGATTATTTGCCCATGAATAGCATGTGGAGTCACTCAAAGGTAAGAACGAAAGATCAACAACTGTATCGCGGCGAGTACTAGGAGTTTATTATGAAACACCCATTATCTATTTTACTCAGTGGGCTTGTAGTGAGCGGTTTATCAGGTTGTGCGTCGTTTGATAAGTGGACGCAGTTTGAAGAAGAGCAAACCGAACAAAAAATCGAAGAAGTTGAAATGTTGGCGGATAATCCCGACGAGCAGCTTGAGCAATCCAGCGGTGTTTCGTTTCAACAGCGTTATCGTAAACGTTTGTTAGAGAACCAAAGCTCTTTGGTCAATCGAGCCCAAAAAGTGAATCAAAACTCTCGTGATATCAATTACTTCGCACGTGGCTTGATGCAAGATTTGGTTGGAAATTTGCAATATGTTAATGGCCGTACACCGGTGGCTATTTCAAGTTTTGTATTCCTAGACGGTTCTTATGAATACGCTGATATTGTCGGTAAACAATTATCAGAAAGCTTGATGCATGAGGTACATAAGTTCGGTATTCCTTTGGTTGATTTTAAAGCGACTGAATTTATTCGCGTCACACCAAATGGTGATTTTATTTTAAGTCAGGACTTTCTTGACTTGGATGGTGACTTGCCAATTAAATACGTGATCACTGGTACTATGGTAAAACATGTGTCGGGTTATTTAGTAAATGCACGTGCAATTGGTCTTGAATCCAAAGCTGTTGTTGGTACTGCGCAAGCCATTTTACCGACCAGTGTTGTTAATTCGCTGATCTCTAGTGATGTAAGTAAAGGCGTTGAATTAATGTCAGGGGTTCAGTAAGTATAAATCTCAATAAGTGCAGACTAAATAATAAGGTTACATCCAGTTCTATTGTTTAAACCTGGAACAATAAAAGACTTTGTTTTTGACTTTGCTTAGACCATTAAGTCAAAAGCAAAGTTTTTTGTTTTTATGAGATAAACACAATTGTTTATTTTTTATAAAGCTATTTATTGTTAGTACTGGCATGATTTAATTTTGCTTCGCTGCTTATTAATTGAAATATATTGAGTTTTAAAATGTTCAACGGAATAAAAGCTATCATCTTTGATATGGATGGCACCCTCATCGATACAGGTCAACTACATGAACTGGCTTGGACCAAAACCTTAAGTCATTTTGATATTCCGCTCGATAAAGCCTTAATGCGCTCTCTTGCAGGTGTTCCGACCATTGAGACACTGGAGCGACTAATTCAGCACTTTGATTGTGCGCAAGTAGCACCTCTTGATCATATCAATGAATTCAAAGAAAGTTATGTGGCGAATGAAATTAAAAACTTCGTTAAACCAACGCCTCTTATCGATATCGTTCGGCAAGCTAATTTGAATATTCCTATGACCGTTGGTACTGGTGCTTATACACAAGAAGCTAAAACGATTTTGTCTTACTGCGGATTAACGGCGGAAATTGATCATGTGGTAGGGGCGGACCAGGTGAGTAATCCGAAACCAGCGCCTGACACCTTTTTACGTTGTGCTAAATTGGTTGGGGTTGCCTCGGAGCATTGTTTAGTGTTTGAAGACGCTCAAATGGGGATTCAAGCAGCGAAGGCGGCGAATATGAAGGTGATAGATGTTCAGCAAGAGCTGAATATCGTGAATCATTACTTCCTCTAGTTGTTTCAAATTAATAGAGCCTGCTGCTCTTTACTGTATTATTTAGCAGTAGTATTAGTATAAAACGATAAACGGGATATGACTTTGGCACACTCTAAAAAAGCGATATACGAATTACTTGAACGCGGTTTTGATGGCCAAAAGTTAAGTAAAGTGGTCAGTGTTTTTATTGTACTGTTGATAATCGCCAACGTTACTGCTGTGATAATTGAATCGTATCAGCCAATAGGTGCGAAATATGCTACAGAATTTAAGCTTTTTAATATATTCTCCGTCATTATATTTACCATTGAATACGTAGCCCGGGTGTGGGTAAGTACGGAGTCGCTTGCTGCAAAAGGGATGAGCCCACTAAAAGCTAGATTAAAATACATGTTAACTTCGGCGGCTCTAATTGATTTATTAGCCATTGCTCCATTCTATTTGTCTTTCATTATTGCCATTGACCTTAGATACTTGAGAATGCTGCGAGTTCTGCGTTTGTTGAAACTGACGCATTATTTCAAAGGGTTAAGGTTATTCGGTAATATTCTAAAACAGGAACTTCCAAATATCGGCGCAGCGTTTTTAATTATGATCGTGCTGGTGATTTTTTCGGCGACTATTATCTACAATGTTGAACATGAAGCGCAACCAGAAGTGTTTGATAGTATTCCAAGTGCTATATGGTGGTCGGTAGTTACCATGACCACGGTTGGTTATGGGGATGTTACTCCGATTACCTTTATGGGGAAGCTTATTGCGACTTTTATTATGTTGCTTGGTGTAGGAGTCGTAGCTCTGCCTGCCGCAATGCTGGCAGCCAAGTTCGGTGAAGAGCTGCGAGAACGTAAAAAATATCTCGAAATAGAAATTGAAGCAGCATTGCAAGACGGCGATATTAACGATAACGAAAGGTTAACTATCGAACAACTGTCGGACTCTATGGGGATCACCGAGAGTGAATTAGAAGAATTGATCGCTCAATACCGTGAAAAGAGAGCCCGCAGCGTTACTTGCCCCCACTGCGGTAATGACATCGAAGTACTAAAATAAGCAGCTGAAAATAACCGACTTAACGCTCGTAATATTGTTTCATAAGGCGTAACTTTGTAACATGACTCACTTCTCAACATTCAACCGGTTTTAATGAATGAAATTACCTAAGCTGCAACAACTTCGATATCTTGTCGCTTTGCATGACACTGGTCACTTTGGCCAAGCGGCCAAAAAGTGCTTTGTATCTCAGTCGACTCTTAGTAGTGCGATTCAAGCGCTTGAAGAACAATTGGACTCGCAACTGATTGAGCGTGATCACAAAACATTTGTTTTTACACCACTTGGATTGAGTGTAGTTGAAAAGTCACGTGTTATTTTAGAACAAAGCGCGGACTTAGTCGCGACTTCGAGTGCAGAAGGTAATGAGTTTTCTGGTCAGTTACAAATTGGTGTGATCCCTACAATCGCCCCCTTTGTGTTGACTCCTATTATCAAAGAGTTTGCCGAGAAATACCCTAACTTACAGTTGTTTTTGCGTGAAGATACAACAGAAAACTGCTTATCATTGTTGCGGGAAGGGCGACTGGATTTAGTACTGTTGGCTACCCCTTATCAGTTGTCGGAATTTGTTGAGCTGGAATTGTGTCGTGATCCGTTTGTCAAAGTATTCCACCCACAACAGACCTCGGACAATGTTTACCTGTTAGAAAAAGATCATTGTTTGTCTGAACACACGGTTAAGGCATTTAACTTATCAAAAAGCGATAAAGTCCACCCATTTCAAGCGAGCAGCTTAAACACATTGTTAGCTATGGTGGAGGGACATTATGGTGAAACGTATTTACCTCAATTGGCGATAAAGTCGGGGTTACTTAAAAATAGCGTCTTAGAAACTCAAAGCTCTGAAACTGAAAATGCCGGTCGAACCTTGAGTTTAGTGTGGCGTAAGACCAGCCATCGTCGGGTGTTTTTCAATAAAATTGCAACCTCTTTTCAGCAAGTACTAGAACAACTGATTTAAAGTTGTACCTATTTTTGCTAAATTTTCATTCTTGTATTATACCTATTATCGGAAATACCCGAAAAAGGAGAATACAATGGTCATTTTCAAAAAACGTACGATCGCTCAAATTGGATTTGCATTAGGGGTAACACTAGCAAGTCTACAGGCACAAGCATTTGAATCTCAACGCTTAACAAATATCGGTGAGTCAACCACGCAAAGTACCAAGGTTGTTGCTAAATTGAATGTAAATGAAGCCACGTTAGAGCAACTTATGGCAATTAAAGGTTTGGGTGAGGTAAAAGCTCAAGCAATACTGGACTACATTGAAAAACACGGAAAGTTAGTTTCGCTAGATGAACTTACAGAAGTACGTGGTATTGGTAAGAAGTTAGTCAGTAAAGTAAGTCATCAATTAACTATCTAATAGTATTAAGCTCTGTAAAATGTAAAAAAGGAACGTTACGCTCCTTTTTTACATTGATTCTTTTAAGCGACGACTAAGAAAGGTTTGCCACTTGTTCGTTGGCCCAAGCAATTGCGTTGGTATAATTTGCTGGTACTTTAGTGTCGTTAAGCTCCAACTTCTGTTCGATTTCTGATTCGTATTCCCAGTCACCTTTTTCATAAGCTAATGCTAATTTTAGGTACTCAGCCAATATCCCTGTTTTTTTGATTAGCGCGTCTTTTATTTCACTTGAAAGTGGTAACTGCTCCATGACAGTTTCAATATCTTGGTCGAGTATAGCGTCAATCAGAGACATCATGCCGGTTAAAAAGGCCATGCTGGAATCTGCTGATTTATCAAAGGTAGCCAAATTCTCACAAAATCTGGCTCTGACCATCGCCATTTTTAATAGCTCTGTTGGTTTATCACTGCTAACTGATGCCGTAAAGAGTAAAGATAAAAACTTTTTGAGCTCATTTTTACCTAACACGACCAGTGCTTGTTTAATGGTTGAGATCTCAGTTCTTCGTTTAAAAGTGGCGGAGTTACTATAACGTAAGAGTTTGTATGCTAGGTTGATGTCTCGCTCAAAAATTTGTGTGATCTTAGGCAAATCTATTTCCGGCGTGGATGTTTCGTATAATAGCTCTGCAAGTGTCATTTGCGCTGGTGATAGCGATTTGGTTTTAACCATTTCTGGTTTTGAAAAGAAATACCCTTGGAAGTACGAGAAACCCAGCGACTTACATTGTTCAAACTCTTCCAGTGTTTCTACTTTTTCAGCTAATAATTTTATATGAGGGAAGGCTTTTAGCTCGTCAATGATCTGGGCAATTTCCTCGAACGGCATTGCCCGAAGGTCAAACTTAATTAAATCAATAAATGGGAAAAAGTGACGCCAAACTGGTTTGTTCTCGTAATCGTCTAGTGCAATGGTATAGCCTTTTTCTTTTAATTGTTTTACCGAATGCAACAGCTTTTTGCCTGGTGTCACTGTTTCGAGTATTTCTACGACGATTGAATCGGGAGACAGCATTGCTGGATAGTTTTTTAAAATGGTGTCTAAGGTAAAGTTGATAAATGCAGGCTTGTTGCCAGTAAGGTGTTCGATACCTAAGTGAAATTGAGAGCCTTCAATTATGCGCGTGGTTGCTTGCTCTTCATCGACTTCCGGAAATACGTTATCAACGCCGTCTCTAAACAGCACTTCATAAGCAAATAAGTTTTTATCTACATCTAATATTGGCTGCCGTGCCGCATAAAAATACATGAAACTCTACTACCCGCTAATTACATGACTATCTTGTTATTATTGTTAATATAGTCTTTATCTAATATAAACACTAGAGTGTGTTGCCCATTGCAGCAAAATAATGTTTAAACATTTAAGTGGCAGACAAGAATATATTTTTTAACTATAGATAACAGTTCTAAGTTAGAAGGTAAAATCAATTTTAAGATTGGTGAATTTTCAAACAGTAACTAAACTTTATTAGGCGAGCAACAAAACATTTTAAGGAGATGAGAATGGACTCAGTACTTATGATAATAATCGGCTATGTAGTTTGGTGTATCATTGCTTTCGTTGTAGCTAGAGCGATGAAGATTGAAAATGCGAACCATAAAGCAATTTCATTTGTTTATATTATAGCGGCAGCCCCTTTAGTCCTTATTGACTACTTAACGGGAAAAGGGTCATTTCGTTAGACCTGATTGAAGTTACCGCTAAAACGATGAATTCAACATTCATCGTTTTTTTATACTTAAAACTTTTAGACGTCTAAACATCTAGATGTTGACAATAGTTATTTTCAGAGTACCCTTTAGTTTCTTTTATACCAAACGATTTAGTATTGAGATTGCTATGCCTATTCGCGTTCCTGATAAATTGCCAGCAATAGATACATTGCGACAAGAAAATATCTACGTCATGCCTGCACATCGTGCCGACACGCAGGATATTCGACCTATGCAGGTGGCTGTACTCAATCTAATGCCTGATAAGATCACGACTGAAATTCAACTTATTCGCTTGTTATCTAATATGTCGTTGCAGGTAGATGTTGAATTGGTGCGCCTTGAGCATCAAGCTAAAAACACTTCGGAAGATCATTTAGATAATTTCTATCGTTATTTCTCTGATATCAAACATAAAAACTACGATGGTTTAATAGTGACCGGTGCGCCACTTGGCTTAAAAAAGTACGAGGATGTTACCTACTGGGAGCAACTGAAGGAAGTGTTCGATTGGGCGGATAAACACGTTACTTCTACTCTATTTTTGTGTTGGGCTGCATACTCAGCAATCTATCATCATTATGGTATTCGTCATCACGTGCGAGAAGATAAATTAAGTGGCGTTTATCTGCATGAAAAGTGGCAGGCAAAGTTACCGATTATCAGAGGCTTTGATGATGAGTTTTTTGTGCCTCACTCTCGATATGGCTACGTGCCGCTCGATAAATTAGAGCAGGAACCAGACATTATCTGTGTATCGGGCTCTGATGAGGTTGGTGCATTTTTGATGCAAAATCAGTCAGGGACTCGAGTATTTATAACGGGACACCCAGAGTACGATAGATTAACTTTACACGACGAATACAAACGTGATTTAGATGCAGGTCTTAACCCTGATTTACCAGTTAACTATTATCCTCAAGATAATTATCAACGAGCACCGAAAAAAAGATGGCAAGCTCACGGCTACTTATTATTTAGTAACTGGTTAAATTATTACGTGTATCAGAAAACACCGTATGATCTTAGCCAAGTTAGTAACAATATTCGAACAGAGAATTTTGCATAATTGCCTTAAAGGCCTTTGCAAGTAACGCGGAAAAATAGAATGACAGACAACGCTAAAATTCGTCCTGACCAGACGGCTTTGTTAACAGAATTATTAACTAAACGCACCCTGTTGCTCGACGGCGCAATGGGCACCATGATCCAGAAACACAAACTGGAAGAAGAAGATTATCGTGGCGAGCGTTTTAAGGACTGGCAAAGCCCAGTGAAAGGCAATAACGATTTGTTGGTGCTTACTCAACCGGAGCTTATCAAAAATATTCACTTAGAATATTTAAATGCCGGTGCCGATGTTATTGAAACTAACAGCTTTAATGCGACAGAAACTTCAATGGCGGACTACCACATGGAGTCGCTTGCGGAAGAAATTAATTTTGAAGCTGCTAAGTTAGCTCGCGCAGCTTGTGACGAAGTGGCTACGCCAGAACGTCCTAGATTTGTAGCAGGTGTATTAGGCCCAACAGCAAAAACGACATCCATTTCACCCGATGTAAACGATCCTGGTTATCGAAATATTACCTTTGATGCGCTGGTGGCTGATTATACAAAAGCAACGTTAGCGTTAATGAGAGGCGGTTCGGATATCATTTTGGTCGAGACGATATTTGATACGTTAAACGCAAAAGCGGCTTTATTCGCGATTGAAGATGCGTTTGAAATTGCAGGGCAGCGTTTACCCATCATGATTTCCGGCACCATTACCGATGCGTCAGGGCGTACTTTATCCGGTCAAACAACCGAAGCATTTTATAATTCTATCTGTCATGTTAGCCCATTATTGGTTGGTCTAAATTGCGCATTGGGACCTGATTTATTGCGTCAATACGTTGATACACTCTCAAGTGTTGCAGAGTGTTTTGTGTCAGTGCACCCGAATGCTGGTTTACCTAACGAATTTGGTGAATATGACTTAGATGCCGAAGAGATGGCCGAGCATATTGCCGAGTGGTCGCAGTCTAAACTAATAAACATGGTTGGAGGTTGTTGTGGCACGACGCCTGAGCATATCGCAGCAATGAAAAAGGCGGTAGATGGCAATGCGCCAAGAGTGCCGAACCCAAAAACGCCGGTCATGCGATTGTCCGGTTTAGAAGCATTTAACGTTTAAGGAGGCGGAAAATATGACACAAGCAATCAGCCGTTTTATAAACGTTGGTGAACGCACAAACGTTACCGGTTCTGCCGTATTTAAACGCCTTATTATGGATGGCGACTATGAAACTGCATTGGATGTCGCTCGTCAGCAAGTAGAAAATGGCGCACAAATTATTGACATCAACATGGATGAAGCCATGTTGGACTCCGTTGCTGCAATGACACGCTTTTGTAATTTGATTGCCTCTGAGCCTGATATTTCGCGTGTCCCTATCATGCTTGATTCTTCAAAGTGGGAAGTGATTGAAGCCGGATTAAAGTGCGTGCAAGGTAAAGCCATCGTTAACTCTATTTCGTTGAAAGAGGGTGTAGAACCTTTTGTTGAACAAGCGAAAAAATGTAAACGCTACGGTGCAGCTGTTATCGTTATGGCGTTTGACGAACAAGGGCAAGCTGAAACACGCAGCGAAAAATATCGTATTTGTAAACGCGCTTACGACATTCTAGTTAATGATGTGGGTTTTCCACCGCAAGATATTATTTTTGACTTGAACATTTTTGCAGTTGCAACCGGTATCGAAGAGCACAACGACTATGCCGTTGCTTTTATCGATGCTATTCGTGACGTAAAAGAAAATCTACCACATGCGAAAATATCTGGTGGTTTGTCTAACGTTTCGTTTTCATTCCGTGGCAATAACCCAGTGCGTGAAGCCATGCACTCGGTTTTTTTATATCACGCCATTAAAGCCGGCATGGACATGGCAATTGTAAACGCTGGTCAGTTAGCGGTTTACGATGATATTCCTGACGAATTACGTGAAGCGGTTGAAGATGTGATTTTAAATCGCCGTGATGATGCTACGGAGCGTTTATTGGATCTTGCGCCTAAGTATCGTGGTGATGGTCAACAAGCGGAAGCTGAAACCGAAGAGTGGCGTAGCTTTGATGTCGTAAAACGTCTTGAATACGCTTTGGTGAAAGGCATCACACAATACATTGAAGAAGACACCGAAGAAGCTCGCCAGTTTTATGATAGACCATTACAAGTGATTGAAGGTCCATTGATGGACGGCATGAACATTGTTGGTGACTTGTTTGGCGAAGGTAAAATGTTTTTACCGCAAGTGGTTAAATCAGCGCGCGTTATGAAACAAGCGGTGGCCTATTTAAATCCGTTTATCGAGGCGGAAAAAGAAGAAGGGCAAACCAACGGTAAAATCGTAATGGCGACGGTAAAAGGCGACGTGCACGATATTGGTAAAAACATCGTTGGCGTTGTTCTGCAGTGTAACAACTATGAAGTGATTGACTTAGGTGTAATGGTGCCGTGTCAGAAAATTATCGACACCGCTATTGCTGAAAAGGCTGATGTTATTGGTTTGTCTGGACTTATCACGCCGTCACTTGATGAAATGGTGCACGTCGCGAAAGAAATGCAACGTCAAGGTTTAGGATTACCATTATTGATTGGTGGTGCGACAACATCGAAAGCCCACACCGCAATCAAGATCAATGACAACTACGAGCAACCTGTGGTTTATGTACCAAATGCCAGTCGCAGTGTTTCCGTGGTTTCAAGCTTATTAAGTAAAGAGTTAAAACCTAGGTTTGTTGAGCAACTTGATAAAGATTATGAGCGTGTTGTTGCCCAGCACGCTCGTAAAAGAGACAACACTCAATACATCAGCTTTGAACAAGCAAGAGCGAACAAATTCGATGGGGATTGGCAGAACTATGTGCCACCAGTGCCGAAAAAACTCGGTGTGCATCAGTGGGATGATATTGCCATTGATGTGCTGCGTGATTATATCGATTGGACACCATTTTTCATGACGTGGCAGTTACACGGCAAATACCCTGCGATATTAAAACACGAAGTGGTTGGTGAACAAGCTCGCAAGGTGTTTGAAGATGCTAATGACCTGCTTGATCGCTTGGCAGAAACAAAAGAGATCACTGCTAAAGCGGTGTTTGGTCTATTCCCTGCTAACTCAATCAATGAGTCGATAGAAGTATATGATGACAATGGTGATGTAATCGATTCATTACATCAATTACGTCAGCAAATAAAAACACGTAACGCGTCGCCTAATTACTGTTTGTCAGATTTTATCGCGCCAAAAGATTCTGGTGTTGCCGACTATGTCGGAGCGTTTGCTGTCACCGCAGGCTTTGGTGCGGATGAGTTAGCCGATAAGTTTTTAGCGGAACACGATGATTACAATAATATCTTGGTTAAAGCGGTGGCTGACCGTTTAGCAGAAGCCTTGGCTGAATATTTACACCAACAAGTTCGTAAAGAATATTGGGGTTATGCGGCAGATGAGTCGCTTGAAAACGACGATTTAATTCGTGAAAAATACCAAGGTATTCGTCCTGCGCCAGGCTATCCTGCCTGTCCAGAGCATACTGAAAAAGCCAAACTATGGCAGTTACTTGATGTTGAAAATCGTATCGGTATGACGTTAACAGAAAGTTACGCCATGTGGCCGGGGGCGTCAGTATCCGGTTGGTATTTCTCCCATCCCAAATCAAAATATTTTGCGGTTAGCAAAATTGATGAAGCGCAAAAACAAGCTTATTCAGAACTAAAAGGGTGGGACCAGCAAACTGCAGAAACTTGGTTGGGGCCGAATCTTTAAAAAAAGCTGTAAGCGCTAAGAATGGCTTCGCCACTAGCTGTAAGTAAAAGCAAATAAAAATTTGATTGAAACTTAATTTGAACCAGGCTTTTCTTGCTTACAGCTTACAGCTTACA
>JABXID010000134.1 GCA_013373245.1 Gammaproteobacteria bacterium
ACAAGTGCTGTGGCTATAATCGTTAAACTACCACCTTGCTCAACGTTACGAGCCGCACCAAAGAAACGTTTCGGTTTGTGTAGCGCGTTAGCGTCAACACCACCGGTAAGTACTTTACCTGATGAAGGAATAACCGTGTTATAAGCACGTGCCAGACGGGTAATAGAGTCAAGTAAAATAACCACGTCTTTTTTGTGCTCAACGAGGCGTTTTGCTTTTTCAATCACCATTTCAGCCACTTGAACGTGACGGCTTGCAGGCTCATCAAACGTAGACGCGATAACTTCGCCTTGCACCAAACGTTGCATCTCTGTTACTTCTTCCGGACGTTCGTCGATAAGTAGCACCATTAATTCCGCTTCTGGGTGGTTAGCCGCAATCGACGTTGCAATGTTTTGCATGAGCATGGTTTTACCCGCTTTTGGCGGCGCAACAATCAAACCACGTTGACCTTTACCAATTGGCGACGCTAAATCCAAAACACGTGCTGTGATATCTTCAGTTGAACCATTACCACGTTCCATAGTGAAACGAGAAGTTGCATGCAGCGGAGTTAAGTTTTCGAAAAGGATTTTATTGCGAGAGATTTCTGGTTTATCGTGATTTACTTGCTCGATTTTTAGTAATGCAAAGTAACGCTCTGAGTCTTTTGGCGGTCGAATCAAGCCAGAAATTGAATCACCAGTACGTAGGTTAAAACGTCGAATCTGACTTGGTGATACATAAATATCGTCCGGGCCGGCCAGGTAAGAAGAATCTGCTGAACGGAGGAAACCAAATCCATCCTGAAGAATTTCTAATACACCGTCGCCATATATTGACTCACCACCTTTAGCGTGTTTTTTCAGAATTGAGAAGATGATGTCTTGTTTGCGAAGACGGGCCATGTTTTCTAAACCCACAGATTCAGCAAGGCTTACCAACTCGTTGATAGGTTTATTCTTTAGTTCTCTTAAATGCATATGAAATGTCTTTGATGTTTTGGATGGAATATTTGGGGTTTTAGTGATTATTTTTTTCTAATACAGGCGTGAGAGCCCTGATTCGACGGTAAAGGTAGCAGTATTTTTAACCAGGGTAAAGTCATGGTTTGCGGTATTTGTAAAATAATTCAAAATTTTTAGTGAAATCGAGCTTTTTGGGTCTAAAAGATAACTTTTGAATATCGATCTCAACTTTAGAATCCGCTAAAGTGACTGTCCACTATAACTTAGGGCGAACCTAACTTTTCAAAGTAAAGAACATCAAATGGCGACGGAACATTGGGCAAAATGGCAAAGAGCAGTAATTAAAGTAGGTAGCGCATTAATCGCACCCGACGGCAAACAAGTCAGCGGTAAATACGTATTGCCCATCGCCAAATTTATCAGCGACTCAATTGCCAAAGGCAAAGAAATCATTTTGGTATCGTCAGGTTCCGTGGCTGCTGGGCGCGGCATTATTAACAGTCACGAGCAAGGTGCAACCGTCGCGGAAAAACAAGCGATGGCAGCGGTAGGACAAGCCCGAATGATGGCGAACTGGCAACGATTTTTTGATTTTGACTGTGCACAATTATTGATTACGCACGGTGATCTAAGAGACCGTCGACGTTACGTCAATATAAAAAACACGGTGCGCGAACTGCTTGCCAATAAGGTGCTTCCTATCATCAACGAAAACGATACGGTTGCCACACAAGAACTTCGAGTTGGAGATAATGATAACTTAGCGGCCATGGTTGCATTAGTATGTGAAGCCGATGCTCTGTTTATTTGCAGCGACATTGACGGTTTATACGATGCCGACCCTAGAACCAACAAAGACGCCAAATTACTACCAGTGATCGATAAAATCACTGCAGACGTATACAAATTGGCGGGTGACACCAATAACAAAATCGCCACTGGCGGCATGAAAACCAAGCTGCAAGCGGCTGAACGAACCACAACAAATGGCATTCATACCTTTATAGTAAACGGTAAAAAAGACGCCGTGTTTACTAGCTTAAACCTTGGAGAGCATAGCGGCACTTGGTTCAAGGCAGTCGAACAAAAAGACAATGCCAAAAAACAATGGCTGAAACATACATTGAAACCATCTGGTAAAATACTGGTTGACGCTGGTGCAGCCAAAGCGCTTAACCACACAGGTGCATCGCTTTTAGCCAAGGGCATCATCCGTATCGAGGGTGACTTCACTCGTGGAGATGCGGTTGACATCGTATTGGATGGCAACCCCATCGGCAGAGGATTATGCCAATACACTCACAACGAATTAGCGTTAATATTAGGTAAAGAAAGTTGTGAGTTTGAAAATATTTTAGGATTTAAACACAAAAACGAAATCATCCATCGTGATGATTTTGTTTTATTTAAATAGGAGGCAAGACGTGACATTTTCCATTCAAAAAATGGCGCAACAAGCAAAAAAAGCATCAATTCAGGTGGCGCAATTAGACACTGCCACAAAGAACAAAATCTTGTTGACCATTGCCGACAACTTACGAGCTGACGAAAAAAAGATCCTCGCTGCCAACGCAGTTGATATCGAAAACGCTCAAGCGAATGATTTGCCAGCGGCGATGATAGATCGTTTATTGTTAGATCATGACCGCATTGAAGGTATCGCACAAGCCGTTGAATACATTGCGTCTTTGGCCGACCCTGTAGGACTAGTTACAAAAACGGACCGTTTACCAAACAATTTAATCGTCTCGAAAAAGCGAATTCCTTTAGGCGTGATTGCAATGATTTATGAATCGCGTCCAAACGTAACTATCGACGCTGCGGCTTTGTGCTTTAAAGCGGGTAATACTGTGGTGTTACGTGGTGGTAAAGAAGCTTTGCACAGTAACCTTGCGTTGGCAGAGTCACTGCAGATTGCGCTTAAGCAGTTTGATATCGACCCAGCTGCAGTATCGTTAGTACCAGACCCAGACCGCGAAATCATGAACGAGTTATTAACACTCAACGAAGAAATCGACTTATTGATCCCTCGCGGTGGTGAAAACTTAATTCGTTATGTTTCTCAGAATAGTCGTATTCCAGTGATCCAGCATTTCAAAGGCGTTTGTCACTTATACGTAGATAAAATGGCAGACGAAGTAAAAGCACTAGATATTTTGGTCAATGGTAAGGTGCAACGTCCAAGTGCGTGTAACTCACTAGAGACTCTATTGGTGCATAAAGATAGAGCAGAATCATTTTTGCCAGCGGCAGCGGCCAAACTTAACGAAATGGGCGTTAAAGTGCACGCTTGTGAACAGTCGTTAAAATATTTCGAAAACGCCGATTTAGCCACTGACTTAGATTACGATGCTGAATACTTAGCGTTAGAAATCGCAGTCCGTGTTGTTGATGATTACGATCAAGCGGTAGAACATATTCAACGTTTTAGTTCGGATCACACGGAAGTCATCATCACTCAAGATATTTCACTGGCGAATAAATTTGTACAGCAAATCAATTCCGCAGTGGTAATGGTCAATGCATCATCACGCTTCAGCGATGGTGGTGAATTAGGCTTGGGCGCGGAAATTGGAATATCAACCAGCAAACTGCACGCCTATGGCCCAATGGGTCTTGAATCGTTAACAACAGAGAAGTTTGTTGTGATGGGCGATGGACAGGTTCGTTCTTAGCTGTAAGCTGTAAGCTGT
>JABXID010000244.1 GCA_013373245.1 Gammaproteobacteria bacterium
CCGCTACCAGACAATGTGACGTCCGTTTGCTCTTCTACTTCTTGGTCAGCTCCCGCCTGCGCTACAGGTGCAACATTGGCAGTCGTATTATCATCGTTGCCGTTATCACCAGAACCTGAACCGCCGCCACAAGCAGTTAATACGAATAACAAGCATGCACTTGTTAATAATTTAATATTGATAACATTTTCTATTTTCATTTTATCTCCCTAAACGAAAAGCGTCATAAGTTGTTGTTAGCATTTATCTCACACCTAAGAACAGTTAAGTGCTGTTTCAAAATTCCTATGGGCAGGCACTACAAGACGAACTCGCTCCATAGCCTTCTATAATTTGACATGAAGCACTAACACCTTCTTGGCTACCAGCTGCTTTATATACACAAGCTGTATTGCACGTCATTGCAACTTGAATATCGTCTGGGTTTCCTTTCCAAGCTGAATCGCAATTAGCAGCACCGATTACACCACTAATTGGGTTTTCTGTAGGAAATTGCGTAATTTGATAGTCTATTTCTGAAAATTCATGTGAAAACTTTTCAAGCTCAGCAAGCATACTAACCGGCATTTCAAGCATTTTTGCTTGAGCTTTCATAGTGTGAGGGTTAACTTCTCCAACCCCATCAATATTAACAACAGTGTTGTCATAACTTTCATGGTGAGCATCAGAGAATAAAAGTCCAACACTTTGATTTGATACTTTAGTTACAACTCGAAGCCGGTATTCACTATTATCAATTGACAGCCGTTGCTTTAAATATGCATTAAGGCCATCAACATAAATGTTGTAGTGTTCAGAATAATCTGAATTGAATACTTCTAAAAAGTTAAAAGAATCATAAATTCTATTCCCACCACCCACATTGTAGATCCTTGATTCTGTCATTGAAAAACCGTCTGAAAACACGCGAGAGCCTAACAATACACCAATCGATTCCATTGTATTGGCATAGCTTCGGTTATAATAATCTTTAAAAGGTGCTGGTGATGTGTACAGGTTATATTGGCGCGGCTCAGCTAAACTGTAGGTTAACACTGAGCTAAGAGATTCGTCACTATCTACTTCATGCTCAGAGTGAATTAAAACGACAGTACCATCCACAAAGTCCCCCACCGAAAAAGGGAAAGTAATTCCAAGGCCTTTTGTACTTAGGCGGTGACGAATAGTTGAATTAAAGACATCAACCACAACCCATTGATAATTATCAACACAATCCATTAACACTAAAAACTCACCAGTTTCAGGATCGTATGACTGAGCTAGTTCACGTATATGGGCACTAATATATTTTTGAGTTTGAGTCTCTCCGCAGAACTCTTCCAATGTCCAAGGAAATTCATATTCTTCTACTTGAGCGTTTTCTGTTAAACGCTTACGATATAGATCTCCATTTTCATCAACAAAATAGCTATTGTAATTAACATCTGTAAAAAAATTAAAATAAGGTTCTTCACCAGTGTTTTTCGGACCTTTAAACCCCCCCATTTTGTAATGCGCCGGCATGAAATTTATGTCAGTAATATCCCGAGAAGTGTCATTTTCGGATGTTCTTTCAATGGTAATTGAATAATCAATATCGCCGCCACTATCATTTTGGAAAAGTACAAGCATATATAATTTTTGGGGTTCTAAATTGAAAACACCTATCTCCGGAGAGGTACGTTTTCTGGAATAACCCAACAAATGAGAGGATGCAGATTCAAACAAACCTAGATCGATATCTCCACTATCATGAACAATAGTTATTTCATAAGTACTATTTTCAGCAACATAAAAAAGGAAAGCATCTTCATTATCACCTTGTAACAAAACACCTTGAGCATTTTTTATGTGTCCCATATTTTCCGGTGCATACAATGAGCTATCCCCATTTTCTAGAATAGGATCCGGTAAATTAAATATAGTGGATGCTGTAACATTGATAGAGACAGAATCTGTATTGGTAGCACCATCATCATCGGTGACCGTCAGCTCAAACGTCAGGGTTTCATCCGCATCAATATCCGGTGCAGAAAAGCTCGCCGTCGCAGAGTCTGCACTGGTTAACGTAACCGACATTCCCGCTGTTTGCGCCCAACTATAGCTCACTATTGTGCCATCGGAATCGCTGCCGCTACCAGACAATGTGACGTCCGTTTGCTCTTCTACTTCTTGGTCAGCTCCCGCCTGCGCAACAGGTGCAGAATTGACAGTCGTATTATCATCATTGCCGTTATCACCTGAGCCTGAACCGCCACCACATGCCGTTAATACGAATAACAAGCATAAGCCTACTGATAATTTTAAAGGGTTATCATGTTTAATTTTCATTCTTTTACTTAAAAATAATGTATTAAAGTGTTGAAAATACTTTTATCACAACTAAAACTTCTAACTGTGTAGTGCATAATACTGTTTTGCGCAACCAAATAAGGGCACTTTTATTAAGGAAACTTTGCTCATATTATACTGGTGATAGTTCACCGTTAGCTATATGAAGTCGTTGTAAGTTATAATAGCGCATATAGGTTGCTACATTATTCCTCATTCCTCATATACGCACTTGTTGACCGTGGTAATTTCAGCAACTAATCATGTTTTAAGCTTCCGAAGAATCTTTCAACTACAGCTTTATCCCAACACACACCTACAATGCCCATACTTGCTCTAGTTAGCTAACAGCTTACGATAATGTTTACTGGTATGTTGTGAGCCTCTATCATAATTAAATACTAAGCTTTTTGGTGGCTGGCGTATGTTACAAACTTTCATTATTACCTTACTTTCACTAAACTAGTCGTCATCCTTGTTTATTTTAAGAGCCACTTGTTCCAGATATTTGAATATCCTAGTTTACTACTGGGTATTATTCAAACTAGCCGTACTTTATGAAAATCATTTTTCAAATTTGTTTGTCGCTCAGCTTTTCAAGTATTGCTGTAAGTACTTTAAAAGCTCTTCTTCAACATTTTTGTCATTTGTAATGGCATCAAACAAGTCATTGGCTTTATCAATCTCTTTAAGCTGCTTTTTTCGTGTTTGTACTTTAACCTCCAAATCACGCAGTAACTCAATATTATTCATTTTTGCTGCCAAGCCTTCACTTCGAGATAATGCTAAATAATGCCTCAGTGATTGCGGATTTGAATGGCCCGCTTTTTCAGCAGCCCTTATCAATACATCTTGAGCAGACTTTGGCTGCCCCCGATCATCAAAACCATCAAAAGCGGCAACAATGTCCGTTAAGCCTTTTGCTCTAACGCGATGACCTGTTCCTGAAACCCCAGCCTTTTTCATTAAACCTGAAAGCCTACGAGAAATATATTGTTTGTTGAGAGGGTTGCCCGTTGTAGATGCCAGAAAAAGCTCATCGGGTTCTTTGTAAAATTTATTTCGCTTTTTCGCAGCGCTAACAGCTTCTGAACGCTCATTTTCAATATATTCGCGAATTAACTCCATTGTTTCTGGCAGAAACTCCAGATCGCGATCTATTTTCCTTTTACCTGTCACTTCAACGTAGAAGAGCTTATTTTCGGCCTGATATTTTTCTATTTCATCCCAGTCAGGTACATCAGAGACTTTGATTTGCAAGGCTTCCATTCTTCTTGCTGAACGTTCATAGATTGTAAAAATTAACGAATCTCGTGTCCCAACTACATCTGACTCCTCAATCGTTACTGCATGTAGCAGTTCTAGATCATCATTTGTCGGAGTCGGTTTCGCTTTGGACGTTGACGATGGCATGTGAGGCCACTTCCAACTAGTTTTGGTTTTTTCGGCAGAGATAGCGTACTCTTTATCGTCATCATAAATGGCGACATGATGACGAATAACTTTATTGCGCTCAGCCCATAAATAAAAATCAAATACTGTACGTAATACACCTGCGACATAGCTGTCTTTATTGCCGCTCGTTATTTTAGCATCACGAAATTCAACCAAATGACCGTCAGTTACATTTTGCCATGATAATCCCTTACCTTTTTCATCGATAAACTTTAGGAAGGTTTGTAGTTGATCAGCATAAGTAGTTACGGATGTGATTTGATCGGTATCTTTTACCGCTTTGAAAATAAGGTAATTGCTTACCGCTTCGATAACCCCATTGGCATCGAAAAAAACTGGAACACCGCTATATGACGATTTAGTAAATGTTCCTCGTATAATGCAGTCTTCATCGGTTGTTTTATAAAAGATCATCAGGCGCTCTTACTTAACTGATTAAGGCATAATTTATTGACATGATGATTAAGCCCAACAATTCGCTGTTCAACTGTTGGTGGTTTATTGACAGCTCGCTTAATTAGTTCAACATTCCCGACAAACACCACCTGTTCAATACCTCTGGTAAGTGCCGTATAAACCCATGTTCGATCAATCATTTTTCCATTGATGACTGGAATGATAACTCTACGAAATTGTGAGCCTTGTGCCTTATGGCAGGTGATCGCATACCCCCACTGTAAAGTATCGATATCATTTTCATCTAGCAGCGCTTCTCCGTTGTCAAAAGCAACTGAGATAATAGGAAGAGGTAAATTTGCTCGTTGTGCATCCTCTATTTCACGAATTGTTGCTAACCGAGTAATCCTCCCTAAAGAACCGTTCATTATATCCTTTTCCCAGTTGTTTACCGTTGCCATGACTATATCTCCCACCATTAGCCCTGTTGGTTCTGGTGCGGCATTTCCAAGGTTTAAACAAACTTGCTGATTATCACCTACATACTTATTTGATAATTTTCGATTTATACCAAGAGTTCCCCAATCGCAATCCTTTGTTGTTGGGCATATAATTTTCACATCTGCTTGTTCATCAGTTCCGCCTAGTTCATCAAAAATTTTCTCGATTTGTCCAAAAATATTTTCAGAAACTGCGCTAACAACTGAGACACCTGCGGATTTTCCATGATAATTAGGTAACTCACTCCAAAAACCTTCTCTAGCGCTCTGTGAGACCATTGGAATGCCAGTGCTTTCGTCTTGTCGCCAAACCTTGGTTAGCCTTGTTACGGGCACACTCAGCCCGTCTGACAACACATGAAATACTTTTCCCGCCCCAACGGGTGGTAATTGAGCTGCATCTCCAACTAAGATAACTTTTTGGGAAGGTTTAAGTGATTTAAATACTCTGACCATTGAATACAGATCGACCATAGAACATTCATCAATGATGATATGTGTAGCAGATTGAAGTTTGCTTTGAACTAGCTTGTTAAGGAAACCAGCAATGGTAATTGCTTCTTCCCCCGTGGATTCTTGCATTCGCTTGGCAGCTCGGCCAGCAAGTGCCATTTGAATTGCCTGACCACCAGAATGATTTAATGCATAAAGCAGTGCTTCTAGTACACTGGTTTTACCAACTCCTGCGCCACCTGTTATCACAGACAATGGCTTTGATAAACCACAGTAAACAGCTTGGATTTGTTCACTAGTTAAAGGGTAGTTAGCTTGCTGCCACGTAGTTAAGTAAGTTTGAATACTACCATCTACTCGCTTTTCTTGATTGATGGTTCGGTTAAAGACTTCATTCGCAATAAATTTTTCCTGAAGCGATGCGCCACGGCTCTGATACAGATCAGGGGTTAACATTAAAAAGCCGCCATTTACGTATACCTGTTTTAGCGCTAGTTTTGCTAAATCACTACCAATGAGCTTGGACACTGATTTAATTAAAGTTTCTGCATCTAAAGCAGTATTGCCATCGTCAGTATATGCCGCGAATAGCACGTCTGTTACCGCTGCATGAAGCCTTCTTGGATCATCATGTTTTATTAAAAATTGCTCAGTTGCAATCTTATCAATCTTCTTCCATGTCATTGCGAAAGCTATAAGTCTATAAGGGTCAGCTCCGAGTTTTACTAATGCGTCATTGCTATAGGCAGCTATAAGTTTTCGCCCAATCCAAACAGGTAAACGATAAAGTTCTAACCATTCAACCAACTTGCCTTTTTTATCATGATGCCACCCTTGGATAAGGGTATGAGCTTTGTCTTCTGTAAGTTCTTCAACCTGTAATAACGTTTTAAAGTTTTTTTCATCCAACAGTCGGTAAATGTCTTGACCAAAGGCTTTGTACAATGCTGTTGCAGTCTTGACACCAATATTGGCGAATGTTTCGTTAAAGGCAATATACGATATGAAGTTTTCACCTTTCGGCTGATGCTCAATGATACTAGTAGCTTTAATTTGCTCTTCAACTTCTCCTGTATGCTTGTTGATATATTCACCATGTTGGCGAGCTTTTACCTTAAAGCGCTGACCTTGGTATAGGCGAAAGCCTTCACCTGCTAATTGACCCGTTAGGAGTACATTGACTTGTTTGTCTGAGTGCAGTCCCTCGTTATCAAGAACAATAGCTTTAAACACACAACCATTATCACTTTTATAACGAACACGTTTTACTTCAACGTCTATAACAGCTTTTACCACGGCAAACGTCCTTGCGCTGAAAGTTCATCATCGGAATCAACCCACCCATATTCATATAACTTAGCCTTAAATCGATTGTTATCCTCAAGTAATTGCGCATTGCGCTGTTCTAATTTCGAAACCCGTTGCAATAATTGCTTAGTTTCATGATTTTTAACTCCGGGCGAAGGTTTCGTATTAATTTTTAACCCATTAGCTCTGAGTTTTTTTTCATACTCAGCAATAATTTTTGTGGCATGATCATTTTGTGATACCCAATTTGCGCCACAACCGAGGCTTTCGCGTATCCACGTGCGATTAATTCTTCCATTGACTACCTCGATGTTGTCATTTTCAAAAGAAGATTTAAGTAATTCATCCAAACTGGATTCTAAATCCTTCCGCTTACTTTGATTATCAGTTCGCATTGCTGCCACCTTTACCAAACTCAACTTTGGTTACTTTAGAAGCCTTCCTATCCTCGTATTGCGCTAATTTTTTACGAAGTACAAAGATCTCATCACGTGCTATTTGCAATTCGCTTAAGGTTTCATCTAGTTCTTCAGTTAAACCTTCAACTTTACTGTTGCTTAATATTAACTCTTCTTTTAAACGCTTAGTCTCTTGGGAATATTGCACATATTGGTTTGCTGCATTGGTCAATGACTCATTGAGTTCTTTGTTTCTCGCTTTTAACTCAGTTAACTTTTGGTCTCTTGGCTTTTTAGGTGGTTTCTTTTGTTTTTTAAGTGTCTCTAAGCAGTTTGCAATTTTTTTAACTTTGCGACCATGCTCTTTATGCGAAGTAACAAATGAACTTGGGCTGCCAATTTTCTCAATGCCCAATTCATCACAAACCCAGTTACGAACCTTTGTTAGACTAACTGGAATTTCAAGGTCAGTATGTTCGCCCTTAATTTTTTCATTCAATACCCTAAGACGAAGCTCAATTTGCTCTGCCAACTTTTTCGCTTTATCTTCATTGCTTGCTGGACTACTCATTTGGCACCTCAAAAGGAGAGCTTGCGTTAGCTTTTGTTAACAACTCTTGTAATGAAATAATTTGAACTCCTGTAATTTCGTCAAGAACAGACCCTTTCTCACAAAAAGACTTAGTTTTTTCTCTTGCCTTAATATCATCTGAAATAGCACCTGAAAAACGATCTGTATAAGCTGCAAAGGGGCAACCGCCACACGTTTCGACAGAGCCTTTTTCAATATTAGGTTCACCTTTGTCATTGGCACAATTTGAATGCTTTCTTAATGTTGTTTTTTTGGGGCACACACAAATCGTTCCCCAAACCTGTTGGGTAAATTCAGCTCCAACACGTTTCATATAACGCATTAGTTTTTCAACAACTCGCTCACGCTCAACAACATCAACTTTGCCACGAAAATGTGTTAACCAATCTGACAATTTGCGCTTGATTTTGTCACCGCTTTTGCCACCGATAGTTGCCTTACCAGACACCACTTTTCGTAAGAAGCTAGCTGTCCATCCTTCACCAATTTCTTTCATTTCCTTCATGAATTTTTCATCGGTGATATATCGTTTGGTCATTTCGATATTAAAGTGACGGAGATGATGCGAAAGTGCGCCAATATATGCGCCTTCAAAACGATAGTAATAGAGCAGTGCAAACATTCTACGAAATTGATGGAATGAAAACTTCCAATCGTGAGATGAGTCTTCGCTGACAAAAGATGTGAAAAAGTCTTGAAGGCTATTTCTCACTTGTTGATCGTTTAATTTAACGACATCACCTTCTCTGGAAACGTATTGCCATAATGTATCGTTATCGGATAACTCTCTTGCTTTTTCGCTGAGCTTTTCGAGTACATCAATGGCTTTTCTAACTAATACTGGAACAGGGCATAGATCGTACCGCTGACTTGTTTTTTCAATGTAAATGGTTAGCCAATATGCACCATCACCTCTTTCTTCATCGATACATTGATATCCCAGATCGAAAATTTCTTCTTTTCGTCTTGCCGTTAATGAAGCGATGACAGTAAAACATGCAGAAGCAAGATAGCGAACAACGCCTTCTAGAGTTGCAACTCCATTATTGCTCTGTTTTCCATCCCGGATATTAAGGTTTAAGCCTTTATCTGATAACCGCTTTATTGCAATTTCTGCATCAGCAACTGAGGAATATAGGTCAAGAATTTCATCACCGTAGTTCAGCACCCAATTAGCACTTTCTCTCATCATCGCAAAAGCAATTTTAGGAGGTATAGTTTTGGTTCTTTTACTTGCCGTTCCAAGTCTACTAGCGGCTTTCGATGAACCCTCAGGGAATGGATTTTTAGAGAATGGTTTACTTTTAAAATAATGTTGCCAACTCCAAATTTCCTCCAGTGGCATCAATTTTCTGTGTAAATCCTGAATAGTGACAATATTAGGAATAAGATCTAATTCCTCTAATACATCCTGAACAGTGAGCTTTTCTAGTTCAATACCCTTAAAATTGTTTTTTAGCTGATGTTCATACCAATCAAGAATTCTAGTGGTATATGTAAAGTTTCTAATTGGCAAACCATTAACACCAACCATCTTATATATTTCAGTTCGTCTAAGCGTATTGGCTTGTCTGAATGGTAACTCACGCCCTTCAAGCAATTGATTCTTAATCGCGGTAAATACTTTTTCAGGAATGCTGAGCGAAAACTCTGCGCCAAAAGCAGCGTCATTTGCGAACTTTTCAAGATGAGTTTTAGTTACTTTTGCTAACGACCTGATTTTGTATTGACTGAGCCAACAAATAAACGATAACAACGACCTTATCCGCTGTACATGGACTGAAGCGCCTATAACAGGGTTGTGTAACCGAAAAACCTCCACATACTCAATTACTAAGTCGCAGAACTCCTTATTTCGCTTATCCGTTAACTTACTACCATCAAGTAGTTTAATATCAAATTCTATACTTGATGTGCCACGATTCTCACCTACCGTATCTGTTATTTCAATTGTGCTTTCGGCAATCGAAATATTACTAAGCCAAGGCCAACTTTCTCTATTACTTCTGAATTTATCCTCGGCATCAGAAGCCTGAAAGACATCTAATAAAGCTACATTACCCATTACCAAGGCTCCGGCATTGAAAAGTCACTATCGCTCATTTTCTGATTAGCAATCTCAGTGGCTTGCTTCTTGATATGACTAAGCTTGCCTCGTGTCATTTTCTCTTCTAAAACCACAGTGAAGAATGCTTGCCAAGGCACCCAAACATCAGTCCATCTATTCATGTTCTTGGCGGTAAACTCTGTTTCATTATTGTCTAATGCAGTCTTCCAAATAATCATGTCAGAAATTGATATTGGATCTGCACTCACTAGCATTCGGTCGTGCTTGCACTTAACGCAGTTTTCCACTTCACCGCACTTAACCTTTTCACCTAATTCGGTAACAATTTCTCTATCCTTACAAAAAACACCCCAGCCTGTTTTTTCAACTTTTTGCTTCTTTTCATTCCATTGCTTTTGAGTCATATTCAGCTTTTCATGCGCATCTTCATCATCATAAATCATGACCACTTCAATCGTTTGCTGGAACTCCAGCATATCTTTTTCCATTTGGATACGGTGGGGTAGTTTATTGGTATAGCCTTCTGTAGTAGAACCTGATTCATGTTGAGCAATAAGCTGTGCAACGCCAAGATTTGCAGGATCTTTTAGTTGAACATTCAACAGAACCGTTGGCCTAAGCATTGAAGGAACAAGTCTAAATTGCGTTAAATAATCAGAATGATTGCAGATAGCTTTAAACTCATCTCTAAAAGCAAACTCAGTTAGAGGTTGAACAACCCCTTTTTGATAATATTGCAGCGTATCGTCATCTGTTTCCGGTTGTGCTGAGCAAATATATTCAAGCGCATTAACAGCACTTACGCATTCTACATTGTCGCTTTTGACCGCCAGATCATCATAGATAGGTTTGCCAAACGATCTATCCTTTTTACCTACCACCTTTTTATGTTGAGCAACGCCAGATTTACGAACACAATCATTAGGTAATGTTAGAGCGACAGCAACGTTGGCTCCGCTTTCACAAAGGTATAATGTTAACGCAGAGCTAATAGCCTTGCGGGTAGGAACTAGATAAGAAGCAACTCGCTCAATACCCCCAAAGAGTTGATATTTTTTGTTCCACATCTGCATATTAGTGGTAGCTAAATTTGGAGGACAGGCTTTATAAACTGTTTTAATAACTTTAAGTAAGTTGGCAAGAGCAAGTTGCTTATTATCGATAGGAAATATGTCTTTGATGTACAGAGACCATTGATAAGAAGATATTGATTGTCGCTTTGCTAGCATTAAGCGAAATTCATCACAATCTACAGTCGCCAAATTCAGTAACTCGACTCCTTCTTTGTGCAGATTTTGCCACTGTTTAAAAACTGCACTCGCCTGAATTCGTATTTCTAACAGTCGTGATTCCGTGATCTCCAACATAGCTTTAGAAAGGTCATCTGGCAGATCAGGTTTATTCAGCTTTTCAAACATTAATGTTTCTAAAAACGCTTTTGTGTCCTTACCTTGACTTATTTCTATGCCTCGGTATTTTGCTGCATCTGATAATATTTCCTCTACTCGCTCTAATTCATCCTTCTTGATGCTAGCTTCAAGTATCGACTGTCTGTGGCTTTTGTCTTTATTGACTCTACCCTTGGTTAGAAAAGTGTACTTAGGAAGAACTCTTGCGTCACCAAATTGAGTTATGATGAATGTGTTTAAGTTAGCAGTAGGGTTTTCAAGTAATAGCGCTGCCCGATATGCCATACAAGCTCTACCAAAATCAGCTTGATTGATTTTTTTATTGTCTCGTAGTGAGTCGGCAACGTTCCTGTCTATATTTTTTGAATTAGCTAACCATTCGAAAAAATGAAGAATGCGTAAATACTTATTTTTTACTGAGCCTGTTGCAGCTTTGTTAGTGACTGCAATAAAAGTAGTGCCAATTTTTTCGGCCAATTCGAGACTGTATAATTCAATTAGCGAAGAAAAAGAATATACCCGGCCATGTACTTCAGAATATGGTGTTGCGCCTAAATTTAGTGTGGCTGCACCATAAACATTGAATGATTTTTTAGTTACTCCCCGTAGCTGAGTTTGATGAAGCGTTTGAGTGCGTTCATCGATCAATTTCATTAGGTTCGGGCTAGTTCTGATGGTGTTTTTTGCAATATCTAGCTCTTGTGCCAACCATTTTATACTGATCACTCTTGATGAAGAGTCCAATACAAGTTCTTTGTTTTCTAGTATTTCTGATAAAGCATCCTTGTATTTGTCTCCGGCATACTGCGAATAGTCTTGCTGGCTGATGAGTTCATCATACTCTTTGAACAACTCTTTTAATTTAGGTGCACGTGTTTCTGCTACACTAGTGCTTTGATTAGCCGCTAAACCAAAATCAGACATTACTGATTTGCGGTTTAACCTTCCACGCTCATTGATAGGTAACTTTTGATTTTTGTCTAATTCTTCTAAATACTTTCTAATCGCAGGAACTTTTCGCACCCAAACAGTTCCTGTAATACCTTGCTCATAAAGCTCTTCATCAAACTCATTGAGCATGTCGCGTGCCCACTGCCATGACTCGGTTTTACCGACAAGAGAGTTCGTGGGAAATTTAAACTTTCTTTCAAAAGCTCGGAACGATATTCGCCCAGACCTATCACCTTGAGGGGCAACGGGCAAGCTATCAATATCACCTTTAAGCTTATCTAATAGCTTTTCAAATCGTTTTGGAGTGCCATATTCAGAGTTTACCCCTGCAATATTACCACCTTCTTTTTCAATTAATTCCTTTTCAAAATCATCAACAACATTTTTACACCACTGATATTTATCAAAACCATGATAGTTAGATAAAGAGCAATGTTGAAAGCCATATGTTTTTTCTATCAGCGAGCGGGCTATTTTGCCTTTATGTGTAGGTAACTCTTTCTGGCTGAGCAACTCCTGAAGAAATGATTTAAACTTTTCAGGAGTGTTATATGTTTCAAGCCCAGCCATAAATTGAGTTCACCTTATACCGCTACTGGTGCAGGTATCGCAGGGTGAGGGTCATATCCGTCAAGTTCGAAATCATCAATCGTATAATCAAATAATGTATCTGGCTTACACTTTATAACTAACTTAGGAAATGCTTTTGGCTCTCGTGATAATTGCTTTTTAGCTTGCTCAATGTGGTTCATATATAAATGCACATCCATACCAAACCAAACAATTTCACCAACATCATAGCCAGTTTGCTCCGCAAGGAGCGTGGTAATAAAAGCGAGATTAGCAATATTAAATGCAAGCCCAAGATAAGAATCACAAGAACGTTGTACCATACCACCAGAAAGCTTATTGGTATTTGGATCAACATAAAATTGATAATGCTTATGGCAGGGTGGGAGAGCCATTTGGTCAAGCTCACCGACATTCCAGCCGTCAAATATGATGCGTCTCGATGATGGATTGTTCTTCAATAAATCAATTACCTGAGAGACTTGATCAATTTCTTGACCATCTTCAGTTTTCCATCTACGCCATTGTTTACCATATACAGGCCCAAGATCTCCCCATTGCTGAGCAAACTCATCGTTAGCAATGATACGCTGCTCGAACTCTTCCATCGTAATTGATTTATCTGCATCACCTTCGGGCTGAGCATCAATAAACTTTTTGTAAGGCCAATCACTCCATATATGGACGTTTTGCTCAACCAGTTCTTTGATATTGTGGCCACCAGAAAGCATCCACAGCATCTCTTTAAATGCTGTTTTCCAGTACACACGTTTTGTCGTAAATACAGGAAAGCCTTCAGACAAATCAAATCGCATGGTATGCCCAAAAATGGCTTTTGTACCTACGCCAGTTCGATCAACTCTTTCGCTGCCTGTTTCTAGTAACAAGGTCAGTAAATCTAAATATTGTTTTTCGGGGTGTATATTCATTAAGTTGCCTTTTTAAAATTTTGTTATTGATACAGGTTATCGTAACTCGTGCATTGTTTGCCATTTCATCTAAAAATTATTCCCTATATCAAAGTAATTAGTTCGCATTTATGTGTGTTGTGGACTATCAAACCAGCCCTTAAAATTCGTAGATAACGATTCACACAATATATATAATTTCAATAATAGTACAATTTATATATATCAATGTGAAACGTCAATCATTCGTGCGTGAGTAGCATTTTCATTATCACAAAAGAATGGCAAGCCAAGCGGCACATCACAAGAGCGTTGATAGCTGGTTAAATATAAAGTATCCCCCAACAACGAAAAGTTATGTGTGTGCATGCATGGGCGCAAACACCCCATATGAAACTCACCAGGATTGTAAAAAGATAAAATCTCTCCGCGATCATCGTTCCCTTGCGATAAGTCATCAACCAATTTTTTTAATTGATCGACAAAGCCACCATCGGGTTTTGCCCAACTACGCCCTTGAACACCATATACGCGGCCCATATCGTCTTCACCTTTGCGATGAGGGTTGTTCAACCAAGCGTCGTTTTCATTAGCATTCGCATTCCACGTGTTGCAGCCAATGGAACGAAAATCCGCCGCGTTATCATAGCCCCGCAAATAGCCTAATAACTCAGCTATGGCTGCTTTCCAGTAGCTCTTTCGTGTTGTGATCAGTGGAAATTCATTGTCTGCCACGTTATAAGTAAGTTCAGCATTAATTACTGTTAAACAGCGTTTACCCGTGCGCTTATTCTCTACCCACACACCTTCATCAACAATACGTTGACACAAATCTAAATATTGATTCATTTGTTGACCTTACTTAATTACTTATTCGATTTTTCGAGTTTAAACGCTAATACCATCACGCCAATTCCTGCGATAATCATTGGCAAAGACAACCATTGTCCCATCGACATACCTAAGGTTAATAACCCTAAATGATCGTCCGGTTGGCGGAAATACTCTACGATAAAACGAAACGTACCATAACCGGCTAAGAACAAACCACCAGCTGAACCTACTGCTCTTTTCGAACGGGTGTACCAGAATACGATGACAAACAACACAATGCCCTCTAAGAAAAACTCATAGAGTTGGCTTGGATGACGTGGAAGTGGTCCGCCACTTGGAAATACAATGCCCCATGGCACATCTGTCGTACGTCCCCATAGTTCGCCATTTAGGAAGTTTCCTAAACGTCCGGCGCCTAAACCGATTGGCACTAGCGGTGCGACAAAATCGCCCACATGGAACAGTGAGGTTTTGGTTTTTCTAGAGAAAAGGAATAAAACAAAAATTACCCCTAATAAGCCACCATGGAACGACATCCCACCTTGATTCATTTGGAATAAATACAACGGGTCAGATAAAAAGCGCTCAAATTGATAAAACAATACATAACCCAGGCGTCCACCTAACACCGCGCCCATAAAACCATAAAACAACAAATCACTGACTTGGTTTTCGGTGAAAGGAGAACGTCCAGATTTCACTTCGCGCATTGCAAGAAAATAGGCAAATCCTAGTCCGATTAAATACATTAATCCGTACCAACGAATGGCTAATGGACCTAGCGACACTATGACGGGATCGATTGCTGGAAAAATTATGGGGTCTGACAAAACGTACTATCCTCGTTTGGTTAAAGCTGCTCAATGAGCATTTCAACAGCCACTAAAATCATGAATAAAGCAAAAACTTTTTTGAGCTGACTTTGATTCAACCTTTGCCCTAACTTTACGCCATAAGGCGCTGACAAATATGAAAAAATCATTATACCAATGGCGGTCGGCCAATGCACAAATCCGATGAAATCCGGATCGTCACTAAAATACCAACCATTGATCATAAAACCTATAGTGCCAAATATCGCCACAACCATTCCACTTGCCGCCGCAGCAGCAATGGCTTTTCGGATGTTGACCTTAATAAATGACAGATATGGTACTAAAATAGCGCCACCACCTAAACCCGCAATGGCTGCCAAAAACCCTGTCAATACGCCCCCAAAAGCCAAAGTCACTTTACTGGCGGGTACGTCTTGTTCTGTACTTGAATGACGGGACTGCGTCATATTAACTGCCAATAACATCATTAATACCGCAAACAATATCTTCAATGATTCGCCCCCCAACCACGTGGCAACATAAGGCGCAATAAATGCTGTTACAGCAACCGCGATTATAATGGGTAAAGTAAAGGCGATGTCCAAGTTACCTTTTTTATAATGACTTTTAGCAGAAGAAAATGTCGTTACAATAATAGTAAACAATGAGGTCGCTATCGCGACCAGCGCTACATTACTGTCATCAATGGCGTCGAGTATTGGCAACAAATATATCAATGCCGGCACTATTACTATGCCACCACCGATACCTAACAAGCCAGATAGAACTCCGGCCAATATGCCAAGTATTGGCGCATAAATTAAAATATCAAATAACATAAAAAATCGTTACTTTCCTGCTCGTAATATGCCTGCCGCACCAATCTTTAAGAAATAACGATTAACCTTATATTTAACTTGGTCGGGACGAATACACGAAAGTGCTTCATCCGCCAATGCTTTCAACTGTGCTGAGTCGGCTTTTTTCAATACCCATTTTACTCGCAGTAAGTTCTGGGTATTCATACTCAATTGTTTAAACCCCATTCCAGTTAATAACAATGCACCGCCCGGATCACCAGCTAACTCACCGCAAACGCTGCAAGGAATATCAAACTTGTTGGTCATATCTGCAATGGATTTAATGGCATTTAATACCGTTGGATGGTAAGCGTCATATAGCCCAGCAACTTTATCGTTATTGCGGTCGACGGCAAGTAAGTACTGGGTTAAGTCATTGGTACCGATAGAACAAAAGTCTACTTTGCCTTTCAGTTGATTCAATTGGAACAACATGGACGGCACTTCTAACATAATGCCCACTTTTGGCTTAGGCACAATAGCGCCGGGATCGGCCTCTTTCAATTCCTCTTGAACTTCATTATACGCTTGTCGAATTAACCGTTGAGCTTCATCTACTTCGCCAATATCAGATATCATCGGCAACATAATGTGCAAGTTAGACGTGAATACATTGGCTTTGATCATGGCACGAATTTGCACCAAAAATATCTCTGGATGATCAAGGGTTAGTCGAATTCCGCGCCAGCCCAAAAATGGATTTTCTTCAACAATAGGAAAATAAGGTAATTGTTTGTCGCCACCTACATCCAGCGTACGCATAGTTACCGACTTGCCTGCAAAGTCACCAAGCACTTGTTGATAATGAACCTGTTGTTCGGCTTCCGACGGAAAACGAGGCCGCATCATAAACAAATATTCAGTTCGATAAAGACCTATACCTTCAATATGTTCTTGTTCGGCAAACTCACTATCAAAGCCCATACCTGAGTTAATAAAAAGCGAAATTCGTTTACCATCAACAGTTTCCGCTATTTCGTTAGCGTCTTCTTTGAGCTGTTGAGCAAACTCTAAATCTTCTGACTCTAAATGCCGATACTCTTCCAGAATCGCCTCGTTGGGCGATATAAATACTTGTCCGTTATAACCATCAACAATGATATCAACGTCTTCTAAACGTAACAGTGGAACGTCTCTTATCCCCATTACAGCTGGAATGCCAAGTGCTCTTGCCATAATAGCGGCATGAGAGTTTTCAGCGCCTTTTATGGAAATAAGCCCTTTGATTTGCTCGCGTGGTATTTCCGCGAGCATTGAGGCGGTTACTTCTTCTGCGATAACAATTGCATTTAGCGGCACAGAAAGTTGTTGATGTGATGCATTATTCAAATATTTTAACAGTCGACGACCTAAGTCTTTTACATCCACCGCCCGTTCGCGAATGTACGGGTCTTCCATTTTTTCAAATTCAGATACATACCGCTCTACGACGATTTTTAACGATGAAACCGCACACCAACCATCGTTTATTTGCGTAACAATTTCATTGCCTAAACTGGCGGCTTCTAACATTTGCAGGTAAATATCAAAAATAGCCAACGCATCTTGTGGCAAATGTTTAGACATTCTGTCCGACATTTTTTTAATGTCGGACCGTGTAGACTCAACCGCCTCAAAATACCGCTGCTTTTCTCGCTCAGGCTGAGACACTTTTTTCAACGATACGTCGGAAAGCTCAATATCGGTTTGCACCAAGTAAGAGTGACCAATACCAACACCCGTTGAACCAGATACCCCTTTTAATACAAAGGACTCTTCGTCTTGATTGTCTTGCGCTTGCGACGTTTGCAAGCGGTTGTTCATGTTGGCAATTGATGACGCTAACTGCGCACTTAACGTGACCAAAAACGCTTCTTCGTCTTGATCGAAGAATCGCGCTTTATTCTGTTGAATTGAAATGACGCCAAGAATTTTACGGCGATGAATAATAGGAACACCTAAAAAGGCAGAAAACGCTTCTTCTTGAACATCTGGGAAGTTTTTGAATCTTGGATGGCGTTTTGCGTCATACACTTTAATTGGCTCTTCACGCTGCGCAACCCAGCCTGTGAGGCCTTCATCAAAGCTCATAGTGGTGACGTCGATAGACAATGGGTTCAAGCCATCAGTCGCTTTTAATCGCAAAGTTGACTG
Organism: Gammaproteobacteria bacterium; assembly: GCA_013373245.1. Taxonomy (GTDB): domain Bacteria; phylum Pseudomonadota; class Gammaproteobacteria; order Enterobacterales; family Alteromonadaceae; genus Psychrosphaera. Next base: position 17,961 of record JABXID010000244.1, read on the forward strand.
ATCTTTATCTACTAAATATATGGAGCAACATTCAGCTTTGAGACATTGTTTAATGTCTTTAACCAAAGTAGCAAGAGCCACCTCTAAAGATGGCTCTTGTACGAATGAATGGGTAATGCGTCTTAATTCATTTAGCATTAATTTCTAACATGCACTTAAGCTTTTCGCTTTTGTTGCCTGTGTTTATTCCTATAATTTTGCTTGTCGTTACGGCGCTTTTGGCGATGGCTGGTTGGTCGACCATCTTTGCCACCTTGAGACTTCGCAAAGGGCATAACCACAGACGCGAATTCTTTCATGACCCGACGGTAGACGTCGCGCTTAAACGAAACAACATTCCTAACTGGATACCAGTAACTCACCCAACGCCAATCATCAAATTCCGGGTGAGAAGTCTTTAATAAATTTACATCGGATTCTTTGCAACGAAGACGCAGTAAAAACCATTTCTGTTTTTGACCGATACACACCGGCGTACTTTCACGACGAATTAAACGTTTTGGTAAACGATATCTAAGCCAGTTTTTTGTAACAGAAAGTATTTCAACATCTTCAGGTTTTAACCCCACTTCTTCCTCGAGTTCACGGTACATTGTTTGTTCGGCGGTTTCGCCTTCATCCATGCCACCTTGAGGGTACTGCCAAGAATGCTGACCAAATCGTCTTGCCCAGAAAACTTGTCCTTTGTGGTTGCAAATCACGATGCCAACGTTGGGACGAAACCCTTCGGCATCAATCACAGTTTCACCTGCTTTATTATATTTTTTGTATACCTTGATTCTTCCACAAAGATCTCACTAGAGCAAACCTAAATTTTACTGGCTTCAAATGTTTTCACGTTAGATAATTAGCGCCCAGTACAATAATTAACCTTAGGTTTCATGAATTTTCCAACGGCTCCCAAAACCATCGCAGAACTAGAACAAAGAATCGAGCTCATGGCCGGTTTAACCTTAGGTGAAATTGCCAATGAATTGGACGTCATGGTGCCCGAAGATTTAACCGTTGAAAAAGGTTGGGCAGGACAACTCATTGAAGCTTATTTAGGCGCAACGGCAGGGAATTTGCCAGAACCTGATTTTCAACATCTAGGTATTGAACTCAAAACCATCCCCATTGATTCATCAGGTAAGCCTCTTGAAACCACTTTCGTTTCAGTGGCGCCATTAAGTGGCGAAATCACAGGGACTTGGCAAGACTCCACCGTATACAAAAAATTAAATCACGTGCTTTGGGTGCCAATCATCGCAGAGCGTAAAATGGCCATTCCGCACAGACAAATTGCAACGCCATTTTTATGGAAAATGACAAAGCACTGGGAATCTGAGCTGTCTCGGGACTGGCAAGAATTGACGGACTTAATTGTATTTGGTCATCACGACAAGATAAATGCGACGCACGGTCAATGGTTACAACTCCGTCCTAAAGCCGCAGATAGCAGTGTGCGGACCGATGCGTACGATCAACAAGGTAATCCCGTTAAAGCGCCACCAAAAGGTTTTTATCTGCGTACAGACTTCACCAGACAGCTTCTAACACAACAATTTCAATTGGACACCCTTTAACAATGCAAACAAACAATACTTCCCTTGAACAGAGTATTTGGCAGTGGCTCGACGATGTCGTTATTGGTCTTAACTTGTGTCCGTTTGCCAAAAAGCCTCGGATTAATCAACAAATTAAACTGTATATAACCGACGCGATAAATGACGAAGATTTGTTGAACGAACTAATGCAAGAACTGCAATTCATAGAGCAAGTTGACCCACTTGAAACCGACACTACCTTATTTGCTATTAGTCACCACTTACAGGACTTTGAGGAGTACCTTAACTTTTTAGCGATTGCCAACCTAATGGTGCAACAACTTGGATTGGAAGGTAAATTTCAACTAGCCAGTTTTCATCCAAATTATCAATTTGAAGGAACAACACCTACAGACAGGGAAAACCTTACCAATAAAGCCCCCTGCCCATTAATTCATATTATTCGCGAAGCCACTGTGGAAAAAGTACTTAACGTTTATCCAAATCCAGAACAAATTCCTGATAACAATATCGAGTGTGTGGAAAATTTATCAAACGAGCAAGTTCAGCGTCTATTTCCGTTTTTGTCGAATTAGGCGTGTCAGCTAAATGACAAAGTTAAAGTACTGGCTGTTCAAAGTGGGTCTTTCCTTGCTCTAATAAATACTGCACAGCTGGATGTTTGATTTTTCGTTCAGGTGAGATCAAATAATAATTTTCGGTGATATCTGTGGTTCTACCGACTAAAGCTACATCAAATTGATCAAGGATATTCTTCTCTATCAGTGTAGGACCACAAAATACACCAAATCCAGCTTGGCCAAAATATTTCGCTAAGGCGGAATCATCAAACTCTCCAATAATATCGGGTGATATTCCCAATTGATCAAACCAAGACAATACACTTAAGCGCTGATTAGTACCTTCGCCGGCCATAAAAAACGGTTGCAAATGCAACGACTGAGGAAACTCTTTTGATAACTCATCAGCCAATGATTTGTGGGCAAAAAAGCTCAAGCCGCTTTTACCCACCATATGACTGTACGCCTTCAAAGCAGAGCCTGTTGGCAACGGCGTATCACTAAAAATCGCGTCCAATTTATTCGTCGCTAATTCGCCCACCAGCACTTCCAAGCTGGTTTCTTTACATATGACTTTGACTGGTTCGTCCATGGTGTAAATGGCTTTTAAAAAGTTATAAAACAATACCTTTGCCACAACATCTGTCACTCCTATGTGGAATTTCGACGAAGAGCCGGTGGAGTTTGTTGCAAGTGACTGCAACAGTTCATCACCTAAATCAAAAATTTCTTTGGCATAATTGTAGGTCACTCGACCAACATCATTTAATAACAAACGTTTACCAACTCGGTCGAACAACTCTCCCCCCAACTGCTCTTCTAATAAGTGTAACTGTGAGCTCAGAGTTTGCGGGGTAATATGTAATGCTTTTGCGGCTGTCGCGATGCTGCCATGTTTTACGATAGCGTGAAAATACTGCAAATGATGGTAATTAAGTTTTGCCATTATCGACTTTCCAAGATGAACGAGTTTTATTCATCAACTTTAAACTGATAATAAAACAATAACAATCTACTTTATTTGCTATTACTTAATGAGCTATAACTTTATAAGCAAGTTTATAGGAGTATACATGCCAGAGAATATAGTCATCCAAAGATGGAAGAATTTTACCAAGCTAGATGCCGCACCAGGTATCATTCTTGTTATTGCTGCAGCACTTGCGATGTTGTTGGCAAACTCACCATTTACCGGCGGATATGCCGCTTTTTTAGAATTCCCAGTTTCCATAAAATTAGGTAATTTTGAAATTGCCAAACCACTTATCTTGTGGATTAACGACGGCCTTATGGCATTGTTTTTCTTTGTAGTTGGTTTAGAAATCAAGCGTGAATTATTTTACGGGCAGCTGTCCAAACCAAGTCAGGTCGTATTGCCTATCATAGCGGCTATCGCCGGTATAGCAGCACCAGCGCTAATTTACGCTGGTTTTAATGCGACAGACCCTATTGCGGCAAATGGTTGGGCTATTCCGTCGGCAACTGATATCGCCTTTGCTCTTGGTATTTTCATTTTATTTGGTAAACATTTACCACCTAGCTTAAAGCTTTTCTTATTGTCTGTCGCAATTATAGATGACATAGGCGCGGTACTTATCATTGCGATATTTTATTCCCATGACTTATCAACCAACTCCTTGCTGGTTGCAGGTTTTGGACTAACCTTCTTATTTATCTTTAACCGTATGAAATTGGTGAATAAGACCCCGTTTTTGTTAGTCGGGATCATTGTTTGGGCCGCGGTATTAAAGTCAGGGGTTCACGCAACGCTCGCTGGTTTTATCGTTGCTTGGTTTATCCCAATCCACAGAGATCAGTCTCAGTCTATGTGTTACAAAATTGAACACGGTCTTCACCCTTGGATTTCTTTCTTTGTTTTACCTCTATTTGCGTTTGGTAACGCGGGCGTGAATTTATTAGGGGTGCATATGGACGAGTTATTTACACCAATTTCCATCGGTATTATCTGTGGTTTGTTTATCGGCAAGCAGTTGGGCATTTTCACAGCATGTTGGGTCGCTATCAAACTCAAACTTTGCAAGTTACCGGAAGACGCTACGTGGACTCAGTTGTATGGCGTAGCAATATTGTGCGGTGTAGGTTTTACCATGAGTTTATTCATCGGCACGCTCGCCTTTGAGCAACAAGGTTTAGGTTATCAAACCCAAGTAAAAGTTGGTGTACTGGTAGGTTCATTGCTATCAGCAATCACTGGTGGTTGGCTATTGACTCGCTCGAGTAAAAAAATAGCTGCACAAAAACAAGGGGACGAATATGCGACACAAGAAACATCTAAAGCGTAATGCTTCGATAGTTGTTTTGATGTTCTGCTCTGGGCTAGCACAAGCTAGCCTCAAGTCCAGTGTGATTGACTCTTGTCAAGCATACCAGAATGGGCAAGACGACAATAAAGTTAATGCTTGTACTTTGTATATCGACGGATTCATAGACTCTTCTTTGCAAGACGGCAGTGCAAAAAATGACGCTAAACAGCAAAAGAGTGAGTATATGCAGCGCGTTTACCGAACTAGAACCTTCGGCAGAACCGACGTGGAAACAAACGATGTGGCTCAACACTCATTTTGTTTACCAAAATCCGACGATCGCATGGCTGTAGCGGTAGACGTTGCCAAGGCCATTGATATCGAACAATTAAAGGGGTCAGATTTAAAAAGCGTATTACTTGATACTTTAGTAAATCGATTCCCTTGCAGCGGAAAAAGTATTGCCCGCTTGTAAAGCGGTCACCTTACCTTAGAATTTATATAGAGCGGCTTTCACAGCCGCTCTTTTTTTAGCCTTTCACTTATTAGTTAAAATCCCTCCCTTAAGTTAGGGCAGCTTGCATAAAGATTTAGTCAAATAAGATCCAATTCTAACTAGCACCATCGACCAGTACGTTGTTAAACTTGGGTTTTAAGGCGTTATGCCAATTTTCAACCTAACCAATAGATGTCTTTATGTTTTCTTTTTTTGAGCGCTTGAGCAATCCATTTCCCCCTGTAAATACCCAGCGTCCCCCTAAAGGCCTGTTAAAGTTTTTACTGTTTTATTCAAAAGGCATGTGGACACCAATTTTTCTAGTGTCAGTTTTGAGCGCGACGATAGCTGTTTTAGAGGTGTCTTTGTTTGGCTTTTTGGGACAATTAGTTGATTGGTTAACAAACCAGAACCGAGAAACATTCTTAACTGAAAATCAAAATACATTGATCACCATGGGCGCATTAATTTTGGTGATATTGCCCGTTTTAGTGATTATTCAATCCTTGTTTGTGCATCAAACCTTATTGGGTAACTACCCGATGAAAATCCGATGGCAAGCGCATAATTACCTGCTGGCGCAAAGTCTATCCTTTTTCCAAGACGAGTTTGCAGGACGTGTTGCCACCAAAGTGATGCAAACTTCATTAGCAGTGCGAGAGTCTGTAATGAAGGTGCTGGATATTCTGGTGTATATAGGCGTCTACTTTATTTCTATCGTAGTGCTTGTTTTTGCTATCGACTGGCGCCTATCTGTGCCTTTATTAGTTTGGTTAGTGATATACATCCTGTTACTAAAAATATTATTGCCAAAACTAAAAAAAGTGTCACAGCAACAAGCCGATGCTCGCTCAATAATGACCGGACGCATTGTCGATAGTTACACCAA
>JABXID010000214.1 GCA_013373245.1 Gammaproteobacteria bacterium
AATATGGCTGTAAAACGCCATCGGGTGTGCCGGTACGCATTCAATTACTTGGACAAAGTCCCGATTGGCTGGCTGAAAATGCGCTGACCGCAACACGACTAGGCAGTCCTGGTATTGATTTGAATTTTGGTTGTCCTGCCAAACTGGTGAACAAAAACAAAGGTGGCGCTATTTTATTACGTGAGCCAGAAACGCTTTATAAAATTGCCAAAAACGTGAGAGACGCCGTACCTTCTGAATTACCTGTAACCGCCAAAATGCGCTTGGGTTATGAAGATAAAAGCTTAGCACTAGAAAACGCACAAGCGCTTGCAGAAGGCGGTATCGCCGAGCTTGCGATTCACGCACGAACCAAAACCGAAGGTTACCGGCCACCAGCATACTGGGATTGGATATACAAAATAAAACAATCGGTTGATTTACCAATTACCGCCAATGGCGAAATATGGACGGCTGAAGATGCCATCAATTGCCAACAACAGTCCGGCTGCAATAATTTGATGTTAGGCCGTGGTGCGCTTGCCATTCCAAACCTCGCCAATTGGATCAAAGGCAACGACGACAAAATGTCGTGGCTGCAACTTCTCGAACTTTTATTAGAATACTCTCGATATGAAATCGAAGGAGATAAAGGCCTGTATTATTCCAACCGCATTAAACAGTGGCTGAATTACATCAAACTGCAATACCCAGAAGCCAAAGAGCTGTTTTTACAAGTTAGGAAAATCATGAACACGCAAGATATGTTTGCCGCTATTGAAAGCCATTGTGAGCAGGCGCTTGGTTCTATCGCCTAAACAATAAATTTCCCAATCTTACGTCTTCCAATAAGCCACAGAGAGTCAATGGAGCTTTTGTATCCGCGTAATCAAAATTTTCTTTTATCTGGCAATTAGTTAGCAAGTTTGTTAAATATTATTTCAATGTAAAAGTGATTCAATTTTTGTATCAAGGATAGATAGAGTGTTACGTGACATAAATTTTTATATTACTAGCTTCTTTATATCTGGAATCTGCGCAATTTTTATAAAATTGTCTCGAGGTAATCTCTTTGGTATTAATAGCGATTTTGACATTTTATTGGGCTCTTCCCCTAGTTTTTTCTATTTGTTTGGGGTCCTATCAATAGTCCCGGTTATTCATAGAAAAATAAACGTTACAACATACAGAAAGTATGTTTTATTTATCATGGCCGGAGGAATTTTATATGAAATGGAACAATATTGGACTTCCATGATTTTCGACATTGGTGACGTTATTGCGACTATATTCGCTGGCTTATTAATGCTTGCTTTACATCAAAAAAAACGAAGCTCAATTTAAAAGTCGGCCAGTTCATTTTATAGTAACACGCCCGCTATGATAACTTTTACCAATAGAACAAGTAGCAAAAGTAAGATGGAAAAGAAAAAACATGCTAAACATTAATTTCCAAGACATTACACAAATCGTTATCGGGGCGTTTGCGCTGGCGGTGCCTTTGTGTTTTTCTGAAGAAGTTTGGCGTTTAGGCGCAACATTACCGCTCACCAATATTATCTTAGTGGCAAGTTTGTCCATCGTGTTTTTGGCGTTTTTCACCTATGAGAACATTTTTCAAGGTAACGTTAAACTGAGGATACTGGCCTTTGTTTTCCGTATCTTTTTTGCCTATTCGTTAACGATTATAGTCTCTGCTCTATTGTTACTGTCTCTCGACAAATTACCGCTAATGTACGAACCACTTGTTGCCTTTAAACGGGTTGTTTTGGTGTCTCTGCCAGCCTCTATGGGCGCGATAGTGGTAGACAGCTTCGATAAAGAGTAATTACGTTCACTTGTTAAAATCGCAATAGTTAACTCAATACAAACCGCATGGGCTTTTCACCCCAATCTTGTTTTGGCAAACCGGTTTTATGATCTTTTTCCCTTACTAACCAAGCGCGCACCGTCACTTCCAGTTTACCATCTTCCAATTTATTAAGGGTTAGTGTATTAAAATGCTCTTTGGTGCGCTCGTCCCAATATCGAAAATCAAAAAAGTTATCGGCGGTCGAGACCTTCCAAGGCGACTGATATTGCACATCAACCTTTGGTACACCATACACGTTAATATCTGGAAATCGTTTTAACCGCGATTGTATATTGATGGTGCTGGTAGCAATGCTGCTTTCTCCAGACAAGTTAGACATAGGAGATGAAACGACTTCCACCAGCTTGTTTGTTCTATTTGGAAATTCAACTTTAGAAATGCGGCCGTGATGCACATCCCCGCTTAAAACCATAATGTCATGATTAGCGTTGTGGATGGCTCTTAACAACTGGCCGTATTGACGCTGATAAAATATAAAATTTCGATCTTTATGATCGTACTTTTCCATTAACGGCTGCGACAATACAAGAACACCGGGACAGGTTAATTGTTTCACCCAGCGCAAAGCACCAGCAAAGTGTTTATCTGACATAATATTTTGTTCAGTTCTGAATGCCCGCAAGTCTACTGCACAGAATGACACTTCTTTGTTTGCCCCTGCACCGATATCAAATGTCCGAACCGGCCGAACACGTTGAATGTTCATTACGCCATCTTGCGCTGTGCCTTTCCAAGCGTTTTTGACCGACGGGATGCGAAGCGCTTGAATGAATGGTGACCAACCTTCAATCATGGGATAGTTATTCCAAAACTCATGATCGTCGGATAAAAACCAAGTACCGCCATGACGCAATACACCTCGCAGTGCTTGCCATTGCAGGGCATAGTCGGAAGCAACTCGATCTCGAACCTCTTTAGGAATTACGCTTAACGAATCCCAGCCAATATCTAAATAAACTTGATCACCGGATAAAAATTTAATGTGAGGTTTATAAGGAAACTGTGTCGCTTTCGACAAAGTTTCATAGGCGGTGCTTACACTGCCACCGTCATATTCTTCGTAAAAGCAACTGCCTAAACCTATGGTAAAACCATTTACCAAATCGTTAACGGAATAAGGCAAGGTGGTGAATGATCCCTTTGAAAGCAATTTATCGTTGAACTCGTTGTCATCATCAAAACATTCTTTGAATACAACTTTGTAGAACTGCCCTGGTTGCAAACCCTTAACTTCGATCAGTCGATAAAAACGCTGAGAGGTAATTTGTCGGTAAGGTCGTTGCCAATCTTGCTTTGCAATCTCTATTTTTTGTAAAGCATCACCGTTTTGATTAACCAGTTCAACCACGGCTTTTACCGGCTTGCGCATATCAGCAAACAAGGTACCCACCCAGATATTTGCAGTGTGCGCTGACACTTCATGTATTACCAAACTCCATCTATTTTTCATGACAACTCCTTGTAAATTTGTGCAGGTTTTTACATAAATACTTTTGGTTCAATTTGTTAAAAATAGTAACGAACTGCTATTTGATATTGATGCTCTGTTAAATCAACAATCGACTTTTGGTAGTCGTTGCCATAATAACCCGTTTGCATCGTCATTGGCTCGTAGCTGTCAGCGTCACTTAAATAACCTCTAGACGGTCGGTCGCTTGAGACCATAGTATATTCGGCGACAATAAAGGTTTGGCGGTTTAAACGATATCGATAAGCCAACGCCAGTGCGCTACCGGTTTCATCGTTATTATCGCCAACGGTTTGATCCAAGTCATCGACCGCAAAACGCTCAAGTCGCAGCGCTAAATGATGATCGTTCCAAAAATGACGTACCATGACAAACTGGCTATCAAAGTCGTTATCAACCACTTTGATAAGCGTCGGTGAGGTCATTAAAGTATTGCCTTGCATAAACTGCCCTATCAACTCCCAGCCATCGGCAAACTTATACTTAACACCACCATGTAAAAAAGACGTTGTCCACGTATATTGACCATTGACTACAATACCGCGCTCAGCAAAATTATTGTAATACCCCATACTAACTTTTAAATCTTTTCCGTAATGCCACTGAGCATTGGTATTAAGGCCCCAACGGTTGTCGAGCTCAAGAAATGGATCAGAATTGCCTGCTTGTGCTGCCAACATTCCGTCTCGTGCTGGAAAATCTTGCAGCACCAAAGTTTCACCAAAGAGTGTTTGTCGAGAGCCGACCGTCCAACCATGCCAAGTTAACATGGCACCAGCGGTGTCGTTGTTTCGAAAAAGATCGATATCGAAGCTAAAGTTTTGATTAGAACCGGAAAATCGTCCAAGTTTTTCAATTTTGAAGTTAATACCAGTGCTGCGGAACTCTTCACCAAGCCAATTATTAATAGCACTAGAAGTTAATGTGTAGGGAGTAGACCAAGCCGTAGCGACATTTTCTAGGCTAATATGTGGGTAGTACAATCCGACTTTTGCCTGCATTCGCCAACCAGCACTGTTTGGCAATCCTTTATACTGTGCGTATGCTTCCGTTACGCCAAAGGTAGTGTCATAGTCATCGACAAAACCGTTGGCAATAACATTGAGCGACCAATTATTTTGCCAGTTGAGGTGGTACTGCAAACCCAGTTGATCAAGCGCCAACTGACTGCCTTCTCCATAACGGAACTTACCGTAATCTCCCACCAAATAACTTTGATTTGCTTTCTCTCCGCTTACTGAAACTGCACGCACATCAACAATGCCTTTAAACGAAGACTCTGCCGCGTAACTGTTTACTATGGCGAAGTTGCTTGTCACAAGAATAACGGCAAAAACTCCAACAATGCGCTTTAACATTTAATCCTCAGTTTTTCTGATGTCATACAAGGAATTTGCCACCCATTTGTCAAATAGGTGTGGCGGCAATGGTTTGCTGATAAA
>JABXID010000103.1 GCA_013373245.1 Gammaproteobacteria bacterium
CGCAACCATACCCGCCATTGTAGGGATTGTTGCCATTGATATACCCGCCGCCATTAAACGAGGGTTACCAGTGCCTTGCGATGCCATGGTGTCGAATACGTTAATCATGCCGTATACCGTACCTAATAGTCCTATAAGTGGACACATAGCAACAAGAGTTTTAATAATTAACATTCTTGCATTTAATAATTCAGATGCCTCAGAAACCCAAGCGTCACGGATTCTATGAGCACTCCAAGATGTAGTATCAATGCGAGCGTCCCAATTAGAAATTATATTCTTTCTAATCTTTGGAAATTCCACAGTAAGGAAATACCAACGCTCTACCATTAATGCCCACATAATAAGAAGAACAACAGCGACGACATATAAAACGTCACCGCCAGTGCTAATAAAATCCCTGACAGATTCCCATAAACCTATCAGGTATAACATTATGCTTTCTCCTTCTCAGCATGAGCCGCGATGATACCCGCACTTTGCTCATCTAAGATGTGAACGATTGATTTCGCTTTACCAGCAACAACACTGTGAACGAAAATTAGTGGTAATGCTGCAATAATACCCATAGCTGTTGTTACAAGAGCCATTGAGATTGAACCAGCCATTAGTTTAGGGTCGCCCGTACCGAACAATGTGATTTGTTGGAACGTTTCGATCATACCGATAACCGTACCTAATAAACCTAATAAAGGCGCGACAGCAGCTAAAATCTTAATTGCATTGATGCCGCTTTCGATACGTGGTGTTTCACGTAAGATTGCTTCATCAAGTTTAAGTTCAAGATTTTCTACATCAGTGTCTTTATTTTCTGCGTAAACTTTCAAGATACGGCCAAGTGCATTTTTATCAGATGGGTTAGATGTATCTTTAAGCTGAGCTTTCATCTTAGCGCCTTCACCTAAAGTGATGAACAGACTTCTAAGAGCTAATAGTAAACCAAACGCTAATACTACAGTGATAACATAACCTGGCGTACCACCTTGGTGATAACGGTCTTCTAATGTCGCTTTTTGCGTGTTTAGACGTAAGATACCACCACGAGATGGGTCTAGGTAGAAAGGAACTACAGTACCTGGAGCTGCACCAGCTAGTTCTTTTGCAGAAGCCATGAAGTGACCTTCCGCTTTCTTACCTAAATGCTCAACAACTTGAACATCAGAGTTGTAGATTACATAATCACCAGAGTCTGTAACAAGGTTGAAAGAACCGACACGAGTAATATTTTCAACTGTAGAACCACCTGCCAATTCAGATACTTCTTTGTCGAATTTAACAACTTTACCAGACTCAGTCATTTCTGTTTGTAAAGCAATCCAAAGCTCTTCTAATTCACGAGTAGTTGGAAGTTCTTTCGCTTCTGCTAATTCAGCAAGAAGTTCAGCACGACCTGGATATTGTGAAGAGATGATTGAAGCTGAGATAGAACCAATAGTGTTACTTGCTGCACGACGCACAACACCGAACATCTCACCTAGAGTACCTTTGGCGTTATCAAGCTCTTGAGCTCTCACTGCTAAAGTTTTTTCGTTTTGAGCGTATTGCTTTTGCAAACGATCGCCACGTTCTTTTTCAGCTTTTAACTCGTCTTGAGCTTTCTTTAAAAGGGCCGCTTTGTCAGCTTTTGCCGCCAAGAACTCTTTTTCACGAGTTTTATTAAGTTGACCTTCAGAGATACGGTCTTTTTTTACTTGATCCAATAAGTTATCAAGTTCGCCAGCTGCATTTGCTGTGAAGCTTAAAGAAACTGCTGCAGCTAAAACCAATGAATTTAATACTTGTTTCATGTTTTTATTACTCCGCCGCAAAGATTGGTAATTTAATTAAATCCAATGGCGCTTGTTTACGTGCCATACGGATTGTTTTAGTAACATCTTTAAGATATTCGTCACCAAGTTTTTGCCAGCTACGAGAACTGTTGTTCCATACCCAAGCGTTTTTAAGATCTTTTGATTGAGCAACAAGTGCAACACGACCTACGTGTACGAAGTCTGCTGTGATTTCTTGACCATCAAAAGTTTCAGTCGCTTCCCATGCTTCAACAGCTGAACCATAATCTTTTTCGATTTCGTAAGCCTCTAATACTTGACGGTATTTTTCAGAAGTACTTACGTTAGGGTTTGTCATGATGTCGCGTAATTTTTCTACACGCGCCTGACGACGTTCTAATTTGATAGGAATATCCGCTTCAACGAATTTTTCTAACATATCGATCATGCGATACATAAGAGGAACAACGTTACGCTTTGTATTCTCGATTTCTGCAATTTGGTCTTCTAAAGACTTAATTTCTGCATTTTGGCCTGCAACTAATTTTGCAACATGGTCGTTGTAGATACGGTTGATTTCTGTTTCATCAACTACAGCACGATATTCTAATACAAGATCTTGAGTTTGCTCTTGGATCGTATCAATTTTATTTTGTGACTTAACAGCATCTGCATGAATTTTTCTTTCTGCTGCATGAAGTTTTTCTAACGGATCTGCTACCAACGACGCACTTGAAAATGCTACTGCGCCAACTAAAGCAGATGCAACTAGATTTAGTTTCATCTTAGACATAGTTCCCAACCAATGTGTATGTGTTTAAAATTTTGAGTCTAGTTTTACTAGTATCTTCGTAGAGTATTTTTAGAGTAAATACTCTTTATTCACCGGGCACGAGCCTAGGAATAATCAACGACGGAGTGTCCCAAACATGAGTGGTGTTGTCAATGAGGAAAGTGATTAAGTGGAAGAATATTTATGACTAATACTATAGTAATTTAAATCAAATTATGGTTTTGAACTAATGGCAGTTTTAAATTATCTGTAATATCTAATTACGCGGACTATAGATTAATAGAATCTTTATAGATTAATGAAAAAGCCCCGATACATAATATCGAGGCTTAAAAGGTAAGAACAATTATTTATTAAAATTTCGCTCTAAAACCAGCATAGAAACTCTGCCCGATTGGATCATATGTCCCACCGTCAGTTTCTAAACCTGTATCACTACCAGTAACACCACCAGGAATTAAAGGAGCATCTTCATCTAATAAATTATTTACGCCACCGTAAACTTCAACAATGTCTGTAAGCTTATAGCTAACTTGAGTATCCAAATAAGTAATAGCATCTAGTGAAGCCGTTTCTGGTTCAAATCCAAATCCTGCTAGGAATTGATCATCTACATAAGACTCACCAATATACGTCCCACCTAAAGTAACACTCAAGTCACTGACTGTATAAGTCAAGTTGAAATTAGCCTTGTGCTCTGGTGCGCCAATTTCTCCTACAAACGGGTCGGCGTCAGATCCTGGTAATGGAATTGAGTAACCTTCCAACATATAGGTGTATGCGAAGCGACCTGAAATACTGCCATCACCCACATCCAACGAGAAAGTTGTAGTTAAATCTACGCCCTCAGCTACAACACCGCCGCTGTTTGAAACGCCGCTATCAATAAACTCTATAGAGCCTGCACTGTTAGTACCAACCTGGCTGGCACGACGAGTAATGAAACTACAGAAACTTTGATCTCCAGTGTAACACTGATCTAGAATAAATTGTCTAGGAGTACTTACAATAGCGTCTTCAATCTCGATGTCAAAATAGTCAATTGTAAATCCAAAAGAATCTAAACCAGGTAATTCTGGCGATAGAACAATACCAACGGTCGTTGACTTGCCTTTCTCTTCTTCCACATTAGGGTTACCGCGGTTAAAGCCACTAATACCTTGCAAGTCTGCTTGGCTAAGCGTGTGACTACCATTAGCAGCAACGTTAGCCGCTATACCAGCGTCAGCCAAACAACGTTCGCCCAATGTTCCACCTGTACTGGCTGTTACACCTTCACAAGGATCGTTCAGACCACTAGGGAATGTCTGACTTGGTGGAGAGAACAACTCATTAATATTTGGAGCTCGAGTCGACTGCGCCTGAATAGCTCTTAATTTCAACCAGTCAGTAACTTCCCAATCTATGCCATAGTTATAACTAAGTGTCGAGCCAACCGTTGAGTAATCAGACCCTCGAACTGCACCTTTTAAATACATACCGTCGATAATTGGCACATTGGTTTCGACGTAAAACTCAGTAAGATCAAATTGACCTTCAGTTCTTGGAATGGCGTTACCAGCATTTAATCCTGCTTGTTGCAACGCGTCGAATTCAGAGCGAGCATATTCTGTTCGGTGCTCAAAGCCAGCAGCAATTCCAACGTAGCCTGCTGGTAACTCCATAATTTCACCAGAAATATTACCACCAACTATCTCTTGAGATACGAATGTTGACAGCAAGCCAGGTGCATTTACATAAGCTGCTGCTTCTTCAGTAATAGAGTTAAAACCATATATATCAATAGGTACACAACCGAATGATCTAGCTGTTGCATCAATACACACTGCTTCTGTTGTATTACCATCCCCGTCTAGATCATTGACGTCAGGCATGGCTTCCAATGCATATCTGAAGTTTTGCACGTTTACTTGACCGCTTGATACTTGGCCTTCTTTGGTTTGACCATAGACGTAATAGAGATCGTAATACCAATCTTCTAAAACAACGCCTTCAAGTCCAGTTGTAAACCTAAAGGTATCACGGTCTGCAATATTTCCTCGATTACCTACATCTAACAAGCGTTTAGCAAAAAAGTCTAACTGTTTTAATCCGTCGGCATTTGCGTTAGCAGAGTTCAATATATCTGCAGGCACTGTTGGATTAGCATAAACAACTCCATCTACGTTAAATTCTAGTGGAACTGCCCCTCCTGCATATATATCATCAGAAGCAAATGGAAATGGTTCTAGCTGTGTTTTTGTCTGAGATGCGGCATATGTGCCTTCAAAAAATACTGAATGATCATCACTAAGTTCATACTGACCTTTACTTGCGAACAAGTAGCGTTCTGTTGGAATAGCTATAGTTCTATAGGCGCTACGGTTAAACCCGTCAGGACCAATTGTACCATTGCCATTTGTGCTGAATCCTGCTTGTAACTGGTTACTTGAGTTATAAGTATATCTAGTATCCCCGGCGTCAAATCTACCTTGAGGAGGATAAGACGAGTAGAAAGGACGTTCGGCATTAAAAATATCGTCTAGTTCACCTGTGAAATAAATTGAACCAAATTGGTCTACTGCCGATTTCTCTCTATCTTTCGAGAAAACAGCTCCTTGCTTTGTATAGCCTAAATGGAACATCATGTGACCTTTGTCATCAGAAATACCACCAGTCAAGCTATATTGATTTTCTCTATCATCCCCCTTGGCACTTTCACCGTATTGACCTTCAAATTCAATACCATCAAACTCTTTTTTAAGAATTAGGTTAACAACACCAGCTACCGCGTCTGAGCCGTATACTGAAGACGCACCACCAGTCAATATTTCAACTCGCTCTATAAATTGAGCAGGTATAGAGTTCAAGTCTACTGCAGAGCTTCCCGGCACCCCAGATACAAAACGTCTACCGTTGACTAACACTAATGTTCTTGCGGTTCCTAAGTTTCTTAAATCAACTGTCGCAACACCGGCGCTAGCAGTCGAAAAGTTTGAGTTTGTTCGGCTAATCGCTGGAGTACCAAACGTTGGGTTGTCCAAAAGTAAATCTTGAATGTTAGCGATACCTGAAGCATCTATATCTGCAGCATTTAAGATTTGTAAAGGTGAAGATGATGTTAAACTAGCAGTTTTAATTCTCGAGCCAGTTACAGCAATTTTTTCAATGTCCTCAGCGCTTTCTTCTTGCGCGAAGGCTTGAGATGCAGGTAATGCAGTTGCAGCTGCACCAAATGCAATAGCTAAGCGAACAGACTTAGCCAGTTTATTGTTTGTAAACATGAAGTTTCTCCCTGGATCACTTTAAATATTGTGAATATTAGTGATTCAATTATTAATTTTTAGTGTATTGCTTATTAAAGCACTGTTCCGATCAGTTTCGGACTCAGCCAACCAGTTGATATTAACTTTAATAATTTCGACTGGTCAACCTATAAGGTAGAACAAATGCGCATTTTTTGAGCAAACCATTACAAAATGCTACATTTTGTATGTTTTTTTTAATTATTGATTTTTTTTAGAAGATATTTCTGACAAAAAAACAACAATTAGGTTAGTTTTATTAATGGAATGCATAAATTTATTTCACTCCGTAACTAAATAATTACAATAATGACAATTGTTGATGAAATATATTTAAGGTTTTTGGTGAGTATTCTAGAAGAATTGATTCAGCAATCGGAAAAAGCTGTTTATCTACGTAATGCTGATAGTTGATTTTCTGTTTATTTTCTGTTTTGACAATTGGACCATCTGTTGTAATAACATACTCAATAGCACTACCTTTAGAGTAATTATTTTTCCCAGATTCTAAATTCGACTGACGAGCGGCTCTAATATGCGGGGGTGTCGTTTTAATATATTCGTGCAACTTCCTTCGAATTCGTTTTTTATAGACCAACAAATTATCGAGCTGGCCGTTTCTCAGTTGTTCTAAAATTTGAGCAATGTATGAATCGCATTCTTGGTCAGAGAACACTCGTTTAAACAGTTCGGTCTGAAATACTTTAGCTAACTCAGTCCAGTCACTGCGAACACTTTCAAGTCCTTTGAACACTAATTCAGGTTCACTTTCTTGTCTAAGCTTGAAGCCGGCATAGCGCTTTTTCGAGCCAGACTCTTTGCCCCTAATAGTTGGCATAAAAAAAGGTGAAAAGTGCGTTTCAAATTCAATTTCAAGTTTACTGTCGATGTTGAAGTCTAACTTCAGCTTTTCTTGCCACCAAGTATTTAACGAGCGCTCAAGCTCAAAGGCAAAGTCGTTGCTGGTCTTATCGTCTGAAAAACTAACAAAGATAGAGTCTGTGTCCCCATATATTACGGTTAACCCTTGCTGTTCAAACCACTTTTTAGATTCAGATAAGATCCAATGTCCCCGCATGGTTATTGAGCTGGCAAGTTTAGTGTCGTAAAAACGGCAACCGGCAGAGCCCAACACTCCGTAGAAACTGTTCATAATAATTTTAATAGCGTTGGACCATACCGCGTTTTTTTGAGCTTTTGCCTGCTCTCTCGCTTGCCATAAATCATCTAATATGCCCGACAGTACACTCTTATTTCGCGAGAACTTACCACCGCGAAAACCCGGTATAACCTGCAACTCTTCCTGTTGGTCAGCTTCGATTAACGCAATAGGATCGATATTAAAAGTACGCATTATACTAGGATACAAACTTTTAAAATCGAACACTAAAACGTCTTTGTGAATGCCCGGGATCGAATCCATAACGTAACCCCCGGGGCTATGAACATAATCTTCGGCACGCACTAAATTAGGCGCAACCCAGCCTTTACGGTGAACGTGAGGCAGATAAAGGTTGGTGAATGCAGCGACAGAACCACCAACTCGCTCTAACTCTAAGCCGGTTAGTCTGGTTCGAGTTATTAAAAAGTCAGTGAGTTTTTCTTTGGCAAAGATATCAGCGACAAGTTTACAATCTTGTAGGTTGTATTCAGCTAACTCTATAGGGCTAAACCTATACTGATGTTTAATTTGTTCAAGTTTGCTACGTTTATCACCTGCTTGAATGAGTTTGTGTTCGGATAAAACTTCTCTAGCAACCGCATCGAGTGAAAAACTTGAGAAGTTATAGGTGGCATTTTTCATAACCTCGATACCATCAAGGACTGTACGACCTGCTACATAAGCTTTATCTGGATATGCTTGATCACCATCGCGCGTTCCGTCTGAAAAAACCAAAGCTGAAAAGTCGCGACCTATATCTAAACTGACGTTTGTCCGCTCAGCAGCTTTTTGTAAAACTCTTATATCGAACTTTACGAAATTCCAGCCGATAATAAGGTCAGGATCAACTTCTTGTATGACGTTAACAAACCGCTGCAATACCAGCTTCTCGTTATCGAGCCACTCAATATGATCCTGTGGCTCAAACAAACACTGCGAGTCTACGCCACTTGTATTGTAAAGAACTTTTTTAAAGAACAAGTGTTCATTGCTTTGGTCACAATTAGGCAGTGTCGAACTATATAAGCCAATGGAATACAAATGCCCCTGCTCATCACATTCAATATCGACCGAAACATTGGAAAACTCAGTAACATACTCAGCACTCTTAATACGACAATCATTTATTTGTCGATAACCAGACTGAGGTTTAACCGACCCAATGAATAACAAACTGCCTTTAATAAAACGTTCCATTAAAAAACGGTCGACTGGTTTTATGTCGTCTTCCAGCAAAGAGATCTTATGCTCCTGACATGCTCTCCTTAACTTTTGATATTCTCTTAGGTTCGGCGTGTATAAACCAATGCAGGGCTGTCGTTGAAACGTCTTTAGCGTTAGGGGTTTTATTTCACACTGTACTTTACGCTCTTTTAACAGGCGACTGATAATTTCTGAATCCGACGCCACCGCAAAACACGTCGGCCGTTCACCTTGCACAATAAGCTGACAAATACCATCATCGGTTTTTACCCAAAACTCGAAAATGCACCGACCGTATTTATCGTATTGATTTCGAGAGAGCAAAAAGCCAAGCTCTGGCGCTACCATTGCTTGTTCATCAATATTGCCACTTTGTGCATTTTCACTATTGCTTTGACTGAATATATTATTCTGCATCTCGATACTAATTAATGTCGCCGGCAGCTATAATACTCTGCTTTGATTCGCGCCCCAACGATTATTGGGTTATAGAGAGCCACTTGGATATTATTTACGACATCATCGCACAAACTTCGTTATCCGGTACCACAATTGTACTTTTGATCACTGCTGCTTTTGTAGCCGGATTCATCGACGCGGTAGCCGGTGGCGGTGGCCTACTTACCGTTCCTGCCATGTTATCCACTGGACTGTCACCGCACGTCGCATTGGGAACCAATAAGTTGGCCGCTACTTTTGGCTCTATGACTGCCGCTTACACTTTTTATAAGAACAAGCTATTCGATCCAGTATTTTGGCAGCTAAGCTTTTGGGCCACATGCATTGGCGCTTTATTGGGTACTGTATCTGTGCACTACTTAGACAGCGCCGTACTTAACAAAATATTACCCATTTTTATTGGCTTTAGCGCCTTATACACATTATTTAATCCAATCAAAGAAAACAGTAACCAAGAATTACCAACTAAAAATGCAAAGCTTTCAAAAAAGCAAATCATCCAAGGTAGTGTATTGGGCTTTTACGATGGGTTTGCCGGGCCTGGCACCGGCGCTTTTTGGACTGTAAGTAATTTATTCCTTTATAAAATAAACTTGTTATTATCATCAGGGTTAGCCCGCGCGATGAACTTTGTCAGCAACATTTTTTCGCTTTTTGCGTTCATTTATTTAGGACATGTTAACTTCGTATTGGGCATTATCATGGGCGTATTTTTAATGGCAGGTGCATACACTGGCGCGCATTCGGCCATAAAATTAGGCAATCGATTCATTCGCCCAGTTTTTGTAACCGTGGTAACAATTATGACGCTGAAATTAGGTTACGACGCTTGGTTTTATTAGAGAAGTTTAATGAACAACAGAATTGATGAGTTAGTGCAACAATTTGAACGACTAAAACAACAAGTTACCGCAGCAAACATCAAACAAGAACAATGGTTTAATAAAAGCGACCTGTTCAACTCTTCAAGTTTTTATTGCCAGAGCGACGAAACGCATGATTACCTCAAAGAATTAGAAACTAACATAGAGAAACTGTCTAAAATTGGTGAAAACGAATACCTTGAGTTTTTGGTGGACAGAATAACTCAGCAGTTTAGTTGCTTTAGAAGTTTACTGAACTCACAGTCCGTCAATAACAAAGCCAAAAGTTATCACAGATCTCACAACCAAAGGCTTGCAAAAGTAAAACAGCTAACGCGCACTGTACACCAATCAAGTCAAGACTTATACGCTGAGCTTTCCAAACTACAAGAGTTTGAACGACGTTTAATAGAAATGGTGACAGAGAAACAACAGCAATTACAACAATATTCCGGCAGCAAATTAAAAAATGACTATCAACAACAAGTATTGGTTACACAACAAAGACTTGGACGTTGCCGTCAGGCGCTAAGTAAAGTGGAAGAGCAAATTCAAAAGCTAGATGAGCAATCAAAAAACTAGGACTGTTAATGAGCAAACAAACTCTGCCTTTGGTTTTCCACCCTATTTACAGTCAGCTTAAATTAGCTAAAAACCATCGATTTCCTATCGAAAAATATAAAGCACTACAACAAGCAGCGATGACAAAATATGGCGATTTACTCTCATTCTATACGCCTACCTACCCTGTTACAGAAACGCAACTTTCAACTGCTCACGACAACAAATACATCCAATCGTTTATTGACGGTTCAATCACGGAAAAAGCCATGAAACGAATTGGCTTTCCTTGGTCTGAGCAGTTTGTTGATCGTACGAGACTTGCAGTCGCTGGCACTATAAAAACCGGACACCTAGCCATAAAACACGACATCGCTATAAACTGTACTGGCGGTTACCATCATGCCCACCCGGATTTTGGCTCTGGGTTTTGTGTATTTAACGACTTGGTCCTAACTGCTAAGGAACTCATATCTGAAGGTAAAGCAAATCGTGTTTTAATATTCG
Organism: Gammaproteobacteria bacterium; assembly: GCA_013373245.1. Lineage (GTDB taxonomy): Bacteria > Pseudomonadota > Gammaproteobacteria > Enterobacterales > Alteromonadaceae > Psychrosphaera. The sequence continues at coordinate 10,602 of JABXID010000103.1, forward strand.
ACTGCGATGTTCATCAAGGAGACGGAACAGCGACCACAGCACAAGCTGATAATGATATTTTTACTCTTTCAATTCACTGCGAAAAAAACTTCCCGGTTCGCAAACAACAAAGTGACTGGGATATCGGGCTGGAAAAACATCTCAACGATGAAAGTTATCTAGAGCAAGTAAAAAATGCACTCAATACAGTAATGACTTCTTTTCGTCCCGATTTTATTATTTATGATGCCGGCGTCGATATTCACGAAAATGATGACTTGGGATTACTCAACATAAGTACAAATGGCGTTTACCAACGCGACAAGTTTGTCTTTGCACAAGCTAAAACGTTCAATGTACCAATTATGGCGGTGATTGGGGGCGGATATCAGAGAGACATTGCTGCGTTAACCGAAGTACATATGCAACTTATAAACGCAGCAGTAGACACCTTTATTGTCTAACCCACCGTTATTTTAATTTGATTTTGCCAATCCACATCAATATATAAATTACCCACGGCAATCAATTGTTCATCTAAAAACATTAGAGGCACTTTGTCCCGCAGCCAAGGGGGGCAAGCTGCTTGTTTTAATAATGCCTTAACTTTCTTAGAACCTGAGTTTTTATTAGGTTTTAAAGTCGCGCATGAAGCGTGTGTGTTATGACCCCATTGAATGGAAAGTCGCTTGAAGTCCAGTGAATCACTATGCACTGTTATTGTTGAATACACCGCAGGCTGAGACAGTATTACAGGCACATCGCTTTTAATAGAAGTTATCGTTTCGAGTTGACACTTTTGTTGCGCTAGGTCAGGCACGATATACAATTGCTCTTTGTGAATACATGCCCAAAAGTCGCCCACTTTCACTTGTGGCTGCGCATCAACTGATGCAACACATGCTTGATGTAATATCTGTTCCAGTGCATTTTTAGTCGGTGTTACACCAGACATCAATTGTATAAATCGTCTGACGATGACAGATTGTTTATTAACCGAAAAAGTTTTCAGTTGGTTAATATCTAATGCACTTAGTTTCATAAAGCCATGAGTAACACAACGCTGGTAATCAACTTCAATGTATTCTTCCAATAGCTGAGCTTCTTGTTGCAACAACTTTATGCTTGAGGAGACTGATTGACTGGCATTAGGCCAGCGTTCTGATAACAAGGGCAATACTTTATTGCGGACAAAGTTACGATCGAATGCATCATCGCTGTTTGATTCATCCTCTACCCAAGCAATTTGCTGTTGACTTAACTCAGCGAGCAACTGTTGCTTGTTGATATCTAGTAAAGGGCGAGCGATCTGTAGTTTTTTGCTTTTTATGTTTGATAACGGATAGCTACTTAATGGCTTCATCGCTGTTAAACCGGTTAACCCAGAGCTTCTCATCAAGCGCAGTAAAAACGTTTCAACTTGATCAACTTGGTGATGCCCAGTGAATAACACACTGTTGGGTGCAAGTTCATTTGCGATTGCACTATATCTAGCATTTCTAGCCTGATGCTCCAACGAGGTTCTATTCTTTTTAACGATATTAACTTGGCAAACAGTTAAGGGCACATCCCAGCGCTGGCATAGTTCTGTGACATAACTCTGCCATTGACCTGCATTTTCACTTAAACCATGATTTACATGAATTGCAGAGAAGCTTTGATTGTTGTGTTCACGCAATTTAAAAAACATATGCAACAAAGCAACGGAATCAGCCCCACCACTCAACGCCACTACTAAAGGGTGAGCGTTCAGTTGATGGTGTCCTATAAATTGATGCAGATGTTGCCAGTTTGGAGACATTAATGTCCTTAAAATAAAAAAGCCACCGTTAGGTGGCTTAAGTGTATCATTTGCTTAGTTAAAGTCAGCTTTATAAGTAACCAAAACTCATTAATCGCTGATAGCGTTGCTCCAATAGCTCTTCTTTTGACAAGGTATTTAAGTCAGCTAGATCCTGCTTAATACGCTGTTTTAAACTAGATGCCATTAACTCCATATCTCTATGGGCGCCACCTAAAGGTTCATCAACAACATTATCAATCAAACCAAGGCTCTTAATTTTACCGGCAGTTATGCCCATGGCCTCTGCCGCAACCGGCGCTTTCTCGGCACTTTTCCAAAGTATAGAAGCACAACCTTCCGGTGAAATTACTGAGTAAGTAGAGTATTGCAACATATTTACTCGGTCACCAACACCGATGGCCAATGCACCGCCAGAACCACCTTCACCAATAACCGTACAAACAACGGGTACTTTTAATCCCGCCATCACCTTAAGGTTACGAGCAATCGCTTCACTTTGACCGCGCTCTTCAGCACCTATACCTGGGTACGCTCCTGGCGTGTCAATAAAAGTGATAATAGGCATATTAAAACGTTCAGCCATTTCCATAAGGCGTAGCGCTTTACGGTAACCTTCGGGTTTAGGCATACCAAAATTGCGTTTAATTTTTTCAGCAGTATCTCGCCCTTTTTGCTGACCGATAACCATGACAGGCTCGTCGTCTAATCGCGCAATACCACCAACAATTGCTAAATCATTAGCGTATGTTCTGTCACCCGCTAACTCATCAAACTCAGTAAAAATGCGAGTGATATAATCTTTTGTGTAAGGACGTAATGGGTGACGAGCAATCTGAGCGACTTGCCAAGCACCTAAATTGTCAAAGATCTTCTTAGTAAGCTCGTGACTTTTTTTCTTTAAGTTGGAGATTTCATCTTCCAAACTTAAATCCAATTCACCACCACGATTAACGTTTTTCAATTCGTTGATCTTTGCTTCCAGCTCAGCGATTGGCTGTTCAAATTCCAAATAGTTAAGACTCATTCTACCACCGGTCTAATAATAATTCTGATCACTGTTTGTCACGAGGACAAACCATTAAAATTCTAATTCAGGCTCAATATCCAGCTGCTCTTTGATATCAATAAATAATTGATCATCAGGGCTAACTCGCCAACTTGTTCCTAATTCTATATTCGCTTGTGCAATGTCGTTAGTGTACGTTACGTGAACAGGCGTCATCCCGTCTTTGAACGGCAACAATACCTTTTTTAAATATTGTCGTAACTTACTACCCTTTTCAGCGCTGTTAACTTGCAGTTTAATACAGTTGGCAAATTTTTCTCGCGCCTGAGTAAGGGACATTACATCTCTGGCGGTCATTGTATTGCCATCACTGAAACTATCAAAGCTGACCTGTCCCGAAACTGTAATTATTTTGTCTTTTTGTAGAGCTTCTTGGAACATATCAAACTGTTCGGGGAAGAAACGTACATCTAAGCGTCCACTTTTATCATCAAGTTGCACCAAAGCCCACTTACGGCCTTTTTTATTAATAAGTACACGCACATCTATAATCAAGCCACAAATTGTTATGCTTTCATCTCTACGAGTTGGCACAACTTCTGATAACTTTGTTTTTACATAATGTTTAAGTTCTTTACGATAGGCATTAATTGGATGTCCGGTCAAAAACAAACCAAGGGTTTCTTTTTCACCTTCAAGCCAAGTTTTATCTGGCCATAACGTGACTTGTTTAAATTGTTGCTTTTCATCTTCGTGTGCTTGGTCTAACAAGCCAAACATATCCATCATACCGGAGTCTTGGTTTTTCGCTTGTTGCGTTGCCGCTTTCATAGCATCTTCAAGCGATGCCATGATGATTGCACGATGTGACTGCACGCTGGCTTTTTCATCTGTAATTTCAGGGCCCAGTTGGTCAAGCGCTCCTGCCAACACTAACTTTTCCATCACTCGTTTGTTAATGCGTTTCACATCAACACGGGCGCAGAAATCGAATAAGTCGCTAAACTGGCCGCCTTTTTCTCGCGCTTCTAAAATTGCTTCTACTGGACCTTCACCTACGCCTTTTATCGCGCCGATGCCATAAACAATATGTCCTTCGTCATTTACCGTAAATTTGTACAAGCCAGAGTTCACATTCGGCGGTTCAATCACCAACTTCATGCGCTCGCATTCATCTACCAAGGTGACTATTTTATCCGTGTTGTCCATATCGGCTGACATTACCGCTGCCATAAACTCAGACGGATAGTGGCATTTCATCCATAAGGTTTGATAAGACACCAATGCATATGCTGCGGAGTGAGACTTGTTAAAACCGTAACCCGCGAATTTCTCTACCAGATCGAAGATTTTAGTCGCCAACTCTGGATCGATATTATTCTTTTTCGCGCCTTCAGCAAACATGCCGCGCTGCTTGGCCATCTCTTCCGGTTTTTTCTTACCCATTGCTCGACGCAGCAAGTCTGCGCCACCTAATGAATAACCGGCCATCTCCTGCGCGATCTGCATTACCTGCTCTTGATAAACGATAATGCCGTATGTTGGCTCCAGCACTTCTTTTAAACATTCGTGCTGATATTCATGATCTGGATAAGCGACTTCTTCCTCGCCTTTTTTACGCAGGATGAAGTTATCAACCATGCCCGAATCAAGAGGTCCCGGTCGGAAAAGTGCAACAAGTGCGATGATTTCTTCAAAGTTATCTGGCTGTAAACGTTTGATCAGGTTTTTCATGCCCGAGGATTCGAGCTGAAATACCGCGGTTGTTTCTGCGTTTTTCAACATTCGGAAGCACGCAGGGTCATCAACAGGAATTGCCGCTATGTCGATTGGCGCTTGACCTTTCTTCGCCAACTTAACGTCGGCCATTTCAATAGCCCACTGCAGTATCGTAAGGGTACGAAGCCCCAAAAAGTCGAACTTAACTAACCCTGCGGTCTCAACGTCATTTTTATCAAACTGGGTTACCGGGTTTTTACCTTCATCATCACAGTATAAAGGCGCAAAATCAGTGATCTTTGTTGGGGCAATAACAACGCCACCGGCATGTTTTCCGGCGTTGGAAGTCGTACCTTCAAGTTTGCGAGCCATATCGATGAGTTCTTTGACGTCTTCATCCGCTTCATAAACTTCAGTCAACTGAGGTTCCATCTCAAACGCTTTTTTCAGGTCGGTACCAGGGACTGACGGAATAAGTTTTGAAATACGGTCCACAAAGCCATAAGGGTGGCCCAGCACACGTCCGACACCAAGTACAACTGCTTTAGCTGCGAGCGTACCAAAGGTTATAATTTGCGATACCGCATCACGACCGTAAAGCTCAGCTACGTGATCGATAACTTCCTCGCGGCGATCCATACAAAAGTCAATATCAAAATCCGGCATGGAAACACGTTCTGGGTTCAAAAATCGTTCGAAAAGCAAGGCAAACTCAAGCGGATCCAAATCAGTGATTTTAAGTGCATACGCCACTAGTGAACCAGCACCTGAGCCTCGACCGGGGCCTACAGGTATATTGTTATCCTTACTCCACTGAATAAATTCGGCAACAATTAAGAAGTAACCAGGGAAGCCCATATCATTAATTACTTTCAGTTCGATTTCGAGACGCTCGTCGTACTCTTTTCGTTTTTCTTTTCGCTCTTTTGGATCAGGAAATAAAAACTCTAATCGTTCTTCTAATCCTTCTTCTGATACTTTTACTAAGTAGTCGGATTCCGTCATGCCGTCGGTCGGACATTGCGGTAAAAAGTAAGTCCCGAGTTGCACTGTTACATTACAGCGCTTGGCAATTTCGACCGTATTTTGCAGCGCTGAAGGAATGTCAGCGAACAATTCACACATTTCTTGTTCTGAACGCATGTATTGCTGCGGGCTATAATCTTTTGGACGGTTTTTATCTTCAAGTGTGCGCTTTTGGTGTATACATACTCTGATCTCGTGCGCTTCGAAATCTTCCGGCGACATAAAAACTACGTGGTTAGTCGCGACCATTGGCAAACCTGTTTCCTCGGCAAAGTCGAGAATAAGTTCGTTATATAGTGTTTCTTCTGGACGACCAACACGGTTAATTTCTAAGAAAAAGTGATCGGCAAAATGGGTTTGATATGGCTCGACGATTTCTCGTAACAATTCAGGGTTATTTTTGCTTAACCCCATGGCAATATCACCTTGATCGGCACCTGAGAGCACAATGACGCCTTCTTTATGTTCTATCAGCCACTCTTTCTCAATAGCTACTTTTTGTTTGAACATACCGCGCAAATAAGCGCGAGATATCAAGTCGGTAATATTTTTATAACCGTCGTTATTTTTAGCGATTAACGTTAAACGATAAAGCGGCTCGTCATCGGCGCGATTAACCCAAACATCAACGCCAATAATTGGCTTAATACCGGCACCATGGGCACCTTGATAAAACTTTACCAAGCCACACAAGTTCATTTGATCCGTTAGTGCCATTGCGGGCATTTCTAACTCACTGGCTTTGCCTAAAATGTTTTTAACTTTAGCCATGCCGTCCATCATGGAAAAGTCACTGTGAACGCGTAGGTGTATAAATTTAGGATCTGACATAGTTATTATTAGGTGTATTCAATCCGTTTGTATTTTGCAATGTTTAGCAATTAGCCAGTGCGTTTTGCACTGGTTTAAAACTTTGCCTATGTTGCGGGGTTGGGCCGTATTTAGCAAGCATTTCAAAATGTAATTTTGTCGGGTAGCCTTTGTGCTTGGCAAAACCAAAGTCTGGATATAACTTGTCGAGCTCTTTCATTTCGTTGTCTCGACAGACTTTAGCAAGAATTGAAGCTGCACTAATTTCTGCGACTCGCAAATCACCTTTGACTACTGAGTCGGACGGCATAGGTAACTCTGGACATCGGTTTCCGTCAATCAACACAAA
>JABXID010000084.1 GCA_013373245.1 Gammaproteobacteria bacterium
ATAAGACCGCACTTAAGTTTAGGAATGAAAACACCTAACCAAGTGCATAACGAAAAAGGCCAATGATAAAATCACTGGCCTTTAAAAAAAACCGTCAACTTATTTTAGGACGGGACAGGCCTTTAGACCTCGAATGTGGTTTCGTTTAACAAATAACTTCGATACTACAACTTACCTTCAAATCGGTATTACCACTGACTTCTTCTAGCACTGATTTATCTACTCACGGAGTCAATTTGGATTGCGATCGGCTTTCACTTTTTATTGGATGCCTATGCAGGACAACTTTATTATCTGTGTGTTGACAGAAACGACTCTGAAACACAATACGAAGGATTGCACAACAACTGTGTTAACGGCAGTTGATTATTACAACAGGCTTTAAAACGGAAGGGAGCGCCATTGCCGCTCCCTTTTTGTAATCGTTTAATTAACAGATCAAAAAACAACATATAGTGACATTGCATTAATCACGGTTTGCTCATTTGAACAACAACGCGTCTATTTTCTTCCCGACCAAGCTCAGTTTGGTTAGAGGCTATATGGCGGCGTTCTCCAAACCCTTCAACATCAATTTTGTCTGCTGCAACACCGGCGTTAACAAAAAACTGTTTGATTTCTGCAGCGCGTTTTTTCGAAACTTGCAGGTTGTGCCAGCGACCACCAAATGAATCGGAATATGCTTTTACAGTAATAGATTCAATTTCTTTGTCGTGTTTTAAATATTCGCGTACTTGCGCTAACTTGTTTTTCGAATCTTTATCTAGCTCTGCGCCACCAAACTCAAAATTAAGCGTTAATTGTGCGATATCGTCAAAACTGTATGGCAATAATTTGTCGACACACGACAAAAACTTATAGTAGTTATCGGCGAAGTTTGTTGCTGATAACGACACAGCAACACGGTCGTGTCGGTTGTGCCAGTCTGTGTAATATAAGGTTGGGAAATTACCTTTTTCTAATTCGGTTAACATTACCCACGCCGACTTTTCATCCACGTCACCATTAAATTGTTTACGCCATTGCATAGTGGTTATCGGCTTTGACGGTGTACCTGGTTTCCATCTTGGCGGAACAGATTCAATATTTGCCAAGCTGTAATCGGCTGGCAAACGCATAATATCTAGCTCAAATGCTAAATTCGCCATTTTACTTGCTTCTGCGCTAAATACCGCATGACCGTAATTAGGAATTTCGTGGATCAAATCACATTGTAATTTAGTTTCGGTGGTAAGTTGCCACTTTGAGTTTTCTAAACTGCCAGAATAACGACGCATATCCGCTTCAACAGCTGAAGCAAATATACATAAACCAACCACAAAAGTGGACAACAAAACATTTAACATTTTCATAAATAATTATTTAATATCAATTGGATAAAAAAATTTCATATCATTTGCACTGCAACAACAAGTAACAATCGACATGACTTTTCACATGTGCCATTGCTAAAGTTCTCGCTCGAAAACTCACGCGCTTAATGTTACTAGACACTTACATGAAGAAAGATATGCAAGTAGAGAACCATTTTTTAACTTTATTTTCGAGATATTTATAAGCAGGCATGTGATAATAACCGCCAACCTGTTAACCAAAGTTTAGTTTAATTATATTGTGACTTCTTCAAACGTGCCAAATACACCTTCTTCTGATCAAACTGACAATAATCAAACATCTAACAACCCAGCGGCCAGCGAAAACAGCATCCCAACATTAAGTGAGCGATTTCGTGGTTTTTATCCGGTTGTTATTGACGTTGAAACCGCTGGCTTTAACGCCAAAACGGACGCTTTGTTGGAAATTGCCGCTGTCACTTTAAAAATGAACGAACAAGGTGAATTGGAAAAAGATCAAACGTTTCATTTTCATGTTGAACCGTTTGAAGGAGCAAACATTGAAAAAGCTGCGATTGAGTTTAATGGTATTGACCCTTTTAATCCGCTGCGTGGCGCCATCCCAGAAAAAGACATGGTGAAAGAGCTGTGTAAACATATTCGCAAAGGACAAAAAGAAGCAAACTGCAATCGTTCTGTGATTGTTGCCCACAATGCCCATTTTGATCATGGTTTTTTCATGGCTGCAGTGGAACGTCAAAACTACAAACGTGCGCCCTTTCACCCTTTTGTTACCTTTGATACAACGTCTTTAGCAGCGTTAACCTTAGGCCACACTGTGCTCGCGCAAGCTTGTGCTCGTGCCAATATCGAGTTCAGTCAAGCACAAGCACACTCGGCTATATACGATACCGAGCGCACAGCCGAGTTGTTCTGCTATATGGTAAATAAATGGAAGCAACTTGGCGGCTGGCCTTTACCTAGTGCGGAATAATTTAAATATAAATCCAATATCGTGACATACTGCTCTGTCACAAAAAAGATAACGTTCTCTATTTTAGTCGTAATAATAACTATGTTATTGTTGCGACCATAATATTCAGACTCACAACTAATGGTTGGTTATGACAAGTAAATCTAATCCTAATGCACCTCGAGGCATTTATCTTCTTCCTAATTTGCTGACAACGGCGGGTTTATTCTCTGGTTTTTTTGCCATAGTTTCATCTATGAATGGTCGCTTTGAAGCCGCCGCTATCGCGATTTTTGTTGCTATGATTTTTGATGGCTTAGATGGCCGCGTGGCACGTATGACCAATACACAAAGTGCTTTTGGTGCAGAATACGATTCAATGGCTGATATGCTGTCCTTTGGTGTTGCGCCCGCTCTTGTTGCGTACAACTGGGGTTTAAGCGGACTTGGAAAGCTTGGTTGGTTAGCAGCATTCATTTTTGTTGCGTGTGCTGCATTACGTCTTGCTCGTTTTAATACCCAAATAGGCACAGCAGATAAACGTTATTTCCAAGGCTTAGCGTCTCCAGCGGCTGCTTCTGTTATTGCTGCGACGGTTTGGACGGGTGTTGAGTTTGGCATCGATGGTCACGATTACGGTATCTTTTTAGCACCTTTAACTATC
>JABXID010000237.1 GCA_013373245.1 Gammaproteobacteria bacterium
CAGGAATACGTGATAAACCTTCTTCGGTGGATACGATAACGACCGGAAGCGTTAAAATGGCAAGCGTTAACGCTGACCAAATAACACCAGGTGTACCAAACGTTGGTCCCGGTAAAGCTTCAGGGTAGAACAATTGGTCAATTGAGCCACCTAACATGTATACAAAGAAACCTAACCCGAATACACCGTAAACGATTGAAGGTACACCAGCTAAGTTGATTACCGCAATACGAATAATTTTAGTCACCGCATTATTGCCAGCATATTCGTGCAAGTAGATTGCCGCGATAACACCAAATGGGGTTACGATCACGGCCATTAGCAGTACCATGAATACCGTACCGAAAATCGCTGGGAATACACCGCCTTCGGTATTTGCTTCACGAGGGTCATCAAAAATGAACTTGCCGATTTGTTTGAAGTAACGACCTACTTTGGCAAAAAAGCCCATGTCATTAGGAAACGCGACATCTAACACGTAGTTAAGTGGCAATGTCACTAATTCACCGCGCATGTCTTTAACAACAACAGCATCACGTTTTGCTTCGTCTCGGTAAGCAAATAATTGCTTTTCGTAAACTTTGTACTCGTCTCTTAACTCTTGGCGACGAGCATTTAACTCATCAATTTTGGCTTGCGTTAATTCATCATCAAGCTCTAAACGACGTTCTTGTAAACGTAACTGTTCAAGCTCGTAGTTGATGGCGCCAATTTCGTCATTTTGCAAATCAAGTGCTTTATCATTTAGTTCAACCGCCCTGTCTATAAGTTCATAAAGCGCCTGTTCTTTGTCACCTGCAACCGCAGCACCATCTTTTAAGACGGCATCGACATAACCATAAAAGTTACCATTTTTGCTGCGTTCGAATACTGCCAAGCCAGAAGGCGTCGATTGACTGCTGATAAATGGAGACAACAACCACTGAAAGTCCAAGTCTACAAATTCGCGGTTACCGGTTTTAATCAATAGACGCTCAACTTCTTCGTTTTGTTTGCGGTTAAAAGTAACCCCCGACTCAATCAAACGTTGCGTCGGTACAAATTCACGGTCGTATATTTCACCGATGATGGTTTTCGTTTGGCCTGAGGGCATTGTGACATCAAATTGTGTAATGCTTGATGGCCAGAAGTAAGATAATCCGCGGCTTGCGATTAGCAATAACAAACCGATAACAGATAATAAGCTAATGCTTACCGCACCTGCTGTCATCCACACCCAAGGTGAACCAGATTTGAACCATGTCTTCATTTTCTAAATCTCCAATACAAGGTTAGGTGGGGTTAAAGCGAACTGTATTTTTCACGTAAGCGCTGACGAACAAACTCAGCAAGCGTGTTAAATACAAAGGTAAATATGAACAGGACAAACGCTGCTAAGAATAAGATTCGGTAATGTGAACTGCCGACCTCAGATTCAGGCATCTCTACTGCAATATTGGCAGACAGGGTTCTCATGCCTTCGAAAATACTCCAGTCCATAATTGGCGTATTACCGGTTGCCATTAGAACGATCATAGTTTCACCTACGGCGCGTCCAAGACCCATCATTACTGCCGAGAAAATACCCGGACTTGCAGTTAACAGCACCACTTTCACAAGGGTTTGCCACTGAGTTGCTCCTAATGCGAGTGAACCGCTTGATAAAGTTTTTGGCACACTGAACACCGCGTCTTCAGCAATTGAGAAAATAGTTGGGATGACGGCAAAGCCCATCGCGATACCAACAATAAGTGAATTACGTTGGTCGAAGGTAATACCCAGCTCGTTAGTGATATAAAGGCGAGTATTACCGTCAAATAACCATTGCTCTACAGCTGGACTTAGCGCAAATGATGCGTAACCGACAATGGCAACGACAGGCAGTAAAATAATCGAATCCCAGCCGGTAGGCATAGACTCTTTAATCTTACGAGGTAATTTAAACCAAACAAATGCAGTGATGAAAATTGCTATTGGCAACATGATCAACAAGAGGATAACGCCAGGCAGATTTTCTTCGATAACTGGCGCTAGCCATAAACCCGCTAAGAAACCTAAGATAACTGTCGGTAAAGCTTCCATGATCTCAACCGTAGGTTTTACAATTTGACGAACATTTGGTGCCATAAAGTACGCTGTATAAACTGCAGCCGCTAAGCCGATTGGTACAGCAAATAACATAGCGTACATAGCCGCTTTTAACGTACCAAAAGAAATAGGCACTAAGCTGAATTTAGATTCAAAGTCATCGCTGGCTGATGAAGACTGCCACGTGTAGCTGGCTTCAGGGTATCCTTCGTACCATACTTCTTGCCAAATCCCAGACCACGAAACTTCTGGGTGTTCGTTTTCAACGTCTAGTAATACTAAGCTGCCATTAGATAATGCGACAATTGCATTTGAACGCGGTGAGAATGCCATGCTGTGTAATGGCTTGTCTGTAAAACGACCTTGCCATAATTCCGCCTCAGAAGTGGTGTGGAATAAGTTAACTTCACCTGATGGGGTAACTGCCGCAAATGTACGACGGTAATATTCAGGAATTAATTGAACAACACTCTGTTTTGCATTTTCTGTTTCCATTTGGAAACTGCGAGAATTGATAAAGGCACGGCCAGAGTCACTATTCGTTTCAAACCACTGACTAATTTTACCGTCGCTGTAACCTATCATTAAAGAGTTAGCACCAGCTAATAATGCCGATGAAGTAACTTGCGCTTTTCCTGCATTTTGGCGGTTGATATTTACGCTGTATAAAAGATTAACATCGGTTTCGTCGCGAGTGTCGATAACAAACAATTGCTTTTCTGTTACAACAAATGCGCGAGAAAGATCTGGAGAAATATGCAGTCCTTTAATATTACCGCGAACCATATTCAGCTCAACTTGCGTTGTCGTCCACTCAATTTCTTCGGTGAACATATTTTCTTCACCTAAAATTTTAGTAAACAGCACTTGTTGGTTAGCCAGTTGGTAAATGGCACCAACTGATGTCTCAGACACTGCAAAGGCAATGTCTTTTACTTCAAACATGCTGTTGTCACCAAGAGACATAGCTTCTTCACCAAACGGGTAATTAACGACTGGCGTTAATAGACGTTTGTTGCCAGGAAAGCTCACTCTAAAAAATGGCTTTACGATAGTTAATGCATTTTCTTGATTAACGTAAGCGTATAGACCTTGATGCGGAATGCCGTTTTTGAATATAACCGGTTGACTATTAAACTCAACTTGCTCTGAATGAATGAGCTCGCCTTTGTTTTTGCCGTCAACAGAATAAAAATCGACTGCGCCGGTTTCAGTTAACGCGAATGCAATTTCATTTTGCTCTTCAATACTTACCGTTGCGTATTTTTTATTGAGGTCGCTAATAACTTCCTTTTGTTCAATGTGTGCGGAGTGGAACACAGGTTTCACTACATACAACAGATAAAAGAAGATTAACAATAAGGCGCACAAGACCATGACACCACCAGTCATAACACCGTATTTAGCTAATTTATCTTTAATTAGCCGGTTTGACTCGGTTTTTAGTGCGTTGTCTGAAGTTTGAGACATACAAATTACCTACCCTAAATTGATTGCGCGGCATTATATTTCTTAAATGTTACAGTTATGTGACAAAAGGGTAGCCCGACTAAAAGAAAAGTCACAGCCATTGCTTCAATTTTGTTTCTAAATTGTAATATTTTTACATTTATCTATGGATAAATTGCTTAATTGCACCAATACTCTGGTATGTCATTTGTTAATAATAATAGGAAGTATATTCAATGAAACGACTGGTACTTACCGTTATCGGTGAAGATAAATTGGGATTAGTAGAAAATTTATCTAACGTACTTGCGCAAAATAATGCGAATTGGCTGGCAAGTAATTTGTCGCATTTAAGTGGTTATTTTGCCGGTGTAGTAGAAATTGAAGTTGCCGAAGAACACATAGCGGAATTAACAACAGCAATCAGTAATGTTAAAGAATTGAAAGTTGATATTCATGACGGTGTACATCAAGAATTATCAGAGGTTCAAGAAATAGAGTTTGTGATCACAGGTAATGACCGAAAAGGAATAGTACAAGAGCTTTCTAGCATCATAACGCATAAAGGAGCCAATATTATTCACTTCACGAGTTCAAGGCAAAGTGCGCCGAATTGGGGAGGTGGTTTATTTCATGCCGTTGCTAAAGTCGGGTTACCAGCTGGCATGTGCCCAGACACGATTGCAGATGCCTTAGAACAGTTAGCATCCGATATTGTCGTAGATTTGGAACAGGCTAGTTAATTAAATGTCATAATTTCGTCATTTATACAATCAAACTGTAATAAAAATGAAAAGAAAGTGTCCGGTGTCATAATTTTGTAACATAACTGGGGTTAAATAAGCGCATTAATCGTATGGATTAACTTATTCAAACTTTAGAAGGTCGATAGGGTAAAACAATGTTTAGAAAGTTATTAGCAACTTCAATTCTTGCGGCAATGTCATCAAGCGTATTTGCGGCACCAGAAATTTACGGCAAAGTAAATGTTTCATTGCAATCTTCAGATGGTGGTGATGGCGCGATTACTGAACTTAAGAGCAACTCATCTCGCATTGGTTTTCAAGGCAGCGAAGAGTTAGAAGGTGGTTTAACGGTTGTTTACAAATACGAAATGCAGGTAGATGTAGCTGATGAATCAGGCGAAAAAAACCTTAAGTCTCGTAACCAATATATAGGTATTAAAGGCAGCTTTGGTGAAGTGTTATTGGGTCGTAACGACACAGTATTAAAACAGTCACAAGGCAAGCTAGACATCTTCTCTGATTACGAGGGTGATATTAAAAACATGTGGAAAGGTGAAAACCGTATGAGTGACAGTGTTACTTATAAATCACCTAAAATCAGCGGCGTACAGTTCGGTGTGAGTTATATCTTAGACGAAGACAACGACGACTCTGCAGTTTCTTTATCTGCCGTTTATGGCGACAAAGCACTAAAAAAAGGTAAATACTACGTTGGTGCAGCTTTTGACAGTGAAGTGAAAGGTTATGACATTGCGCGTATTACTTTAGGTGCTAAAGTTTCTGATGTAAAAATTGGCTTAATGTTGCAATCACAAGAAAATGTTGAAACCGGCGCTGACGCTTCAGGTGTATTAGTTAACGGTCAATATAAAGTGGGTGCGTATAACTTAAAAGCGCAGTTCCAAACATTGGAAGATGATAATGGCTTTTCATTAGGCGCTGATCGTAAACTTGGTAAAAACACCAAAGCGTTTGCTTTTTATACTACATTCACTCCAGATGCGGGTGAAGATGAGTCTTACTTAGCACTCGGTTTAGAACATAAGTTTTAATCACTTAGCAATCTAAAAAAAACCAGTAAACCTTGTTTACTGGTTTTTTTGTTTCAGGGATGAAACAACGCAGACGCGCCAAGGGTGGCATAGCGTCGTGAAGCGAAGGGATGAAACAACACGAACGCGTCAAAGATGTAAAGCTCAGTAAGTAATTGCTACAGTAACGCTTATTTTGAGTCGTAAAGGATTAGATGTCTTTTTTCTTACATATTTTGGAAATTGTAATAAAACCGACATATATATTGTAGATACTCTGTTCAGTAGAACAATATGCGAGATAGATAGGAATGAATAAAATATTAATCATTGAAGATGAAGCACCGATCCGTGAAATGTTGGCGTTTGTCTTGGAGCAAAATGGTTACGAAGCAATAGAAGCTAAAAGCTTTGATGAAGCACAAAGTTTGTTGCTCGAACCCTACCCTGTTCTTATTTTACTAGATTGGATGTTGCCGGGAGCTAGCGGTATTCAAATAGCCAAACAGTTGAAACAAAACGATTTAACTAAAAACATTCCTATTATCATGTTAACCGCTCGTGGTGAAGAAGAGGATAAAATTAAAGGCTTAGAGGTTGGTGCAGATGATTATATGACCAAGCCGTTCTCCCCAAAAGAGCTGATGGCGAGAATTAAAGCTGTATTGCGCCGTGTTGCGCCAACTGCTATCGAAGAACCTGTAGAAGCCAACGGACTTGTACTAGACCCTGTTTCACATCGCGTGACAGTGCACAATGAAAAAATTGATTTAGGCCCAACAGAGTTTAAATTATTACACTTCTTTATGACCCACCCAGACCGTGTATATAGCCGTGAACAACTGCTTGATCATGTATGGGGCACCAATGTTTACGTTGAAGACAGAACCGTTGATGTACAGATCAGAAGGTTAAGAAAAGCTATGGGTGACGTGAATAATATGATACAAACTGTCCGAGGTTCAGGCTATCGCTTTTCCAAAGCAGTTTAATTTATGATCCAAGCTCCTACATTAAAAACGTTGTTAGTAAAGGTAGTAATTGTCTTACTGCCTTTTTTTGTTGTTGGCTTTTTTAGCGAGCACGTATATTTAAGCCTATTTATCGGCACCATTTGTATTTTATTGTGGAATTATTACCACCTCGTCAAGTTAATTAATTGGTTGTGGCACAAACGCGATGCGTACCCTCCAAGGTCAAAAGGTGTTTGGGCTGACGTATTTGACGCTATTTATCATCAACAACGTAAACACCGAAAAAAGCGTAATGAATTGAGTGTCCTTGTTCGACGCTTTCGACTCGGTGCTGAATCTTTACCTGATGCAGCCATTGTATTCAATGAAGACAAAACCTTGGTTTGGTGCAATAGCCTCGCGCAAGCTATGTTAGGTTTTAAGTGGCCAGAAGACCGAGGTAATAGAATCGACAACTTTTTGCGCTCCCCCGAGTTTTTATCGTATTTGAATGCTAAAAACTATGACGAGCCGTTTGAGTTTACCTCGCCAGTGGATGAACACGTTATTTTGGAATGCCGAATTGCGCCATTTGAAAAAGATAAATGGACTTTGATTTGTCGTGACATTACCGCCTTAAAACAACTTGAACAAATGCGAAAAGATTTTGTTGCCAACGTATCTCATGAATTGCGAACGCCATTAACGGTAATGCGCGGATATTTAGAGGTACTTGGTGATGGTGACATTCCAAGCACACCTATCTGGCAAAAAGCTCACAAGATGATGACAGAGCAAACCGTTCGTATGGATGCACTGGTTAATCAATTATTAACCCTCACTAAACTGGAAAATCAACAATACACAGTGGGGGCTGGGCAAGTTGATGTGAAGTCGTTATTGACGACTGTGAAAAATGAAGCTGAAAGTTTATCAGCAGGCAAACACAACATTAGTCTTTCGGTTGAATCTGGTCTTGGTATTTTAGGTGAGTCCGAACAACTACGCAGTGCGTTTTCCAACTTAGTGTTTAATGCGGTGCGCTATACACCGGAAGGTGGACAAATAGATATCGAGTGCAAAAAGAAATCTGACGGTTCGATTGTTTTTTCAGTCAAAGATACCGGCGATGGTATTCCCGCAGAACACTTATCGCGGTTAACTGAAAGGTTCTATCGCGTAGAGCAAGCTCGAACCCGTGATAGTGGCGGTTCAGGTTTAGGATTGTCCATAGTAAAACATGTGTTGTCGAATTATGACAGCGAGTTAAAAATCAAAAGTGAAGTGACAAAAGGCAGTAAGTTTTCTTTTGTGATTGATGAGCAGTTTACTTGCGAGATAGAAGATTAGACGTTTGTCAAAGTTAACAAACGTCTTGTTGGCCATTAGCAGAGTCTTCAGGTAAGTGTTCGATGGAATAACGCAATAGACTGACGGTAACACTCCATAGCTAATGCTGCATCGTAACGTTCCCCTTCATCACGCATAAACGCGTGTTGTGCATTGACCTCTTGCCAACAAAAGTTAACGTTATTGGCGATTAGCTGTTCGCGAATTAACGTGCGACCTTCGGTGGAAACATGCGGGTCTTGTTTACCAAAAATTAAGTGAATTTCACCTTTAATATCGCCACAACGAGTTAATGAGTCATTGCCTTCGTTTTTAGGCAAGGTGTCAGAATGAATGTCGGTTGGGTACAAGCAATAAGAAGCAAGTACACGTTCATTTAACGCCGCTCGAAACGCTAAATGGCCGCCAATGCAAACTCCCATTACACCTATTTTTTTATTGGTGTAAGTTTGTTGGTCGATAAAATCGATCATTGCTTGTGTGTCTGAGTCGTGTTGTTCAAGAGGCTTTGCAAACTTATCCGCATTACCTTTATCTTTGCCAGCATCATCATAAGCCAGCACAGTCCCGATAGGATTGAGTTCATGGAATACCTCGGGGACTAATACGACAAATCCGTGGCCTGCTAATATTTGTGCACTGCGTTTTATAGGCGCGGTTTCCTGAAAGATTTCTGAATAAAAAATAATGCTTGGGTACTGTCCATTTTCAACGGGGCGATAAATGGATGTCCGCATTGGACCTGTGGCGGTGGTAATGTCTTGGCTTTGGTGCTGGATGAGCATATGGGCTCCTGAATTTAGTATTTGTAAGTGTTATTTATCATCATATTCCGACTGCTTCATCCTATTTGTTATTGTTTTGTGATCTAAATTAGGCGCAATCGATTACGTTTATAAGCTTAATTAATGATAACGTATGGTCATTAAATTAGTTTAAAAATAAAGGAAACATGATGTTTGATGTAAATGAGTACTTTGAAGGTAAAGTTAAATCTATAGCGTTTGATGGTGAAGACTTACCAGCAACTTTGGGCGTAATGGCAGCAGGCGAATACGTGTTTAATACTTCAGAGTTTGAGACTATGTCAGTAGTTTATGGTGCTTTAACGGTTAAATTGCCAGGCAGCACTGAATGGCAAACGTTCAGTTCAGGTGATATTTTCACTGTTGAAGCGAATGAAAGCTTTGATGTAAAAGTTGAAGTCGCTACTGCGTACTTATGTAAATACGGTAAGTAATAGTAAGTTATACAGAGCAAGTATGTGATTTCTTCATGGCACTTGCTCTGTCATATTCCACTAACCCTTATTAATCGCTGGTTATAGCGAATATTCATAAGCTCTTACTCCGCCTGACTTTACACTGTGTAACAAATTATTATCTGAAAAAGCTAGGCAATTTATTGAAATTCATCTATTTTTATAGCGTTTAATTAACCAAGGAAAAATGAAAATGGATTCTTTAATCTCCAATATTCTCACGTTTGAATTTGCCATCTTAGTGTTGGTGATCGTCTTACTAAAATCCTCAATTAAGTTTGTGCCGCAAAATAGAGCCTACATCATTGAGCGTTTTGGTAAGTTCAATAAAAGCATCGAAGCGGGTTTAAATTTTATAGTGCCGTTTATCGATAAAGTTGCCTACGACCGCTCTTTAAAAGAACAGGCTATAGATGTGCCGAGTCAAGCCGCCATCACTAAAGACAACATCTCTCTTACTGTCGACGGCGTATTATATTTTCGAGTGTTAGACCCTTATAAAGCGTCGTACGGTGTTGATGATTATATTTTTGCTGTAGTGCAATTGTCGCAAACCACCATGCGTAGTGAAATTGGTAAAATGGAACTGGATAAGACGTTTGAAGAAAGGGATAGCTTGAATAGTAATATCGTGACAGCTATTAACGATGCGTCAGCACCTTGGGGCGTTCAGGTACTACGTTATGAGATCAAAGATATTGTGCCTCCACAGTCTGTAATGGAAGCGATGGAACGACAAATGAAGGCAGAGCGTGAAAAGCGCGCTAAAGTTCTGGAGTCTGAAGGTGATCGTCAAGCTGCGATTAACGTGGCAGAAGGTGAAAAGCAATCGCAAGTATTAGCCGCGGAAGCTGAAAAAGCCGAGCAAATTTTAAGAGCCGAAGGTGAAGCAAAAGCAATATTACAGGTTGCAGAAGCGCAAGCCGAAGCGCTTGAAATGGTTGGTAATGTTGCTAAAACCGAGCAAGGTCAAAGTGCTATTCAGCTGGACTTAGCGACCAAAGCAATTGGTGCCAAAGAAGCGATTGCGAAAGAGTCTTCGGTTGTACTTTTACCTGACGGTGCGACCGAAGCAAGTTCAATGGTTGCTCAGGCTATGACGATCATTAACACGCTAAATAAATCGAAATAGGAGCGCGTTTATGTGGATATTTTCTGATGTAGCACAAGGGTTAATGGCGGTTGGCGTCTTGCTTGCTGTCATCGACGTGTTGGCTTTTGGTTTTGCTACTTTGTTTTTAACCTTGATCGGTCTAGCCATGTTAACGACAGGCATACTGATTCAGTTTGGAATATTATCCGACCAACCGACTTATATCTTAGTGGCTGTCGCCATATTTAGCGCGGTTTATGCGTTGTTATTGTGGAAGCCATTAAAACGCTTACAAGACATAAAAGCCACTAACAAGGTGAAATCAGATTTAGCGGGTATGAGCTTTGTACTGGAGCAAGATATTTCTATCGAATACCCCGGAACATACCATTTTTCAGGTATCGATTGGCGAGTTGAATCGACTTCTGATATCAGCCGAGGTACCGAAGTGGAAGTGGTTGAACTGCAAGTTGGTGTGATGAAGGTAAAGCCGAAAGCATCCTAATTGCTCTGATAGAGATTGTTCATTAGATTTAAAACGGCCTAAAACAAGGCCGTTTTTTATTGAAGTCAAGACTAGAGCGTTAGTTTATATAAGTATGCCTTTGTCATTTAATTTAGGCTTGTAAGTAATTACTTCAACACCCGCTTGTTGTGCTTTTTCAAACAACTCTGCGTATTTGGGATCAATATGTTTTGCGGGTTTCACAGAGTTTATACCTGTATGCAAAATACAAAATAGTAATATTGCGCGTTTTCCTTCTTTTGCCAATTCGGTCAGTTCACGCAGGTGTTTTTGCCCGCGCGTTGTAACGACGTCGGGAAAATAACCTTGTTTGTTTTCTAACAGGGTGCAACTTTTAACTTCTATGTAAGTCTCCGGTTGTTGTTCATACGTTAAAAGAAAATCGATTTTGCTGTTTTCGTTACCGTATTTAACTTCCCGCTGTAAATGAGTATGACCAGCAAGTTCAGTAATTAGATGATTCGAAAGCGCCTCTTCGACGATTTGATTGGCGCGAATTGTATTCACACAAATGAATTCGCCGTCACGTTTTGTTAGCTCCCAACTTAACGGTAATTTGCGTTTGGGGTTGTTTGAAGTGGAATACCATATAGTGTCACCTTCGGACCAACACCCTGTCATGGCGCCGGTATTGGCAACGTGAATTGTAGTTGTTGTTCCGTCTTCTAATTCCACATCAGCCAAAAATCGTTTGTAACGTTTTATTATAGTGGCAGGCCTTAGCTGCGGCTCAAAGTTCATGCTTGCTCCTGCTTTTTAGGCAACAAGTGAATTAGCCCAGCGACTAGAAGTCCAGCAACTATTCCATAAAAACCATCTAACAAAGTCACTAAGATAGTGTTAACAATGCCGTTGGTAATCGACGACGTTATTGTTTCTGACACGTGATGTAACCACTCAATATTGTGAGTTAACATGCCACCGCCAACTAAAAACATTGCAACTAGTCCAATCCAAGTTAGACTTTGCATTAGTCGAGGCGCAAAAACGAGTAAACCGGAGCCAATTTTTTTGAGTATTTTCCCGCTTGCGCCGCTGGCCGGTTTTTGTTGCCAATACAAACCAAGGTCATCCAGTTTTACTATAAAGGCTACGAGACCGTAAACGCCTATCGTCATCCCGACAGCGATGACACTGAGTACAGCTATTTGTTGATTTATGTCGACGTGCGCAACTGTGCCTAAGGCAATAATGATGATTTCCGCTGATAGAACAAAGTCGGTTCGAATTGCCCCTTTGATTTTAGTTTTTTCAAACTCCGCCATATTCGTGTTGTCATCACCGATGGCAGATAACACTTGGTGTTTGTGTTGTTGTTTTTGGGTGGTTGATTGGAATAATTCGAGGATTTTTTCAGCGCCTTCAAAACACAAATACAGACCGCCAATTAATAATAACGGGACAATCAACCAAGGTAAAAATACACTTATTAATAAAGCTGCGGGAACCAAAAACAACTTGTTGAAAAACGAACCTTTCGCAACCGCCCAAACAACAGGTAGTTCTCGGTCAGCTTTAACACCCGATACTTGTTCAGCGTTTACCGCTAAATCATCACCCAAAACGCCAGCGGTTTTTTTTGCTGCGACTTTCGACATTGCTGCAACGTCGTCCAGAATAAGTGCAATATCGTCAAACAATGCGAAAAAACTAGCGCCTGCCATGATGACCATCCTTTATTTTTGTTTATTCACTTTATAATGATTGCCAACATTCTATGGGCAGTTTATCGTTCACGCAATCTCGTTTGTTTCATCTACACTAATGAAACGGCAATTGTTATTAAGAAATAAAATAAAGAGAATAAAATGTCAGATACCCTAAAAATTTCATTAAGTTACGATAAAGCGCCTGCGCCTTGGCAAGACAAAACGTTTAGCATGCAAGCTTCGGGTTATGTTATTCATCTATCATCAAAAAATGAAAAGCAGTCATTAAGTGAGGTGCAGACCGCAGCGCGCGCTATTCAGAGCATGGGCGTTGATAAAGTAGACCTATCCGGCGACTGGAGCGAAGAACAGCAATGGGCATTTTATTTAGGGTTTGTGACGGCAAAAAATCAGCAGCAAATCAACTGGTCCTCAGATAATAGTAATGCACTAAACGAACGCAAACAGGTATTCGACTGGACTCGAAAACTCATTAATTTACCGCCACAAGATATTTACCCACTTGCGCTTGCCAACAATGTTGTTGAATTCATAACTGAATTAGCACCAGGTGCTGTAAGCCATGAAATAGTTATGGGAGATGACTTATTAGGCGCTGGTTGGATTGGTATTCATTCGGTAGGTAGAGCAAGCATTCATCCACCAGTCATGTTAACACTTGATTATAATCCAACAGGTGATGCTAATGCGCCGGTCTCGACTGCATTAGTAGGTAAAGGTATAACCTTCGACAGTGGTGGTTATTCGATTAAACCATCAGAAAGTATGGTCAGCATGAAGTGTGATATGGGGGGCGCGGCAACCGTAGCTGGCGCATTAGCACTGGCAATCAAACAAGGCCTAAACAAACGCGTAAAACTAATATTGTGTTGTGCTGAAAACTTAATTGCTGGCAATGCTTATAAACTCGGCGATATTTTGACTTACAAAAATGGCACGACGGTTGAAATCGTTAATACCGACGCGGAAGGTCGTTTAGTGTTGGCCGACGGTTTAATGCACGCAGAAGAACTTGGCGCAGAAACAATCATCGACGCCGCAACACTAACTGGCGCTGCCATGATGGCCGTAGGTGCTGACTACAATGCCTTGTTTGGTTTAGATAAAGAACTCGTCAATAAAGCATTAAGTGCTGCAGAGCAAGAAAATGAAGGTGCTTGGCCGCTGCCTCTTGAAAAATTCCACCGTAATAATTGTCCTTCGCCATACGCTGATACGGCCAACAGCCGAGCACAAAAAGGCGGCGGTATGGGTGGTGCATCTAATGCGGCGGGCTTTTTATCTCGCTTTGTAAATGAAGAAGGTAAAGGCTGGCTGCATATTGACCTAGCAGGTGCGTTCAATAATTCAAGTAACGGTAAATACTCGGCGGGAGCTACGGCGATGGGCGTTCGTACTATCGCAAGATTATTATTAGATGAATAAAGCGCAAGTCTTTGAACTATTAGAACAAAATAAAAATCCGCGCGGTATTGAGCATTGGGCAAAAATGGACAATACCGACGGATTAACCAGTTTTGGCATGGGACTAACGGTTCATCGAAAGTTGGCGAAAAAATAGGCCGCAATCATGAGTTAGCGTCGCAGTTGTGGGATACTAACAACTATGATGCGAAAGTGATTGGCCTGTTAGTAGGCGAACCGAAAAACTCACGGAAGTCCAAGTGGAATCCCAAGTTGAAGGTTTAGGCATAGGTTTGTTAACACATGTTTTTAGTTCATGTGATGCAACGCTAGCAAAAGCGCCATTTGCCTTTGAACTTGCACAGCGCTGGTTACAACACGACGATCCTATTCGTCGTCGTTGCGCTTATGGTCTTATTTATGAGTTTTCTAAAAAGAACAACAAAAAAATTACCGATGATTTTTATCGGTCGATTATTGTAAAAATCGAGCAAGACATTTTTCAAGAGCCTATCAACATGCGGGTATCTATGGGGGGCGGCACTAATGGGTATTGGTAAACGAACAAAAGATCTCAATGCCGACGCACTGCGAGTGGCGAGAAAAATAGGGCCAATTGATTTTAACGAACACGATCAAAAGTGCGACCCTATGGATGTAGAAAAACACCTGGCCAGCGACTATTTAAAACAAAAACTTGGGTTGTAATTTAACTAATTTAGTAATCCAATTGCTGCTAATTATTGATGTCCACGAAATAATCCCCCAAAATTTTTCTTAACTCTCCCGATGCTCTAAGAATTTGAATCTTATCGTTAAAGTCTTTTAAAAAAGCTTTTCCTCGTTCCGAAGTTAAACATTCCAGCCTGTCGTTGTTTTTGATGATTGGGTGTTTTTTGCTGTAGCTTAACGTCGCCATTTGTTCTGAGGAAAGTGTGTATCGAATATCCGGGATGTACTCTAAATAAACATCAGCTCTTTGTTTTGCCAATATCATGAAGGCTGCTTGTTGAGAATTTACGGGTAAAAAGCTTACTTGTCGATTATTAGCAATTAAATCGGCGAACAAGTACCCCCTTAAATACACTACGGTTTTTCCTGCTAATTCTTCGATTGATTTGTATTGTTTGCCATCTTTAGAAAAGAAATGAGCGCGAATTCCATTGACGGGCGAGCTAAATAGCGTGTCTACAAATCGGCTGCTGGTTGGAATAATAGGGAAGATACAGTCGATCTTTTTGTCGTTTAATAATTTGTTCGCTCTGGCACTGGGTAGAAAAATCGGTTCAAATTCTAGGCCAAATTCAGATCTTAAAACATTTATTAGCTTGGTGTAAGGTGCGTCTGGCGTGTCATATTCCATAACTTTTGGAATATGAGTTAACGCAATTTTCACCTGCTTAGCCAAGGCTTGCGGCAATTGCAGTAAGAGTATAATTGTTAGTATGTTACGTAATAAACAAACGCGTAACATTGCCAGTTCCTTAATGAAAAAGATTACTAATAATAGTAGTTGAGTGCTTGCTTAAATCAACATTCTAGTTGTTGCGACTACTTCTTTAAAATCATTTTCTTTGGCCGAACAATAAACCGCAGTTGCCGAAAATAGGATGTTTACTGGTACTTTCTATTTCGGTTATGTCAATTCGTCCTAGTTGATCGGTTTCTAGGTAGTTAGAAACGATTAAGTAAGAAGTGTATTGATGGGGAGGGTGTTGCGTTGTCAGCTCGATGTATGGGTAGGCGGTTAGTCGCCAGTTTCCGTCGGCGTAGGCCAAATCTTTTTTCTTTATTTTGTCACCAGTAATACTGAACGTGCCGTCTTCCCTTAAGATCATAATCCAATCAGAGTCACAATTACTGGCGTTGTATTTTTGTGATAGCTGGTATTTGGTAATTATTTGTTTGTCTTCTGGTAAGAGCAATACAGCCATAGAGTTTTTTGTGTACTTATGACTGCCTGAACGCATCGGGTAGCTGGTGGATATGTCAAAACCTTCAGTGTTCAGCTCTCTGATGAGTTTGTCCAGTTGATAAGGATCTTGTAAAAGTGCCGAATAGATAATGGCGTTTTCGGTCACACCGCTTGGAAAATCTAACTGATTTAGGGTGACATCAAAGCCAGTGTTTTCTAGTGTTTCTTTTATTTTAAAGGACTTATCCTTGCTTAAGTATTTGGAATACAGGTGAACTTGTGTTGGAGTGGCACAGCCTTGCATCCAAAGCACACTTAATAAAATGAAGCTTTGAATTAAGCGGGTGGATATTTTTGGAAAATGTTGCAATGTTATTGTTCGCTTTGCTGGTAATAAAAGGCCTTCAAAATGAAGGCCTTAGTAAAAAGTAAAGATTGAATCTAAGTTAACTAGCTGCTTTTTTCAATAGGCGATATTTGTGTAAAACGGGCTCTGTATAACCACTAGGTTGTTTAGCGCCTTCTATCACAAGCTCAACGGCGGCTTTAAATGCATAAGACTCATCGTAGTCAGGCGCCATATTTTGATAACTAGCGTCATCAGCATTTTGCTGATCAACAACAATTGCCATTTTCTTCATAATTGCCAGTACTTGCTGTTCACTACAAATGCCTTGATGCAACCAGTTGGCGATGTGCTGACTGGAAATGCGGCACGTTGCTCTGTCTTCCATTAAACCGACATTGTTGATATCTGGTACCTTTGAACATCCCACACCTTGGTCAACCCAGCGCACAACATAACCTAAGATACCTTGAGCGTTGTTTTCGAGCTCTTTGGTAATTTGCTCTTGTGTTAACTCACTAGGGTTTGCCATGACTGGAATTTGCAAAATAGTGTCAATGTCTGAGCTAATTTTGTCTTGTAGTTGCTCTTGTACGCTCGGTACGGATATCTGGTGATAATGGATGGCGTGTAGCGTCGCTGCTGTTGGTGACGGCACCCAAGCTGTCGTCGCACCTGCTTTAGGGTGTGTCGTTTTGGACTGCATCATGTTAGCCATTTGGTCAGGAATTGGCCACATGCCTTTGCCTATTTGCGCTTTACCTTTAAATCCGGTGGATAAACCCACGGCAACATTAGAAGCTTCGTACGCGTTTATCCATGGTAAATTTTTAAGTTCAGCTTTTGGATGAAAAACACCTGCTTCAATACTGGTATGTATTTCATCGCCAGTGCGGTCTAAAAATCCAGTATTAATAAATACCACACGGTCTTTGGCTTGTTTTACACAGGCTTTTAAATTTACGGAGGTACGACGCTCCTCGTCCATTATGCCCATTTTTATGGTGTGGCGAGGCATATTCAACATGTCTTCAACTTTATCAAACAGAGTGTTGGTAAATGCCACTTCGTCTGGTCCGTGCATCTTCGGCTTAACAATATAAATAGAGCCTTTTTTGGAGTTATGTTTTTCAGCGTCTTCTGGCTTTTCAATGTCTATTTTGCCAATGGCTGAAGTAATAATAGCGTCCATTATGCCTTCTGGCATTTCTTTGCCGTCGAGCAAAATCGCAGGATTGGTCATCAGGTGGCCAACATTACGGACAAACAACATTGAGCGGCCAGGCAATGTAAGATTCTCACCTGTTTTGGCCGTGAAGTGTTTGTCTGGACTTAACTCGCGTGTGAACTGTTTTCTATCTTTCACAACCGTTTGATTCAAGTTTCCTTGCATTAAACCGAGCCAGTTTTTATACACCTGAATTTTATCTTCTGCATCGACTGCAGCTACCGAATCTTCGCAATCCATAATCGTGGTTATTGCGGCCTCAAGTGTAATGTCTTTAATATGTGCAGAGTCACGCATACCAATGGGGTGATCCGCATCAATGTTAATAATGATATGCAGATTATTATGTTTGAACAAAAGGTCAGTTGGTTGAGAAGCTTTACCTTGATACCCCAAGAATTGCTCTGGGTTTTCGAGTGTAGTGGGGCCGCTAGTTAGATGAATCGTTAACTGCTCTTGGTCAATAGAAAAGCCAGTAACTTTCTGGTAATTGCCATTTTTCAACGGTAAATAGCTGTTTAACAACTCTCTGCCATACGCAACTACCTTTTCACCACGCACTGGATTGTAGACACCGCCTTTTTCCGCGCCGCCAGTTTCAGGAATAACATCTGTCCCATACAGGGCATCATAAAGACTTCCCCAGCGAGCATTCGCCGCGTTGAGTGCGTATCTCGCGTTCATTACCGGAACCACAAGTTGCGGACCTGCTATGGTGGCGACTTCGTCGTCTACATTTTCACTCGTTATGCTGAAGTCTTCCGGGGTAGGCTGTAAATAACCTATGTCAGTCAAAAACTGTTTGTAATGTTCAAAATTTAATTTTGGATTTTCCAGGTGGTACTGGTCTATTTTTTGTTGCAAGGCACCACGAGTCAGTAACAAGGATTCATTTATCGGGGCAAGGTCACTGGTTAAGCTTTCAAAATCTTGCCAAAAGTTTTCAGGTGCAAGATCAGTTTGTGACAACACCTGTGCGTTGACAAAGTCGTATAGTTCAGAATCTACCGCCAAGCGGCCAAGTTGCACGTGTTTTCTAGCTTTCATGGTACTCTCACAAATCTTGTTATCGATATCTCAGATAAACTAATTGTAAGAGTAATGACTAAGATTCAGCTAGGTTAATTAAAATATACTCGTAATAAATTACATGAATATAGCTGTTAACCAGCTGAAAATATTAGATAATTTATTGACTACCGACTTCTACAATGAGTCGACGCAACCAAATATGTCCAGCATCATGGTGCAAAAGTGGGGACCATGCCATCTTTAACGCAATAGGTGGAATATCAAAAGGCGGATCAAGTACCTCAATGTTTGGACTATGAGCATAAAGTTCTGTGGCTTTGGTGGGTAGGGTTGCTATCAACCCTTGCTCTATCGCTAACCACATCGCCATATGATAGTGACGGGTGAACACGCTGATCTCACGCTTTTTACCGAGTTTTGCTAACTCGGCATCTACCCAACCTAACTTCTGAATTTCGTTTGGATCAACACCAACACCAACACCAAAGCCTGTTTTACTGACCCATACATGACGGTGTGCCAAATAAGAGTCTAAATCAAAGTTTGGTAAACAAGGGTGTTTAGAATCGACCATACAGCTAAATGTATCGTACCAAATCACTTTTTGGTGGAACGACATGGGTAACTCTTCAAAGCGGTTGATGGCCATATCTACTTTGCCGAGTTCAACATCATGAAAGCTGACATCGGATGGTGTAACTATGTCTAAAATTACCCCGGGTGCTTGTTTACGGAGCTCTCCAAGCACTTTTGCTAAAAGCGTTGTTTCAGCGTAGTCACTGGCCATTATACGAAATGTGCGGTTTGAAGTTGCGGGCTCAAAATCTGTCTCTGGTTGGATAGTCGCTTCCAGCTTAGACAGCACATCACGAACCACAGGCTGTAATTGCAGCGCTCTGGCGGTTGGCATCATGCCTTCTGACGTTCGCACTAAAATAGGATCAGAAAACAACTCTCTTAAGCGTTTTAAGCCATTACTCATGGCTGGTTGGGTAATAGAGAGTTGATCGGCGGCGCGAGTTACGTTTTTTTCTCGTAATAATACATCTAGGTATACAAGTAAATTAAGGTCGATCTTACCAATATTCATTCTGTGAATTCTACGGATAGTAATTATTTATTAGATGAATCTTACGTCTTTCCCCTAAAGTTGTCATCAACAGATTCGAACTTGAACGGCATTAATAAGATTTAAGTCGAACCTAAAAATAAAACTAAATATAAAACCCTACATAAGCTGCAACGTGGCTGACCAGAAATAAGGAGACAATTATGTCTTTATACAATAACGATATCGAACTAGTGCAAGCAGTTATTGAAGCACGCGGACAATCTTGGCAAGCAATTGATGCAGAATCAGTAGCGAGAATGCGCGCCCAAAATCGCTTTAAAACCGGTTTAGACATTGCCAAGTATACCGCAGACATCATGCGTGCTGATATGGAAGCGTATGACAACGATAGCTCAAAGTACACTCAGTCACTAGGTTGTTGGCATGGTTTCATCGGCCAACAAAAAATGATCTCAATTAAAAAGCATTTTGGGGGCAATACTGACCGTCGTTATTTGTACCTTTCTGGTTGGATGGTTGCGGCATTGCGCTCTGACTTTGGTCCGTTACCTGATCAATCAATGCATGAAAAAACCTCCGTACCTGCTTTAATTGAAGAGTTGTACACTTTCTTGCGTCAAGCCGATGCTCGTGAACTTGGTGGATTGTTCAGAGAGCTAGACGCTGCACGAGAAGCGGGTGACCAAGTGAAAGCGCGCAATATTCAGAATCAAATTGACAATCATCAAACTCACGTTGTACCCATCATTGCGGATATTGACGCAGGTTTTGGTAACGAAGAGGCTACTTATTTACTCGCGAAAAAAATGATTGAAGCAGGTGCTTGTTGTTTACAAATCGAAAACCAAGTGGCTGACGAAAAACAATGCGGTCACCAAGACGGCAAAGTGACCGTACCTCATGCAGATTTCCACGCTAAATTGAGAGCACTGCGTTATGCATTTTTAGAATTAGGTGTCGATAACGGTGTGATTGTAGCGCGTACAGATTCATTAGGTGCTGGCCTTACTAAAGAAATTGCTGTGGTTAAAGAGCCGGGAGATTCTGGCGATATCTACAACTCGTTTTTAGACGTTGAAGAAATTTCAGTTTCTGACATGCAACAAGGTGACGTGGTGTTTAACAAAGACGGTAAATTAGTTCGTCCTAAACGTTTGGCTTCTGGCTTGTACCAGTTCCGTCAAGGTACAGGTGAAGACCGCTGCGTGTTTGACTGTATTGAAGCATTGAACGCTGGCGCTGATTTATTATGGATTGAAACGGAAAAACCACATGTTGGTCAAATTGGCGGCATGGTTGATCGCATTCGTGAGGTAGTGCCAAATGCGAAGTTGGTCTACAACAACTCGCCATCATTTAATTGGACGTTAAACTTCCGTCAGCAAGTATTTGATGCATGGTTAGAGGAAGGAAAAGACGTTTCAGCTTATGACCGCAACAACTTAATGAGTGTCGACTATGATGATTCAGAGTTATCGATAGAAGCTGACCGCCGTATTCAATCGTTCCAAGCAGATGCAGCGAGAGATGCGGGGATCTTCCATCACTTGATCACTTTACCAACTTACCACACAGCGGCGTTGTCTACTGACAACTTGGCTAAAGAATACTTTGGCGACCAAGGCATGTTGGGTTATGTCAAGAACGTGCAACGTCAAGAAATTCGTCAAGGCATCGCGTGTGTTAAACACCAAAATATGGCTGGTTCGGATATGGGTGACGATCACAAAGAATACTTTGCTGGCGAAGCAGCATTAAAAGCGTCAGGTAAAGATAATACTATGAATCAGTTTGGTTAACGCTTAACTCAATTATAATTTCCAACCAATAAAAGCGACTTTTACATAATGTATAAGTCGCTTTTTCTTTTGCTGAAGATATCAAATTACCTAAATTTAGAGATGTTAAAGTTTTTAATGTCGATTAGAATGACAGAATTAGTCTGGTAGTAATAATCGTTTTGGACATCCTATGACATTTTCTCGCTGTATGTTATTTGTTGGGATAGCGTGTATCGCCGCGCTCACCGCTTGCTCAGAAAAAACCGTACAAAAACCTAAAAACATCATTTATATGATTGGTGATGGCATGAGTATGGCGCACTTAACTGCGTATCGTCACTTCTCAAATAGCAATGCAAACCATATTGGCTTGGGCGATCAAAAAATCCCAACCACTTTGTTCGACCAATACCTTGTAGGTGTCGCCAGCACGCACCCTGAAGATGATACTTTGGTAACTGACTCTGCCGCCAGTGCCACCGCTTTGTCTTCTGCTGAAAAAACCTATAACGGTGCAATAGCACTTGATAACGATAAATCGGAATTATTAACCGTAATTCAGCGTGCGAAACAGTTGGGAAAACTGACCGGTACTATTAGTACATCGCAGATCACTCACGCTACACCAGCCAGTTTTTGGGCACATAATGAAAGCCGAGCAAACCAAAATGCCATAGCTGATGATGCCTTTGACAGAAAAATTGAGGGCAAATTCACTACCGACTTATTGTTAGGTGGCGGCACTAAATACTTGATTCGTGAAGACCGAAATATCGTACAAGAGTTTCAAAATAACGGTTGGCAATATCAAGCTAATTTAGCTGATTTGGATCAGTTCACTGAGTTACCAGCATTAGGTTTGTTTGCTGAAAAAGGCTTGCCATATGCGATTGATAATACTGAATTGCCAAACCGTTTAGAAGCCATGACAAAAAAAGGTCTGCAACTACTAAACCAAAATAATCCGAATGGCTTTTTTGTGATGATTGAAGGTAGCCAAATCGATTGGTGTTCGCACGGTAACGACATCGCCTGTGCTATGCACGAAATGCGCGACTTTGAATTGGCGTTTAAAGCTGCATTGGACTTTGCTGAAAAAGACGGTAATACACTTATCGTGTTAACAGCAGACCATGGCACCGGTGGCTTAAGTGTTGGCGCTAATAAAAAGTATTTGTGGTTGCCAGATGTCGTACATAAGGTTGGCATTTCGGCAGAAGAGTTCACAAAACGTGTCGCTTCTGGTGAAGACATAGAAGCTCTGTGGCAGCAATATAATAATTTTGACTTAACAGCAGAGCAGTTAACGTCATTAAAAGAGTTGCAAATATCAAAAGATTTGGACAATCTATTTAAATACATGGTGAAAATTGTCAACGAAAAGTCTTACACAGGTTGGACGACAACCGGTCATGTAGGTGGGGATGTTGCGGTTATTAGTTTTGGCCCTCATTCAGAAATTTTTGCTGGCTATCAGGATAACACTGATTTGTCTTCAAAGCTGTTTCAACTTATAGAAAAATAATCCCCAGAGGGGCAAGACAGATAAACAGGCTAAATTATGTTTGATAACGCAGTTGATTTTAAACAATGGCTAAAACAAGAGTTAAATACGGTTCGTCAAGAGCTCGGTATGGAAACTGGCATTGCTAGCTTTATCGCTGAAAACGACTACACAATTGTCGAAGTTGATTCTGACATGGAAGGGATCTTTGAAGCTGGGCAGGTTTTTCCTTTGCAAGATACATACTGTCGAGCCGTCGTTGAAAGTGAACAAGCTGTAAAATACAACCATGTTGCCACCATAAAAACTATGTTACAGCACCCAGTTTATCAAGCGGTTAAATTAGAAAGTTACATTGCATCGCCTATTTTTGATGCGCAGCAAAAAGTTATTGGTACGATAAATTTTACGTCATTACAACCGCATAAACCTAAGTTTAATGTTGATGAGCAACAGTTAGTCGACGAGTTTACAGCGCGCGTATCGGAAAACGCAGAGCTATATAAAGCTCTAATTGCCTAGAGGTTAAGAACATTTAACCGCACATGTCGTTACCTATAGAACAGATTTTTTCCTCTCTCAGCACCGCATTAGTCCAACATGATCGCGTTATTCTGCAAGCTCCCCCAGGCGCTGGTAAATCAACGCGCTTACCTCTTCTGTTATTAAAAGAACAAAAATACTCACCCGCAAAACAAATCATTTTATTGGAGCCTCGTCGCGTGGCTGCTCGGCAGATAGCAGACTACTTGGCGAAACAAATAAACGAAAAGGTTGGCAAAACTATTGG
>JABXID010000007.1 GCA_013373245.1 Gammaproteobacteria bacterium
AATCAATTTACATATACAATGAAATAAGACCGCACTTAAGTTTAGGAATGAAAACACCTAACCAAGTGCATAACGAAAAAGGCCAATGATAAAATCACTGGCCTTTAAAAAAAACCGTCAACTTATTTTAGGACGGGACAGAAAACATCTACTTGATTAAGTGTTAATAAGCCTTAAGCGTTTCATGTTGAACAACTCATTAATTATTTGCGTATTAGATTAGTGAATTAATCACTTTGTGCCTAATATGAGTGAAAAAATATCAATTAAAGTTATTATCCAGATGGCCAATAATAACTAGAACGCGAAGTATAAGGTGATATCTGTGTCCTTAAAAAAGAAGTTATTATTAACCATCTCTCTCATTGCAATTTTTTCTACTATTTTATCGCTGTTTTTAATTTCAAAATTGTCTTTAGAACAAATGAGAGAGGAAGCTATTCGAAAAGCCGAACTCGATTTAACGGCCAAACGCACTCTTATTAGCAGCGAACTTAATAGCTACATTGATACCATCAACAATCAAGCTGTCGTTATGGCTCATGATATCTCAACTCAAGAAGCCGCTAAACAATTCACCAAAGCGTTTTTTGCCTATGACGTATCAAGTGCAGATAAGCTCAGTTTAACGTCTTACTATGAAACTCAATTTAAATCGGTTTATGATCAACAAAATAGAGACTCCATTTCAGTTTCAAAGTTATATAACAACTTATCCGCCACATCCTTAGCATTACAATCTCAATTCATCTCATTAAACCAATATCCTATTGGCGAAAAAGATAAATTAACTGCGTTAAATGACAGCAGTTTGTATGACACAGCTCACCAACGCTACCATTCGACATTTCGAACGTTTTTGCAAAAGTTTGGCTATTACGATGTATTTATTGTCGAACCAGACCAAGGTTATATCGTCTACAGCGTGTTCAAAGAACTTGATTATGCAACGAGTTTAAAATCGGGGCCTTATAAAAATTCAGGTATTGCCAAAGCATTTAACGAGGCATTAAAACTATCAGATGGCGAAACTCATTTAACCGATTTTGCCCCATATCTCCCCTCATACAATAACGCCGCAAGTTTTGTTTCAACGCCAATCTTTGATAATGGAAGTTTAATTGGTGTTCTGGTATTCCAACTCCCCATAGACAGAATAAATAACTTAATGACCCAAAAAGGCAAATGGGTGGAGTCGGGATTTGGCGAAAGCGGAGAGATTTATTTGGTGGGCGCTGATAAAACCTTACGCAATGAGAGTCGCTTTTACTCAGAAGACCAATCTGCTTACCTTTCTTTAATTGAAAGTGTTGGAATGAAAGAAGCAACGCGCATTGCCAATAAAGAAACAACCATCGCAATTCAACCCGTTAACTCTAGTGGAGTTAACGAAGCGCTTGCAGGTCAAACAGGTTTTGATGTTTTCGATGATTACCGTAACGTGCCAGTGTTTAGCTCTTATGGTCCTTTCATGTTTGGCAATCATCGCTGGGCAATCATGTCTGAAATTGACGAAGAGGAAGCTCTACGAGCCACGAACCAATTGGCAAACTACATTTGGGGAGTTGCCGCAACAATAACCATTGTTATGGTCATTGTAGCACTGCTATTAGCATTGCAACTGACGTACACCCTAACTAAACCGCTTACCGCATTATCGGATAGATTTTCTTCTTTAGTCGAAGGCGAAGCAGATTTAACCGTTCGACTTGAACAATCAAACACTCCAGAGATCAATTTGATCGTTAGAGACTTCAATACGTTTATCGGTCAAATTGCAGAGACATTTTCGTCGACCAAGCAAGCCGTTTCCAGAATAGCGTCTAGCGGTACCGAGCTTGGTGTAACGACTGAGCAAACCAAAGTTGCGTTGCAAGAGCAGGAAGACTCCATTCATCAAGTGTTAGAGTCGGTAGAGCAGTTTAGTGAATCCATTGCTGAAATAACCGGCCAAACGGAAGATGCACTTTCAGAATCGAATGAAGCCAAAGACAAAACAGAAGAAAATTCTGAAAGAGCGTCCTTGGCCGCGGACAATATAAAACAACTGGTGGAAGAAGTTGAACTCTCTTCTCAAACGATAAAAACATTGCAATCGAGCGTTGGTGATATCGGTGATGTGCTGAGCGTAA
This sequence comes from Gammaproteobacteria bacterium, assembly GCA_013373245.1. Lineage (GTDB taxonomy): Bacteria > Pseudomonadota > Gammaproteobacteria > Enterobacterales > Alteromonadaceae > Psychrosphaera. The sequence goes on from JABXID010000007.1 coordinate 2,133, forward strand.
TTAACTCAATTGCAGAGCAAACGAACTTACTGGCATTAAATGCTGCAATTGAAGCTGCTCGAGCTGGTGAGCATGGTCGAGGGTTTGCGGTAGTCGCTGATGAAGTTAGAAATCTAGCTTCAAGGACCCAGGAAAGTACCGTTACTATTCAGAGTCAAATTGAAAAACTTACTCAATCCGCAGAGCATTCGTTCGACTCCATGGAGCGAGCAAGCGTTTCTGCACTTGGCGGAATTCATTTGGTAAATGAAGTGAACGAGTCTTTGCATGAGTTAAAAGAAACGATAGTTAAACTTAGTGCAATGAGCTCAGAAATTGCGACCTCGACTCAAATGCAAGGGCATTCTATTCAATTCATCAATGAGAGTATGGAAGCTCTAAATGAAAGAGCTTCAGAGATCACTGGTGCTTCGTCAAATATTGCGGGTGTGGCCACCGAATTAGCGTCGGTTGCAGAGCAGCTGCAAAGCGATACCGATAGATATCAGGTGTAAAGGTTTTATATTGGCTCTATTCATTGGCGCTTACAACCAATGCATTTAGAGCTCAATTGTTAGAGTTACTCCAGAAACTAAAACTCCACCATTATCGGTCGGCAAATATAGTGTATCGAGACCCAACTTTACGTTTTTGCTTACATTAAAGCGGGCACCTGCAAAAGGGCTCAGACCAATTGTAATAAGCCCATCAATATTGCTCGCTAAGTTTCGGCCATACCCTGTAGCTGCGGCAACTGAAGCGCCATAATGCCACCACCAATTGTCACTCTCTTCTGTTACATGCCAGAAATGATAACCAATCAATTCACTTGGTTTACTGTACGAGTTAATAAAACGCCCAACAAACCAACGACCGTAGAATAACGCAGTAATTCTGTTTTCTTCGTTATTAGCTTCATCATTAGCTCTATCAACATGGTAAGTATTGATCCCTTGCCAAATAGTTAGCTCGCGCTCACTAGCTGATATAGGAAATGTAATTAACAACATCAGCACCACACAACAGTGGCAATAGAACAAGAGCTTTATACTTTGTTGCATGTACTCACCTTCTCAAAATCGAACTTTTATAACAATACTAGAACGCCTCTGCTAAGTTCACCATTTGCTTATTACCCACTTGGATAAATTTCAGACAAAAAAAGAGCCACTTATTAAAATGGCTCTTTCTGAATGATTGGCTTGGAGACTAATTAAATACGTTTCGCTGGGATTGCAGCGTCTGTGTATTTAGTTGCCATTGCTTCTTTAGGTGGCGTAAAGCGAGTCAAATCAATACCTTCTACAGCAGATTTGTACTCATCCATTGTTGGGAAGCGGCCTAACACAGCAGACAATACAACTAATGGCGTAGAGCCTAATAGTGACTCACCTTTTTTGTCAGCTGCATCTGCCACTACACGGCCTTGGAAAAGACGTGTAGAAGTAGCAATTACGGTATCACCCGGTTCTGCTTTTTCTTGGTTACCCATACATAAGTTACAACCAGGGCGTTCTAAATATAAGATGTTGTCGTATTTAGTACGCGCTTCACCTTTCGGATTTTCGTCGTCAAATACGAAACCTGAGTACTTTTCTAGAACTTCCCAATCACCTTCGGCTTTTAACTCGTCAACAATATTGTAAGTTGGTGGAGCTACAACCAATGGCGCTTTAAACTCAACTGAACCGTTTTGCTTTTCAATATTGCGTAACATCTGAGCTAGGATTTGCACGTCACCTTTGTGAACCATACAAGAACCAACAAATGCTAAATCAACCGGCTTGCCTTTATAGAATGAAACTGGACGAATAACATCGTGCGTATAACGTTTAGAAACATCTTCGTTGTTTACGTCTGGGTCTGCAATCATAGGCTCGTCAATTGAATCTAAGTCAACCACAACTTCAGCGTAGTACTTGGCAGAATCATCTGGAGCAAGCGCTGGCGCTTCACCCGACTTAATACCTGCAATACGCTCATCAGCAAGCTTCAATAGACCAGCTAACATGTTAGCGTCGTTATCCATACCTTTATCAATCATGATTTGGATACGGCTCTTAGCAAGCTCAATTGACTGGATCATAGTTTCGTCATCTGAAATACAGATAGACGCTTTTGCTTTCATCTCAGCTGTCCAGTCAGTAAATGTAAACGCTTGGTCAGCCATTAATGTACCGATGTGCACTTCAATGATACGACCTTGGAAGACGTTTTCACCGCCAAATTGCTTAAGCATTTGCGCTTGAGTTGCGTGAACTACGTCACGGAAATCCATATGAGCAGCCATTTCACCTTTGAAGGTAACTTTTACTGACTCTGGAATTGGCATTGCAGATTCACCTGTTGCAAGAGCAATAGCTACCGTTCCTGAATCGGCACCAAATGCAACACCTTTTGACATACGAGTATGCGAGTCACCACCGATGATAATTGAACGGTCATCAACTGTAATGTCATTCAATACTTTATGAATTACGTCAGTCATTGCGTGGTAAACACCTTTCGGGTCACGCGCCGTGATAAGACCGAATTTGTTCATGAACGACATAAGTTTAGGAATATTTGCTTGCGCTTTTGCATCCCAAACTGACGCAGTATGGCAGCCAGATTGATAAGCTCCATCAACCAATGGAGAAATCGTAGAAGCAGCCATCGCTTCTAATTCCTGACATGTCATTGGGCCGGTAGTATCTTGAGAACCAACAATGTTTACTTTAACACGAACGTTTGAACCTGCGTGTAATGGTGTTTCAGACGCTACACCTACAGCATTACGGTTAAAGATTTTTTCAACCGCTGTTAAACCTTGGCCTTCGTGAGAAATTTCAGTTGAAGGCGCATATACAACTGGCGCTTCAATACCTAAAGTTTCAGCCGCTAATGTTTGTAGTTTCTTACCGAAAGTAACTGCATAAGAGCCACCAGCACGCATAAATTCAACTTTTTGCGGCGTGAATGAAGACGATACGTCAACTAGCTCTTTATCACCGTTGTAAAGTTTTTTAGATTTAGTATCAATAGTAAGAACCGTACCAGTTGCTACTGAGTATGCTTCTTCTAATATCGGGTCGCCATTTGCGTCCGTAACTACTTTACCGTCAGCATCTGTTTTCTTAACCCAGTTTTTAAGATCAAGACCGATGCCACCAGTTACGTCAACTGTAGTAAGGAAAATAGGCGCAATACCGTTTGTACCAGCAACTACTGGTGCAATGTTAATAAATGGTACGTATGGAGACGCTTGTTTACCCGCCCATAACGCCACGTTGTTAACACCAGACATACGAGATGAACCAACACCCATAGTACCTTTTTCAGCAATTAACATTACTTTGGCGTTTGGATGTTTCTTTTGTAACTCAACAATTTCTTGCTGTGCTTCTGGTGTGATCATGCATTTACCGTGTAACTCACGGTCTGCACGGCTGTGTGCTTGGTTACCTGGAGATAATAAATCGGTAGAAATATCACCTTCACCCGCGATATAAGTCACAACTTCAATTTTTTCGTCAAGCTCAGGTAACTTAGTGAAAAACTCTGCCTTAGCAAAGCTTTCTAGGATGTCTTTACAGATTGGACAGCCTTTTTCATAAGCTGCTTTTAATCTGTCAGTGTCTGCGT
>JABXID010000086.1 GCA_013373245.1 Gammaproteobacteria bacterium
ATTAACATCGAAAGCTGATTAAACTCTTCAATGAGTTCTTTTACGTGAGATAGCCCCTCCGACACATAATCAAATACTGTTCCGCTGTGACCTCGTGGAGGATCTTGCTCTAGTCGAGCAATAGTAACTTCGTTAACGTATTGCACTGTACCATCGTCTAACGTTTGTTGGCCGTCTATGACTTTCAACATCGACGATTTACCGGCACCGTTGCGGCCAACAATACAGACTCGCTCACCTGCATTAAGTTGAAAATCGGCATTGTCTAAAATTGGATGAGTGCCAAACGCTAATTGCGCATTACTGAGTCGAACTAATTCCATAAAAACTTAAATACTGCTCTATTTGTTCATTATTAAAAGGCCAAAATAAGGCCTGCTGAGCCCCCTCAAACATCAACACGGGGATTTTATCACCATAAGCGGCTATAAGCTCTTCATCATCAATGATGTCGACCAACTCAAAAGTTATCTGTAAGTCATTCAACAGTCGTTTAGCGTCTTCACACAAGTGACAACCATCGGTAGATAACAACGCCAAAAACGGAGCTTGCTCAACCATGAAGATTAATCTACCAAGGTCATTTGCCAACAGTGATGTATTTTACTGTTGCGTTGAAAGTCTTCTGGTAGTGTTTGGTTTTTAATATCTTTGATAACAAAACCCAACGTTTCAATCGCTTGCTGATCGAGTTTGAAATTGCGTAAATTATTCGAAAATAACAAAGTGCCGCCGGCGTTGAGCTTGTCTTTCACTAAAGAGATTATTTCAACATGATCTCGTTGCACATCCCAAGTGCGTGCCATTTTTTTAGAGTTTGAAAAACTTGGTGGATCTAAAAACACCAAATCGAACGATTCTTTTGTCCGAGTTAACCACTCCAGACAATCGGCGCGCACAAAATCATTTTTACGTCGGTCCAACTTGTTTAAACGAAAGTTATCTTCAGCCCAATCGAGATATGTATTCGACATATCAACACTGGTAACTTTCGTCGCGCCTGCTAAAGCCGCATGCACCGATACACTGCCAGTGTAACAAAACAAGTTTAATACACTCTTGCCATTGGCCCAGGATGCAAAATGCTTTCGAGTTTGTCGGTGATCTAAAAACAATCCAGTATCTAAATAATCATGAATGTTAACGTAGAATTGCGCGCCATATTCATTCACTGTAAAACGACTGTGTTTACTATCTTCTTTTTGATATTGCTGTTTGCCCTTTTGCGCTTTTCTCACTTTTAACGCAAACTTATCGCCGTCTAAGTCAAATTTTTGCTGCAAGATGCTCAATACGTCCAGTAATCGAGTTTCCGCCATATTAGCATTAATCGACTTTGGCGCTTGGTATTCGTACACCACTATTCGACCGTCGTAATAATCGACAGCGACGTTATATTCTGGTATGTCCGCATCGTAAATTCGATAACACTCGATGTTCTCTTTTTTAGCCCACTTGCGTAAACGTTTTAAGTTTTTATCTATGCGATTGGCAAATGCTTGACCATCTTTACTTAAATAATATTCACCTGCAGCCGCCGCTTCAGACAACTCACATTGTTGCGGGGTTAGCTCATAATTCACTAACAAAGTATCTAATGGGCCGTTTTTCAGCTTAAATTCTTTTGATTTTTGCAGACGTAATAACTTCAATAAAATTGGCTGGCCTGTGATCAATGTCACACGCCAATTCTCGTAGTTCTTTTTAAAGTTAAAACCTAAGTTTTTAAATAGTGTTAACAACGCAATTGAGTCACCAATCCGTTCAGCGTAAGGTGGGTTGGAAACAATCCAACCGGGCTTAATCCATTTAGCAACTTGGGCATTCGCGGCGTCTTGTTGACCTATAGAAATAACATCCGCTAGTCCAGCTTTTGCGATATTATTGTTGGCCTTATCCGCGACATACTTAGATATTTCAAAGCCAATAAATTGCGTTGTACATTCTCGTTCTTGCGCTGTCGCTTCTGCAACAACCAGATCATATTTGTTTTGATTAAATTCAGGGAATTTCTCGAAAGGGAAGCTCGATTTATTAAGACCCGGAGCTTTACGCATATGTATATTAGCCGCTTCAATTAATAAAGTACCAGATCCTGCAAACATATCGACAAACGGCGACTCTTGATCCCAGCCACTGCGTTTAATGATGGCTGCAGCCAAGTGTTCTTTAATTGGCGCCATACCTTGTTCAGCTCGAAACCCTCGTTGATGTAACGAAGGGCCTGAAAAATCAACATAAATATTGCACTTACCTTTGAACAAACGCGCTTGAACTCTAATATCGGGGTTGTCTTTATCTACGTCAGGGCGTTTACCCATTTCTTCGCGTAAATTATCAACGATGGCGTCTTTAACTGTCAGTGCACCAAATTGTGTATTTCTTATACTTTTATCGGTTCCAACAAACTCAACCGAAAAAGACTGACTTTTCATAAAGTAAGGTAGCCAATCAATACCTAAAACCCCATTATAAATGTCGTCTTTATCATTTCCTTTGATTTCAGATACGTGCTTCAAAACGCGTGTAGCGAGTCGGCTCCACAGGCAAATTTTTTGAGCTATTTCGAGGGGGGCAGAAAAATAGACCGATTGAATTTTGTGGTGTACGTCGGTTGCACCAAGTTCCGTCAGTTCATCGACGAGTAGCTGTTCTATTCCGGCTGAGGTTAAAGCAATAAAGTTAGGCATAATGACAAAAGTTGATAAATTTGCGCTCATTATAGCAAATTTAAACAAAAGACCTATTTTTTACATTTATTTTAATTTATCCCTTGCATTAAATTTTTATGTCATTAATATACGCACCTCGTTGAGGCAAGGCGCCAAAACGAACGTTGATGCGGGATGGAGCAGTCTGGTAGCTCGTCGGGCTCATAACCCGAAGGTCGTTGGTTCAAATCCAGCTCCCGCATCCAATTTATTTGGTTGCTGTAAATAGCAGTTGATAAATATAGAGAGAGTTAAACGACCTGTCGTTGGTTCGCTCAATATACAATCAGCAGCTCCCGCATCCAATTTATTTATTTGCCAGTTTAAAGTTGTTTCGTTAGAAACACATCCTACGAATGCGGGATGGAGCAGTCTG
>JABXID010000189.1 GCA_013373245.1 Gammaproteobacteria bacterium
GTAAGCTGTAAGCTGTAAGCAAAACAAGCTAGAAGGCATACCAATAAAACACGTCATCCCCGCGTGTTTTTAGCGGGGTCTCTAGCCGAGTTTCGTAAAAGCAAAAAAGCGGCTAAGCCTCACACTCAACCACTTTTTTTGATTTGCGGCCTTAAAGCTTTATCTCTTCCCGCTTTTCCTCGAGGCTCGTCACTCGCAGCTCCCAACTTCTTTCGCTTAAAGCTAGTGGCGAAGCCTTTCTTAAAGCTTACAGCTCTTAATCCTTGCTTTTCCTCGTCCCTCGATCCGCGTAGCTCTAAGCTGCTCTATTTTTTACTGCGATAGTAAGCAATCGGAATAACAAATAAAGTCAAGGCCGAAGATACCGCCATACCAAATATCAACGATACCGCTAGCCCTTTGAATATTGGATCCGACAGAATAAACATTGCACCTATCATCGCCGCCAAAGCTGTTAGAATTATAGGTCTAGCGCGCATTTGCGCTGATTGAACTACCGCCGTTTTTAAGTCAACGCCTTGCTCTAACTGCTGCTCGATGAAGTCCACTAATAAGATTGAGTTACGCACTATAATGCCTGCCAATGCGATCATGCCAATCATCGACGGTGCGGTAAATTTAGCATCCAATAACCAATGGCCTGGGAATATGCCAATCACAGTTAAAGGAATAGGGGCCATAATGATCAGCGGTAGTCGATAATTTTTAAAATGACCTACTATCAATAAATAAATCAGCAACAAACCAACCGCATATGCAATGCCCATGTCACGAAATGTTTCATAGGTAATTTGCCATTCACCGTCCCACTTGATCGCATTAACGTAAGGAATATCAGGCGCTTTTGTGTAATACGTATCAACGTGTGGATTAGCCTCTGAAAACTTGGATTGTACTTCAAACATACCGTACAAAGGGCTGTCCGTTTCACCAGCCATATCCGCCACGACATATATCACAGGTCGTAAGTCTTTGTGATAAATTGCTTGTGGTTGCACACTTTGTTTCACTTCAACAAATTCACTAAGCGGCACCAAACCACCTGATTTACTTTGAATTTTACTCTGCAGCCACTGTGTCATATTCGCTTTATAATCATGGCTTGCCGATATAATAATCGGTATTGGCGTATTGCCATAACTCTCTTGCGATTCGTTACCGTGCAAATAACCAACAGGTTGCTGCGACAATAATTGGTGCAACATCAACTGTGCATCTTTTTTTGCGACACCTAATTGCATCGCGCGCTGTTCGTGCACAACCACTTGCCATAATGTTTGCTCGGCCGCCATTGAAGAATCTATATCCACCATCTCATTAGTCGAACTAAAATCTTGCAATAAAGCGTTAGCCGTTTGCTGACGTGTTGCTTGATCCGGTCCATAAATTTCAGCAACTACTGGCGCTAATGTTGGTGGCCCTGATGGTTCTTCAACCATTTTTATGTCTGCATCTAACGCTTGAGCAATAGGTGTTAAATCCATTCTGATTTGTTTCGCTAAATCATGGCTTCCAATGCTACGCTCCGACTTATCAATAATGGTGAGAGTGATCTCGCCCTGATGCGGCATATTCCGCATATAGTACTGACGAACTAAACCATTAAATGTAATAGGCGCGTTGGTGCCTGCGTATAACTGATATTCAACAACATAGTCTTTGTTCGCTAATTCTTGCGATAAGGTTTGCAGCGCCGCTAAGGTTGATTCAGCCGTTGTTCCTTCTGGCATATCCACCACAATTTCCATGGTCGATTTATTATCAAACGGCAGCATTTTTAGTAACACCATGCCTGATACAGGTAATAACATTACCGCCACTATCATAGTGATAAGTGCTATAAACAGTTTCCACTGATTAACTAATGCATTTTGTGCCGTGATGAATCGACTCAGGATTTTTGCTGACCAAAAACCTATCGCGTCATTTTCTTCATGATGCGCGTTTTCAGACTGCCCATTAGTGTCGTTGTGTTTTAACAATCGAACCGCTAACCAAGGCGTAATAGTAAACGCGATGATCAAAGACAATAACATGCCCGTACTGGCATTAATTGGTATTGGGCTCATGTAAGGACCCATCAAGCCAGAAACAAACGCCATAGGTAACAAGGCGGCGATAACAGTAAACGTCGCTAAAATAGTTGACCCACCAACTTCGTCTACCGCTTTAGGAATTAAAGACAATAACGGCGCATTTGGATTTAATTGTTGTTGGCGATGAATATTTTCAACGACCACGATGGCGTCGTCCACCAAAATACCAATGGAGAATATTAGCGCGAATAGAGAAATTCGGTTTAAAGTAAACCCCCACGCCCAAGAAGAAAATAACGTGACCAGTAAAGTTAGACCTACCGCAATACCGACAATTAGAGCAGCACGTTTACCCAACGCAAAAAACACCAATACCACTACGGCTAACGTTGCAAACAACAACTTTTGAATTAACGTGTTGGCTTTTTGCTGTGCGGTTAAACCAGAATTTCGAGTTGTGCTGACCTCGACATTGTCTGGGATCACTTTACCTTTTAAACGTTCCGTGGTTTCTAATACCAAATTAGCGACATCAATCGCGTTTTCACCTTCTTTTTTCGCCACGCTCAAAGTGACTGCGGTATGTAAACCTGACTGCTCAGATGCTTGACCAAAGCCCATTTGCACATAACTGTCAGGTTTTTCAGTACCCAAGGATATCTCTGCAATGTCACGTAAAAAAACCAACTGTTGTCCGTTGCCATACAAAGTTAAGTTAGCAACGTCTTGTTCATTTTTTAAAAACTGCCCGATGTTTAATGCCACTTCTTGATTGCCTGATTGCACAGGCAGTTGTGATTCACGACCACCAAACTGCTGTAAAGCCGCTAAAATGGTGCGCACATCAATGCCATAAGCCGCAGCTTTGGCAGGATCAATTCTTACATTCACAGCTTTATGACTGTAACCCGTGACTTCAATATTTCGGCTACCATTAACTCGCTGCAGAACTTTGCTCACCGAAGTCGCGACTTGCCCCAATTGGGTCTGGTCAATACTCGGATCTTTACTCCAAAATGTTAACGTCACAATGGGAACATCGTTGATACCGCGAGCACGCACTGCTGGTTGACTCACGCCAAATGCAGGTGGCCAATGTAATTCTGTCATCACCTGATTCCAGGTCTTCACCAAGGCTTCGCGGCGTTTTATGCCGACTTTGTATTGCACGGTGATCACTGCACGGCCTGCCATAGAGACACTGTAAACGTGTTTTACTCCAGCGATTTGAGACATTGACGTTTCCGCTTTAACGGCAACTTGTTGTTCAATTTCCTTAGCGTTTAAACCGGGGGCCGATAAAAATACGTCCACCATGGTCACATCAATTTGAGGATCTTCTTCTTTTGGCGTTACCAAAATAGCAATAATGCCCATGACAGTGATCAACAAGGCAAACAGTGGTGTGATTGGATTGTTTTGAAATAATTGAGCGATACGACCTGAAATACCCATCATATTACTCCTAGTGGCCTGCTAAATATTCTGCGCCGTTTTTCACGACCACATCTTGCTCACGTAAACCAGAAATAACCTCAACGTTATCTCCATGTTGTTCGCCAACCATCACTTGACGCAAAACGAATGCATCATCGAGTTGCACGTACACCGCGTTTAAGTCACCTTGTTGAACCAAAGCTTGTTCAGGGACAACTAATGCTGTGCGTTCATCGGTTGCTACAGCAACTTTGACAAAACTCCCTGGGCGTTGTTTGAACTGAGTTTTATCTATATTGGCTCGCACCATTACAGTATGCGTTAACGGATCTGCACTTGGTGCTATGGTCAAATTATTCAATGTCACCCATTGACCTTCCGTGTTCTGGGCCAACAAAGATTGACTGTTATCAATCCAGCCAATGAGCGAATTTGGCACTTGTAAAATAAGGCGGTTCTGATTTAGCGCAAATCCAGTTAACAATGGTTGACCCATGTTGGCGGTTTCGCCTACTTCAATGTGTCTTGCGGTGACAACGCCAGAATACGGTGCAATGATTTTTGTATAGGTAAGTTGTTGTTCCACTTGTGCGATTTGCGCTTTAGCAAGGTTTATATTGGCCTGCGCGACTTGCACAGCGGCTTCTGCCTTCGTCATATCACTATCGCTGACAAACTGGCTGCTTTTAAGTCCTTGCAAACGCTTGTATTCACTTTGAGCCTGCACCGATTGAGCGTTTGCCACGTTTAATGCAGCATTAGCTTTTGCCAACTGTGCTTTTAATTCCGTGTCGTCCATTTCAAGCAATAAAGTGCCTGTCGTTACTCGGTCATCGACATCGACATAGATGTTTTTCACCTTAGCACTTACTTGCGCTGACACCGTTGAACGGCTAATCGCTTCAACTTGACCGTCTAACTTAACTAAGGTTTGCAATGAAACGGCTTGCACTTTTTCGGTTTCCGTCGCCTGCGCCACGGTTATAAATAAGTTGCTAATCAATAACGATACGGTAAATAAACTTTTCATACTTTTGTCCACATTCACTTCATCACGCAAAAATAAATCACTAACATTAAAATAGTCACAATCAGTATTTTTGCACTACAGCTTTTATAAGTAATAAAAACATAAGATTACATAATGTCGACATATTACATTAGAAAAATCTAATATACAAATTTATATGAAAGCTGATTTAAGCACTATACTAACGATTATTAATCTGGAGTTGGGCGACTTAACACGTGATGCGCCGTACCCTTGCCATAACATCATTTTGTACTTTTCTGCTGCTTTTCGCAGTAAACGCAGCCACTGACGATAATATTCGTGACATCAAAATCTTAAAAACCAACACTAACCAAAATAACAGCATCGATTATTTTTATGCTCTGTTGTCTGCGGCGTTAAATGTGACGATAAAAGACTTTGGCGAATATCGTTTTGTACAAGTCGATTTACCTTATTCTCAAGAACGCTCTTTACACTTTTTAAACGACGACGGCATATTAGATGTCATGCACACCATGACCAACTCTGAACGGGAACTTAGCTATAAGGCAATAAAATTCCACTGTTAAAAGGCCTTATGGGCTATCGAATGTTGATCACCAATGAACAAAATTTGTTTAATGTTGAAAATGTCAGTCATGTCGACCAGCTTAAACGCATGGTCACCTGCCAAGGTCAACATTGGCCTGACTCTGACATTTTAGAACACAATCAGTTTCAAGTTGCTCGTGTATTAGTGTTTGAAGCTATGTACGAAGTGATTGCTAAGGGCAGATGTGACCTATTCCCACGTGGAATTCATGAAATTTTTCCGGAATATGCAACCTTTAAAGCGCAGCACCCCAATTTACGTATCGCTAATAACATCATTTTGCATTATCAAGCCCCTGTTTACTTTTTTGTCGGCAAACAGAATCAAGAACTGGCAAATAGAATTGAGCTTGGCCTAAAACGATTAAATAACACGGGTGCATTTGAAATGTTGTTGAAACAAAGTCCAATAACCGCAAATATGTTCCCGCTTGAACAATGGCAAAATAGCCAAGTATTTGAATTAGAGAATCCAAATCAAGACCGGCGACTCGATACATCACAATTAATTAAACTAGGTAAACAATGATTGTGTGTTTCGGTTCATTGTTTCATTTATTTAACGTAAAATGTCGTTCATATTTTATTGAATAAGCGCCAAACCTCATGCCTTTAAGCTCAATTCAGCCCGACCAATACGACACACTCTTAGAAAACAAAGTGCAGACAATACGCGAACAGTTCAGTGAGTTTGGCGTAACGAATATCGACTCCTTTGCATCGCCAAAGCTAAATTATCGTATGCGTTGTGAGTTTCGAGTGTGGCACGACGGTGACGACTTATTTCACATCATGTTTAATCAGCAGACGAAAGAAAAAGTACGTATCGATCATTTCCCACCGGCCAGTGAGTTAATCAGTGCGGTGATGGACGACATCATTGAACTACTAAAGCCAAATGAAGTATTACGTAGAAAGTTATTTCAGATTGATTATCTCTCAACCTTATCAGGTGAAATATTGGTAAGTTTGCTATACCACAAGCCGCTCAGTGAAGAGTGGCTCAGCGAATGTAAAAAACTTAAGCAAACATTATCGGAAAAATATCAGATCAATTTTGTTGGCCGAGCTAGACGTCAAAAAGAAATTTTAGACAAAGATTTTGTCATTGAAAAATTGAACGTCGACGGTAAAGAATACATCTACAAACAAGTGGAAAACAGCTTCACACAACCCAATGCAAAAGTCTGTGAAGACATGCTGAGCTGGGCGAAAAATGCCATTCCATATCAAGGTGATTTACTTGAACTGTATTGTGGCAACGGTAATTTTTCGATTGCTTTGGCCGATAAGTTCGACAAAGTATTAGCGACAGAAATATCCAAAAGTTCTGTGGCATCGGCGCAGTACAATATCTCAGTTAACAAAACGGATAACGTAAAAGTTATTCGAATGTCAGCAGAGGAATTTACAGAGGCGATGGCGGGTACGCGTGCGTTTAACCGTCTAGAAGGCATTGACTTAACTAGCTATAACTGTGAAACAATTTTTGTCGATCCACCAAGAGCTGGGCTCGACGACGAAACCGTTAAACTAGTTAGCCAATATAAAAACATTATTTATATTTCATGCAATCCAAATACACTGCACGAAAACCTAACTGAACTATACAAAACACATAAAGTTGAGAAGTTTGCCGTGTTCGATCAATTCCCATATACCCACCACTTAGAGTGTGGGGTTGTATTAAGCAAGAAAGACTAAAGACCGTTGGTCTTTAATGTCTGGCTTTGCGCAAAAGAACAACACTCTCTATTAGAAAAGGCCAGTGATATTCACTGGCCTTCTTGTTTTCCTTTGTCCCGTCATAAATATCTATTGGCTGGTCAACACGGCGAGAACATAACCAAAAATACCAGAACTAACCACTAACAATGAACGTTCGGCCCACTTAGGTAAGCTAGGCTTTTCATAGGTACTTACTTCAACAGTGGGCAAAATTATTTGCTCAATATCAAGCTCAAAAACCGAAGCCAACGCTGATACCGTTTCGTTTGATGCTGTGCCGTAACGCTCCACCCTTTGAATTGTTCGCAAGCTCAAATCACATACATCCGCCAAATGCTGTTGCGTCCAGTTTTTTTGTGTCCGTTGTTCTTTAATAAGCAGTGCATTAATTTCCATAACTCACCCCCACTTATGTAAAAAACAAGTTAATAGAATCAACTAAAAGGGCCGTTGTGTCTGTATCACTTTTGAACAACTTAGCTAACCCAAAGCCTAGCGCAGCTCCAATTACACCAAAAACAACGCCTTCCGCAAAAGCACGCCATATGGATAACGATTTGTTATTCGTCAAATTTGTTGGACGGGCTTTTTTAGTCCCGAAGTGAACACCATCTTTTATCAGAATGCAGTGCAACTCCGAGCGTCGAATGCTTACCATGTCAAATTCAACTTCATAGGTGTGATCTTCATATTGAAAAGTATGCAGTGACTTTCGACTAGTTAAGTTTCTTAGTTTACTTACTACACTGCCATTAATCGTAATTGTTTCTTGGCCGCTAAAACTTGAGCCCCAACACGAAATTTCTGCATCACCGTCTTGAAATTTAAATTCATAACCACGTCTAAGTAACGCCAACATTTTAATATTTTGATAAGAGTTTTCAGATTTAGGTTTCGTATTTTGTTGTTGTAATTTGTCTTGATTATCCATTGCTGTTTCCTTGCTGTTTAACACTCCATCAATAAAATATTATAGCTCGCCCTGACACAACGTCATTAGGGTGACTGTCGGTCAAATGTCATATGACAGTTACCTGACACTTAATCTATTCTCTAATTTATCAGTGCCTTAGAGCAGCAGAACCCTTAGCGACAAACCTAAGTTGTTGAATAACTTTTTCTGCCAACAACTCGCGTTTTGACTGACTTATATCAAGTGCTTCAGCGCCAGCATTAAATACTAGTGTCACTAATGCATCCGCTTCGAAATACGCATTTTGATGATTAGCGTGGGTTTTATGTTCAATGTAATCGGAGAGTTCTTCTATGAAGTGCTGCAGTTCACGCTGAACCGCTAAACGGAATGCTTTTGAGGTACCGGAACGTTCACGCAGCAACAATCTAAATTCATTGGCATTTGTTGCAATGAATTCCATGAAAGTATCCACCGATGTTCGAACAACACTGCCACCGCCTTTAGCAATGCGTTTGCGCGCTTGACGCATTAGCTGTCTTAAGGTCAATCCAGCTTCATCAACCAAAGTTAATCCAAGTTCATCCATGTCTTTAAAATGACGATAAAACGACGTTGGCGCTATACCAGCTTCCCTCGCAACTTCTCGTAAGCTTAGATTTGCGAAGCTCTGTTCAGCACTGAGCAAACGAAAAGCAGCTTCGATGATAGTACGTCGAGTTTGTTCTTTCTGTTCTGCTCTAGTTTGACTCATGTTGTTCCCACACTGTTTAATGAAATTGATGAAAAATCCAGCAACCGTTCCAATTAGCGCACACATGTACGCTAAATCTTGCTCACACCATTGATTTTTTGTCGCGCAAACATAATAATTCGGCTTACACATGTACGCTAGAAAAAATTAAATGAAAAAACCACCTATTCTTTGGACTAACGTTTTAGTCTTTACACTGACTTTTGTTATTGCCTTAATCGGTGTTCCTGCATACGGCTATTATTATGGCTTTAGCTCCGTCCACCTAATCGCGACCATTCTAACATTGGGTTATGCGGGTATGTCCATAACCGTTGGTTATCACAGGTTATGGGCCCACAAGACCTATGATGCCCATCCTTTTTTACAGTTCATTCTGGCATTAGGCGGCGCGTTTGCTTTACAAAACAGCGCGTTACACTGGTCATCAGATCACAGAATACATCATAAATTCGTCGACCAAAATGACAAAGATCCATACTCTGCCAAAAAGGGATTTTGGTTCAGCCACATCGGATGGATGTTACGTGACTACCAAGGCAACAGCTACTCTGACTACTCCAATGTGCGTGACTTACAGAAAAATAAAATTGTAATGTGGCAACACAGACATTATTTGTTGTTATCAATTTTAATGAATTTCGGTATACCAATTGTGCTCGGTATTATTTTTAATGATATCTGGGGAATGTTATTAACTGTTGGTGTCTTACGTTTAGTTTTGAGTCATCACTTCACGTTTTTCATCAATTCGCTTGCTCATATTTGGGGTTCACAGCCCTATACAGACAAAAATACAGCGCGCGACAATGGTCTACTGGCATTGTTGACCTACGGTGAGGGATATCATAATTATCACCACATTTTCGAAACTGACTACCGCAACGGCATTCGTTGGTATCACTTCGATCCCAGCAAGTGGTTCATAAAAACCGCCAGCTATTTAGGTCTTACTTCAAATTTAAGAAAAGTGCCAGAAGACAAAATTGCAGCAGCTAAACTAACCATGCAAAAGTATAAAACGGAATCTAAATTGACGAGTTTAGAGTTACCAGATCACCACGAAATCATGGCAAAACTAGAAGCTGAATATGAGCTCATGATTGAAAAAATAAAAAGTTACAGTCAAGCCAAAAGACAATTGCTGGCGGCCAAAAAGCAAAAGGCATCTGAGGCAGTGATCAGCGAACTACAACACACTATGCAACAGTTAAAACAGCAACTTGCAAAGCAACAAACACAATGGCAACAAATACGAATGCAGTACGCATAATCGGATAAAAATAAGCCATCTGTAGTAAAATTCCACCAAAAGCGGCGCTCGCCGCTTTTTTAATGCTCATAATTCCTGTTATTTGACGATAAAAGCTTGGCGTATTGGTCAAAAGTTTTTATCATTCATAGTATCTCCTTTAAAAAACAAGGGCTTCGACGTGGCTACAAAAAGCAAAGCAAGTAAAACCAAACAACCAGATGTTAAATTCCAATACGACGCAATTGTTATAGGGACAGGCCCTGGAGGGGAAGGCGCGGCGATGAACTTGACCAAAGCCGGCAAAAAGGTCGCTGTCGTTGAAAAACACAAACAAGTGGGTGGTGGTTGTACACACTGGGGAACCATACCTTCTAAAGCATTACGTCATTCAGTTAGCCGTTTAGTTGAATACAACAGCAATCCGTTATTTAACAACACTGAAAAAGCGGAAACTCTTACCTTTGAAAACATTTTAAAACACACCACCAAAGTAATTCAGGACCAAGTTCGTCTACGTGGTGGTTTTTATAATCGTAATGACGTAACCGTTTATCACGGTTCAGCTGCTTTTGTAGATAAAAACACGTTACACATCACTTATGCTGATGGTTCAATTGAGCAGATCACCGCTGAGTATATTGTTATCGCTACCGGCTCTCGTCCATATCGTCCAGCAGACGTCGACTTTACTCATTCTCGCATTTACGACTCAGACACTATTTTGTCGTTAAAACACGAGCCTAAAAGCATCATCATCTATGGCGCGGGTGTCATTGGTTGTGAATACGCATCTATTTTCCGTGGCTTAGGCTACAAAGTTGATTTAATCAACGGTCGAGAGCGATTGCTGTCGTTTATGGATGCCGAAATGACGGACTCATTGAGTTACCACTTTTGGAATAGTGGCATTGTTATTCGACATAATGAAGAATACGACAAAATTAGCGCCGATGAAGACGGTGTTGTATTAACGTTGAAATCAGGCAAACGTATGAAAGCGGATTGCATTTTGTTCGCCAACGGTCGTACAGGTAATACCGACTCATTAAATCTCGGTGCAGTTGGCCTAACCGCTAATTCTCGTGGTTCACTCGCCGTTGATAAAACCTATAAAACTGAAGTTGATAACGTCTACGCCATCGGTGACGTTATCGGCTATCCAAGCCTTGCAAGTGCAGCCTATGATCAAGGTCGAATTGCCGCTGACTACATATTAAATAAAGCCATTGAAGGTAAACTGATTGACGATATCCCGACTGGTATTTACACAATTCCGGAAATGTCTTCTGTTGGTAAAACGGAACAACAATTAACTGCGGCTAAAATTCCTTACGAAGTAGGGCGTGCATCGTTTAAACATTTAGCCCGTGCACAAATCGGTGGTAGCCCAATTGGTAGTTTAAAAATACTATTCCATTGCGACACAAAAGAAATTTTAGGTATTCACTGTTTTGGTGAACGTTCTGCCGAAATCGTCCACATTGGACAAGCTATCATGCAACAAAAAGGACCAGCCAATACCATTGAGTACTTTGTTCATACCACGTTCAATTACCCAACTATGGCAGAGGCATATCGCGTAGCAGCGCTTAACGGTCTAAACCGCTTGTTTTAATTAGAACAAGACAACTTGCCAATGCAACACCGTAGCCTTTGCTAATAACGAACGCTGCGGTTTTTTATGTCTGAAACGAATATACAACTTATCAAAAAACTGGAAAATGTCAGTGCTTGCCAACTGTGTGCAAACAAATTGCCATTGCCACCAAACCCGATAGTACAGATTCATTCACAAGCCCAAATATTGATCATCGGGCAAGCGCCTGGATTACAAACTCATCAAAGAAATTTACCTTTTAAAGATCAATCAGGTGACAGGCTCAGAGATTGGTTAGGGGTAAATGAGCAACAATTTTATAACCCTGAGTTATTTGCCATTATGCCAATGGCTTTTTGTTATCCGGGCAAAGCCAAATCTGGTAGTGGTGATGCACCACCACCAAAGATCTGCCAACAAACATGGCACAATACTTTGCGGACTAACATGACAAACATCAAGCTGACGATTTTGATCGGCAGTTACGCGGCAAAAGCGTATGTTGAAAATTATCATTCTCTGAATGTGGCAATCATACAATCCGACATTACCAACACGGTAGTTTTGCCGCATCCCTCACCTAGGAATAATATTTGGTTAAAGAAAAATGATTGGTTTGAAACAAAAACGCTGCCAAAGGTGAGGCAGCGTTTATCAGAGATTCTCGATGTTTAAAAAGAACTTACTTGTGGAATTCTTTACTGTATTCCACGACTGAATCGAAGAATACGCCAGCGTTTTCTGGACTAACATCCGGTGTAATACCGTGACCTAAGTTAAATACGTGACCAGTATTGTGATGGCCGTAATCGGTTAAAATCGTTTTCACCTCTTGACGAATACGATCTGGTGTCGCGTATAACATGGCAGGGTCCATATTACCTTGCAGAGCAACTTTATCACCCACACGTTGTTTCGCTTCAGCAATATTAATGGTCCAATCTAAACCTAACGCATCACAGCCTGTTTCTGCCATCATCTCTAACCATTGACCGCCATTTTTAGTAAATAACGTTACAGGGACTTTGCGGCCTTCATTTTCACGTGTTAAACCGTCGATGATCTTACTCATGTAATTTAATGAAAAGTCTTTATAGTCACGAGGGGTTAATACACCGCCCCAAGTATCAAAAATCATTACTGATTGAGCCCCCGCAGCGATTTGTGCGTTAAGGTAAGACGTAACTGAGTCGGCCACTTTATCCAACAACTGATGCATTAATTGCGGCTCTGAATACATCATGCCTTTGATTTTAGAAAACGTCTTAGTACTGCCGCCTTCTACCATATAGGTGGCTAATGTCCATGGGCTGCCAGAAAAGCCAATCAAAGGCACGGTTCCATTCAACTCTTTACGAATTGTACGTACCGCATCCATTACATATTTTAATTCGTCTTCTGGATCAGGCACGGCGATTTTAGCAACATCACTGGCAGTTTTAATTGGGCGTTCAAACTTAGGCCCTTCACCTGTTTCGAAATACAAGCCTAATCCCATAGCATCAGGAATTGTCAGAATGTCTGAAAACAGGATAGCGGCATCAATCGGATAACGACGCAAAGGCTGCATTGTTACTTCACACGCTAGCTCTGGATTTTTCATTAATGAAACAAAATCTCCCGCTTGAGCACGTGTCGCTCGGTACTCTGGTAAATAACGTCCTGCTTGTCGCATCATCCAAACGGGAGTGCGATCAACCGGTTGTTGAAGAAGAGCTCGTAAGTATCGATCGTTTTGTAATTCAGCCATTGGAAACCTCAAAATTTTGACGGCGAGATCCTACCAGACCCTAGTACTACTTGCCATAGAAAGAAAAGCACTAAGAATGCTTTTCTTTATTCGAAATCAATTAGGCGTAAATTGTTGCGGTCTGTGATCCGCTTTGTTATAAATACAACGCGCTCAAGAATAACTACAAGAAGCCCTTAGGCTCACGCGCTAGAAAAATTCGACCACTCCTTTGAGAGTGGTTTTTTCTTTTCTGGGCTTCAACTTTTACGCTAACCTCATCATAGCTTTAGTACGTTCGATTAATTTACCCGCTATGGAATGAGTCGGCGGAGTTTGTGGCATTTGTTCAAGCGTAAACCAATCAGCTGCTAAAATTTCATCTTCACAAATAGTGATTTCACCTTCATCAAATTCAGCGGTATAACCCATCATTAAAGAATGCGGGAATGGCCATGGCTGACTGCCAAAGTATTTGAGGTTTTTGATTTTAATGCCCACTTCTTCAAATACTTCGCGATGAACCGCTTGCTCGAGCGTTTCGCCACTTTCCACAAAGCCAGCCAGTACGCTGTATAAACCTGAGGTGCTTTTAGCGCCCTTCGCCAGCAAAATTTGATTACCCTTACGGATTGCAACGATAATGCACGGCGAAATTCTTGGATAACATCTGTGGTTACAAGGTCGACAATGAGTGGCGAGTTCCCAGTCAATCAGTTCCATTTCTTGTCCACATTGACCGCAATATTTATGTGTTTTCAAAAACAGATCGACTTGAAACGCGCGGGCAGCGTATTCGAACATATCCCCTTGTTGAAACAACACCTGACGCAAACCACAAAAATCATTTTCATTGCGTTCAAAATCGTGTTCGTTAGCTTGTATCAGATAAACAGGAGTTTCGTCTTTGTAACCAATGTGATGGACGATGTCAGGTCGGGTAATTGGCAAATTAAGCTCGGCAAACTTGCCAAACGGTAGCTTTTGCGAAGGTAAAGGTAACAGAACTTTGTGCTTATGAATGACGCACCACCAGCCCTCAACGTCATCTGATAGTGGAATATTATGATTGATCACTCACCATTCCTTTCGATATTTTTAATTACGCCCACGTTAATTCCAATCATCATAAGTATTTGATCTCTCAGCGCCATGTCAGAGCTTTTAGTTCGAGGCGCTTGAATGCAGTAATATTGGACGTCTTTCAAATTCGAGCAACAAAGAAATAGAAGCTCTGAATGGCGTCTTCGATGAGTCTAAAAAGCATTAATACGGCTTCACAAGATATTGACGTAGAATGACTATGCCTTCTATCTTGTTCATTGTCTTTATACTTTTTAGTTCTCACTGAGAGTCCAAATACTTATGATGATTGGTATAAGTGCCACATTAAGACCTATCCCAACTGGTATTACAAGCCAAAATAGATTGATCTTTTAGCCATTTTCATTTTTTATAACGTCAGGGCAATAGTAATTTATGTAAGGATATTGCATGTTATCTCAATTAGAACAAACCCAACAAAAATATGGCGGCGCAAATACCGCCATTGATAATTGGTTGGCAGAACGCCAAGAGTTATTAGTCAGATATTGTAAATTAGCCGGTCTACCGCCTTTTGAAAAAGAAGCTAAAGCACTACCAGAGACCTTACCGGTCAATCGATTTTGCCAAGTATTGGTGGACTATTTATCAGCCGGTCACTTTGAAGTGTATGACAATATTGTCAAACAGTGTGAAGAACATGGTAAAGAAAGCGCCGCGCTTGCTAATTCGATATACCCTAAAATTTCGGAGACAACTGAGGTGCTGGTTAACTTTAACGATAAATACGCCAATCTGACAGCCGATACCGATTTATCTGGTTTTGATACGGATTTGTCCGTTGTTGGTCAGATACTAGAAGAGCGTTTAGAGCTGGAAGACGAACTGATCCATACCTTGCACACTAAACATACTTAATCTGAGCTTATATTATTCAACATAAAAAAACGCCCAGTTATCAACTAACTGGGCGTTTTTGTAATTCCAACACTATTACGCCTAAAACTGCCCTCGCAGTGTTAACGCAACACCTCGACCTGGCAACATAGTGCGGTCTTTTAAATACGAGGTGTGCACTCGAGCTTCTTCGTCAGTTAAGTTGGTCACTTTCAAATTGGCGACCATGTCTTGTGCAGCCAACTCAAAATAATACGAGGTCGATAAGTTAATCAACGTATACGCGTGTGTTTCCGTTTCCAACTCGGCCAAATTGTCTTGCTCAAAGTTGTGCATCACTTCAAGGTTAGCAGACAGGTTTTGACCTTGGTAGTTAGTGATAAAACCTAAACGCGCAGGCGGTATGCGAGGTAAGTTTTCACCACTGCCTAATTCGCCAACGATAAAATCGTTCTGAATTTTAAATTCAACCGCTGGTGTAAATCGCCAAATCAATTGATTTTCTACACCATAAAAAATCGCGTCTTGCACTTGTGTTAAATAAACTGGCAATCCGTCTTGTGCATGTTCTTCATGTTCACCTTCAACCGCGCTTTCCGTTTCTTCATGCGCTTCCTCGTGTTCATCATGCCCTTCAATCACCGCAATTAAATCCGTGTTTGCCTGGTAGTAATAATCGTCTACCTGGTTATAAAACACGTTTAAGATCATAGTGAAATCGCCGCTGAATTTACGATAGGTCAACTCAAGGTTATTTGACGTTTCTAGAGCAAAGTCGTCTTCACGCGCTTCGATATGAATTTCTTCATTCTCTTCATGTATCTCAAACAAGGCGCCAATTTCATAAGCACCCGTGCCTATGTGTGGGCCATACGAAAACGCTTCACTGGCGCTTGGTGCTCTTTCTGAATGAGTGTATGACAAAGCAATGTTTTGGCCTTTTGCAAAATCCCAAACCGCACTTGCAGACCAACTTACTGGTGTAAACGAATACGACTGAGGTTCAATGTGCTGCTCATGTGCTTCATGCTCTTCTTCATGCATTTCATGTTCATCATGATGCGCTTCTTCCTCATGCTCCTCATGATGCTCAACAATTTCACCTGTGATATCGAATTCTGCGGTATCCATATCAACATGTTCGATACGAGCACCCAACTGTACTAATACATCGCCAAAGTGCTTTTCGGTCAACAATGCTAGTGCGCTACTGCTGGTTTCTGATGCTGGAGTGAA